>DATJAC010000130.1:0-18509 GCA_035516655.1 Alphaproteobacteria bacterium | reverse complement strand
CGCCCTCTCGACCGGGTTCTTCCTGCAATATGTCTTCGACATCGATGCCTGGAGCGAGCTCGCGGGCCTGCCGGTGATGCTGCTTGCCGGCGCGACGCTCCTCATCCTCCTCGACCCCGTCGGCGCGCGCGAGACGCCGAGCGAGCGCTGGCGGCTCGCGGCCGTGGCGGCGCTCGCCTTGGCAGGGGCGCTCTACCTCTATCCGGAGTGTGTGTCGATCTACCTGGCCCCCCTGGCCCTCGTGGCACTCTTGGTCTGCATCCGCGGCCAGGTGCGCGCGCTGCCGCTCGCCGCAGCCGCGCTGGCCGCCGTCCTTCTCGCACTGCCCTGCTGGCAAGGCACCGTGGGCTTCCTTTTCCGCCAGGGCCAATTGGCCGTGACCGGGACGAATGATTGGTTCGCCTATTTTCAGCGCTACATGATCCCGCTCGACCTCTCCGACGTCTTCGCTGCCGCATACAAGAGCGGAGCGTTCCCGCATGCCCACCTCGCCGAGATCGCCCTTTTCGTGCCGATCGATGTCGTGAGCGGCCTCTTCGGCCTCTACTTCCTCGATCCGTCGCCCGCCTTGCCCTTGGCACTTCGTGTGCTCTGGCGGCTCGTCCTGCTTGGCGGCCTGGCGGCCCTCCTCGTCTCGGCCGGGCGCGAGCTTCTCGCCTGCCTGCGCCGCGGCCTCGGCGAACGCAGGGGCCGCCTCGCGCTGTGGACGCTCTTGGCGCTGGGCACACCGCTGCCGTTCGTGCTCATGGGCAAGTTGTGGGCAGGTGGGAAGGCGATCAGCATGATCGGCCCCTTTCTCTTCCTCCTCGCGGCGGCACCGCTCCTCATTCCCGGGCCGGCTGCCGGGACCGACCCGGCCGGCCGGCGCCGGCGCGCGTTGCCGGCGGCCCTTTTTGTCGCGGCGCAGCTCGGCTTCGGCTTGGCGCGGCCGCTCGCCGCCGCCCATCCCGACGGCATCCATTTCGCCTTCCCGCCTTATCCGAGCGTGCAGGTCGCCAAATACAAGACGGCCCTCTCCTGGGACTTGGTGCCCTACGATGACGAGCTCAAGCATTGCGCGCGCGTTGCGGTCGATATCGAGAACCCGTTCCTCGACCGCTATGTGCAGCTCCATCTGAGCGAGCTTGGGGTCGTCTGGTGGTCCGTGCGCCCGCTCAACAGCTACTTCGCGATCGGCGTCGAGCTTGGCTTTATGCGGCCGCAGGGTACTCCCGACTGCATCGTGACCGATCGGCCGGCAGCGCCGCCGGCCGGTGCGGGCGGGGCTCGGGTGATTTCGCTGGCCCGGGGCGGGTGAGGTCGCGTGCCTTGCGCGCTGATCTTTCCCTGCTTAGCGCCGGTCGAGCATCAGCGCATAGATGGCCATGAAGAGCCAGCCGGCGATGAGGGCGATGCCGCCCAGCGGTACTACCAAGGCAAAGAGGCGTACCCCGCTCAAGGCGAAGAGATAGAGCCCGCCCGAGAAGAGCACGATGCCGCCGATATAAGCCCCCGCCGCCACCGGCAGGAACCGCCCGGGCTTGACCGCCGTGAGCACGGCCGTGCCGACGAGTGCGAGGCTGTGCCAGACTTGATACTGGACCGCGGTCCTGACCCAGCCGAGCGCCTGGGGGTCGAGCACGGCTTCCGCCCCATGGGCCGACCAGGCGCCGAAGGCGATGGCCACGACGCCGCTCACGCCGGCAAAGGCGAGCATCCACTGCATGGCGGCACCTTATAGGTGCCGACGGCGGCGGCGCAATATCGCAGAGCGCACTCACTCTTCTCCGTGTCCTCCGTGCTCTCCGTGGTAAAATTGCTTTCTTCATACGTCGGGAGACAGCCTTGCGCGTGCGATTTCTCGGCAGCGGCGACGCCTTCGGGAGCGGGGGCCGCTTCAACACCTGCATCCATGTCGAGCACGGAAAGAGCGCCTTTCTCATCGACTGCGGCGCCTCCTCGCTCATCGCGCTGCGCCGCTTCGCCGTCGATCCCAACGGGATCCGCACGGTCTTCATCAGTCATCTCCACGGCGACCACTTCGGCGGGCTGCCCTTCCTCATTCTCGATGCGCAGCTGGTGAGCCGGCGCGAGCGGCCGCTCACCATCGCGGGTCCTCCCGGGCTCAAGGCGCGCCTGCTCCAGGCGATGGAGGTGTTCTTTCCCGGCTCCTCCAAGATCGAGCAGCGTTTCGCCCTCGAGCTCGTGGAGCTCGAGCCCGGCAAGTCCTCGGTCTTCGACGGCGTCGAGGTGACCCCCTTCGAGGTCCGCCACCCCTGCGGTGCGCCCCCCTTCGCCTTGCGCCTCGAGGCCGAGGGCAAGGTGGTGAGCTATTCCGGCGACACGGAATGGACCGCAGCTCTCGTGCCGGCGGCGGAGGCGGCCGACCTCTTCATCGCCGAGGCTTATTTCTACGAGAAACCGGTCAAGTTCCATCTTACCTACCGGGCCCTGCTCGACCATTTGGGCGAGCTCCGCCCTAAGCGCATCATCCTGACCCACATGAGCGAGGACATGCTCGGCCGGCGCGCGGAGGTGACGCACGAGACCGCGGAGGACGGCCTCGCGATCGAGCTCTGAGGGGAGGGGGGGCCGCTTGACACCCGAGCCGCCCATGGGCTAGCAACGGCCTTCTTCCAAGGGCCCGTAGCTCAGGTGGTTAGAGCGCTCGCCTGATAAGCGGGAGGTCGGTAGTTCGAGTCTACCCGGGCCCACCAGCGCCGCCGCAGCTGGCCCAGCCGCGGTCTCCCCTCAGCCGCGCTCCTTCGGCCGCCACTCGATGATGCGCACCGGCGTGGGGTTCCAGCCCGAGCAGGGGTTGTAGAGCTGTGGGCAGTTCGAGATCACCACGAGCACGTCCTTCTCGGCGCGGAGGTCGACGTAGTCGCCGGGCTCGGAGAGGCCCTCGATGATCTCGGTCGAGCCGTCGGGGCGCACCGGCACATACATGAAGAAGTTGATGTTGGCCGGGATGTCGCGCGGATGCATGCCGTGCTCGGCGAGGGCGGCGATGAAGTTGTCGCGGCAGTTGGCGGTGCCCTTGATGCCGTAGCGCTGATAATTGACCTCCTTGCTGCAGCAGCCGCCGAGCGTGTCGTGGCGCCCGACCGTATCCTCGACGAGCGTCATCAGCACCTCGCCGAGATCGGAATAGAGCTTGAAGCCGGCGCCGAGATAGATCGAGCGGTTGAGCTTGACGGTGTTCGCGGCGTTGTAGCGATTCTCCTCGTTGCCTGCGTCATAGACCAGGAAATCGACCGCCTGCTGCCCCTCGAGATCGATGATGCGAAGGTGATCGCCGGCCTTGATACGGATGGAGAAAGGGCCGGGCTCGACGATGCGGTCGCTCAAGGGTGAGCCGGGGAATTGGAGCGCCTTGCCGAGCTTCTGCGCACCGACCCTCGCCTTGAGCTCGGCCGCTCGCCGCAAGGAGCTTTTGCGCTTCTCCGCGGCCACGCTCATGGCATGGGCCGCACGCTCGGCCTCCGTGACGTCCTTGCCTTCAAGAAGAATCCCGGCCATTTCCCCCTCGCGCCATAAAAGGTTCACGCTCGCGCGCCATTGAAGCGTCCGCCTCCGCCCCTTGTACAGCGAAAACGCAAACCCGCGCGCGGACCTCAGTACCAGTTGCGCCGCAGCCAGTCGAGCCAGAAGGGGTGCGCTTGCGGCTTCCCCTCGATCGGCCCGAAGAGGAGTTCGGAGGGCGCCGGCATGGCCGCAGCGTGGCCCGGCTCGAGGGCGGCGAGCCGGGCCACGCGCTCCGCCGTATCGGGGTGGGTGCGCAAGAACCGGGCGAGCCAGCCGCGGCGTGCGCGCATGAAGCCCTCGACGAGCCCGCCTTGCAGCCGCTCGAGCCTGCTCAAGGCCGAGGCGAGGGCCTGCGGGTCGCCGGTCAGCTCGACGGCCCCGGCGTCGGCGTCGAACTCACGCGTGCGCGCGAGCGTGAGCTGCAGGAGCGAGCTCAAGCTCGGGGCAAAGACGAGGAGGAGGAGGGCCGGGAGCGGGACCGAGATCTCGCCCATGAGGAGGAGCGGGAAATAAAGGGCGACGAGCACGAGCCCGAAGGTCGAGAAGGCGCTGGTGAGCCGACTCGCCGCACTGGCTAGCTCCAGCAGCCATAGGTCGCGGTGGCGGATATGGCTCAGCTCATGTGCCAAGACCGCCTTGAGCTCGCGCCCCGAGAGGGCGCGCAAGAGCCCGTCGGTGAGCCCGATCGCCGAGTGCCGGTCGCGGCCGACGGTCATCGCCTGGGCGACCGGGTTCGGGATATAGAAGAGTGCGGGTACCGAGGCGAGCCCGGCGCGCCGGGCGAGCTCGCCGATCATGCCGTAGAGCCCGGGAGCTTCCTGATAGGAGAGCGGCCGCGCGCCATAGAGGGCGCGCAGCATGCCCCAGGAGAGGCGCGGCTGGAGAAGGAGGGCGAGAAGGCCGCCGATAAGGCCCCAGACAACCCCGCTCCACCCCGCGATCGTCCAGCCGAGGGCCGCCATGAGCGCCGCCATGCCGAGGATGATGCCGGCCGATTGCACGGCATTGCGGCGGCGCAGCTCCTTGAGGCGCGCGGCATCGATCATCGGGCCTCCCAGGGGATGAACAGGCGAGCTTCCCGCCTGACGCGCCCATCGTCCGCCTGCGGTTCGGGCTTTTCGGTTGGTCCGGTGCGCTAGCGGCGTGACTTGCGCGCCGTGAGCCTCAACCCGAAGTAGCCCAACGCACCTGCGACAACGACGGCGATCCAGCTCACCCACATTGGCACCATCCAGCCGCCGATCAAGACCGGCCAGCCCATGAGAACGCGCAGGAGATGAAGGAGCGCCACCAGCGCGAAAACCGCGCCGGCCAACAGAGAGAAGGTTTTCTGATCCACGACTCGATCCTCCGACACTTCGATTACTGCGAATGTTCGAGAGGAAAATGACGCTTGGAATAGAGCGGCTACGAGCGAGCGACGATCACCTGATCACGCCCCTCCATTTTGGCACGCAAAAGGGCGGCGTCCGCAGCCTTGAGAACGGTAGCCGGCGCGTCGCCATGCTGCGGGAAAGCGGCGACGCCAAATGACATCGTGACGGGTCCGACCGCCTGCTCGCCGCACGAGATATTGAGATTGCGGACCGCCTCGCAAACGCTCGCGGCGCGTTGCTGTGCCTGCATCAAGGTGGCGCCCGGCATGACGATGGTGAACTCCTCTCCGCCGTAGCGGCACACGACGTCGCCTTTGCGGAATTGCGCACGGAGAAGCTGGGCTATGACGCGCAACACCTCGTCGCCGCATTCGTGGCCGAAGCTGTCGTTGATGCGCTTGAAATGATCGATGTCGGCCATGACGATTTCGATCAATCCCCGACTCCGCGATGCCCGGGAAAACTCGGTCTCCAATATCTCATCCAGGTAACGGCGGTTGTAGAGGGTCGTGAGCGGATCGTGCAGCGCCTGCTCGCGCAACATCTGCTCCAGCAACTTCTTCCCGGTGACGTCCCACATCGTTCCGAGAATGCCGCCGACGCTGCCGTCGCGTTTGAGGAACGTGGTCTTTCGTACCAGCATGTCGTGCCACTTGCCGTCCGCCGCTCTTCTCGAGGACTCGTACTCCTGGCTCTCGTGGATGCCGGGATTTTTCAACAATTCCTCGTCGATCGCTCGGATTCTGTCGGCAGAGTCCTCGGGCCAGATTTCGTAAGCCGTCTTTCCTATCAAATCCTCGTGCCTCATGCCCGCAAGCTGCGCGTAGGCCCGGTTGCAGCCGAGATATCTTCCGTTCTCGTCCTTATAGAAGATGGGACTCGGAATCGCCTCGATGAGCTGCTCGATGAAGTGAAGCTTGTCTTCCAACGCCCGTTTTGCGCGCTGCAGGTCGGCGAGCTGGTCGATGGTCGCCTTATTCATGACGGAATTACCGTGGCCTTCGGCATTTCAGCATTAAAATCGAGATCAATCCCCATCATACAATGCCTAGTCGGGGTGGATGAAAATGACATACGTCAACTTCCGTCTCTCCCGCGTCGAGATCGCATGTTAATCGTTCTTCCCCGGTGCCGCTATCGGAAGGGAGCGCCAAGCTCAGGCAAAGGGCAAGTCTCGACGTTCAGTCCGCCATTTGTCGCATGCCCCGGAAAGGTCCGCCGGGGAATAGGGCAAGAAGGCCGCCGGCGAGACCCCAGGCCCCCGCTCCACCGCGCGATCGTTCAGCCGAGGACCGCCGTGAGGCCCGCCACGCCGAGGATGATGCCGGCAGACTGCACGATATTGCGGCGGTGGAGCTCCTCGAGACGCGCCGCATGGATCATCGGGCCACTGCGGCGGATGAGCGGACGACCGTTCGTCAGATCGGGAGCGTCGGGTGAAATGGCCAGGGCCAGATTACCTTGGCGGGAAATCATCCCCATGGGGGTGCTTGCCGCGTGATCGCTTCTCTTCAAACTCGAGAAGCCGTAACATCGTTGCGGCAGGGCCTTCCGGGCCATCCGTTTTTCACCAGTCGAAAAGATCAAGATGGCGAAATATTTTCTGGCAATACTATGTCTAGGTGCCTGTGTCGTAATCGGTCTTCTTTCTCGACTGCCGGCTCAATCGCAAACTCCCCCGCGGACGGGCATGGCGGCTGCGGCTGTCGTGGAGCTGAGCGAAGATGCGCAACGGCAGATCGGCCGATGCATGACCATGCCTTCGGTCGGCGACGTTACCGTTCAACTCCGCGTCATCTTTTCGCAGGACGGCATCGCGAAAGCGGCCCATGTTTCCGATCCGGCTCGAATGGACAGCGACATGGCCTATAGGGCGATGGCCGAGAACGCCTCTCGCGCCGTCTTCGCGTGCCCCGTTCATCTGCCGCTTGAGAGATACTCGGATTGGCGCGAGCTGACGCTGAACTTTGGGCCTTAGGCGTGGCGCAGGGCCGCTGCCGAGCGCAGCCGGTCCCCCCTCTCTCCTTTACAGGCGCACACCCCGCGGGCTATGTGAAGCGGCAAATGCCACCCAAATACGGGAGTTTCCGGGAACCGTCCGAGCCATGACCGCACCCGACGACAAAACCGCTTCCCGAGCCGCGCCCGCCGCACGGGCCGCGCCCGCCGCACGGGCCGCGACCGAGGCACGGGCCGCGACCGAGGCACGGGCCGCCAAGGGGCCCTATCCCGAGGTCGAGCCCAACCCGAGCTTCCCGAAGATGGAAGAGGAGGTGCTCGCCTTCTGGAAACGCGAGCGCATCTTCGAGCGCTCGGTCGAGTTCCGTCCGGCGACGCGCGGTGGCAAGTCGAACGAGTTCATTTTCTACGACGGCCCGCCCTTCGCCAACGGGCTCCCCCACTACGGCCATCTCGTCACCGGCTTCGTCAAGGACATCGTGCCGCGCTATCAGACCATGCGCGGCAAGCGGGTCGAGCGGCGCTTCGGCTGGGATTGCCACGGGCTTCCGGCCGAGCTCACCGCCGAGCAGGAGCTCGGCATCTCGGGCCGGCCCGCCATCCTCGAATACGGCATCGCCAAGTTCAACGACCATTGCCGGACCTCGGTCCTGCGCTTCACCCAGGATTGGGAGAAGTACGTCACCCGCCAGGCGCGCTGGGTCGATTTCGAGCACAGCTACAAGACCCTCGACCTCTCCTTCATGGAGAGCGTCATGTGGGCGTTCAAGACGCTGTGGGATAAGGGCCTCATCTACGAGGGCTACCGTGTCGTCGCCTATTCCTGGGCGATCCAGACCCCGCTCTCCAACTTCGAGACGCGTCTCGACAACGCCTACCGCGAGCGCCAGGACCCGGCGGTGACCGTCGCCTTCACGCTCGACCCCCGGCAGGGCGAGACGAAGCCGCTCAAGCTGCTCGCCTGGACGACGACCCCTTGGACCTTGCCCTCCAACCTCGCACTCGCGGTCGGGGCCGACATCGACTATGCGGTCTTCGAGGAAGGCGAGGTGCGATACGCGCTGGCCGAAGCGGCGGCGCCCAAATACGAGAAGCAGCTCGCGAACGCCGTCAGGGTCGGCACGGTCAAGGGCAGCGGGCTCGTCGGGCGCAGCTACAAGCCGCTCTTCCCCTTCTTCGCCGACACCAAGAACGCCTTCCGCGTGCTCGCCGGGGAGTTCGTCTCGACAGAGGAGGGGACCGGCATCGTGCACATAGCCCCCGGCTTCGGCGAGGACGACCTCGACCTCTCGAGCAAGCACGGCATTCCCGTCTTGGTACCGGTCGACAACTCGGGCCGCTTCACGGGCGAGATCAAGCCCTACGAGGGCATGCTCGTGTTCGACGCCAACAAGCACATCATCCAGGATCTGCGCAAGATGGGGGTCTTGGTGCGCCACGACACCATCGTGCACAACTATCCGCACTGCTGGCGCACCGATACCCCGCTCATCTATCGCGCGATCAACGCCTGGTTCCTCAAGGTGACGGAATTCCGCGCGCGCATGGTCGAGCTCAACAAGGGTATCAACTGGATCCCGAGCCATATCCGCGACGGGCTCTTCGGCAATTGGCTCGAGGGGGCGCGCGACTGGAACATCAGCCGCAACCGCTTCTGGGGCTCGCCTATCCCGGTGTGGCGGAGCGACGACCCGCGCTATCCGCGTCTCGACGTCTATGGCAGCCTCGACGAGATCGCGCGCGATTTCGGCGTTCGGCCCAAGGACCTCCATCGCCCCGGCATCGACGAGCTCGTGCGGCCCAACCCCGACGATCCGAGCGGGAAGAGCATGATGCGGCGGGTCGAGGACGTGCTCGACTGCTGGTTCGAATCGGGCTCCATGCCCTACGCCCAGGTGCATTACCCCTTCGAGAACAAGGCATGGTTCGAGGGGCATTTCCCGGGCGACTTCATCGTCGAGTACGTGGCCCAGACGCGCGCCTGGTTCTATACCCTCGTGGTGCTGTCGACGGCCCTCTTCGACCGCGCCCCCTTCATGAATTGCCTCTGCCACGGCGTGGTCCTCGACGAGAACCACCAGAAGCTCTCGAAGCGGCTCAAGAACTATCCCGATCCGCTCGAGATGTTCGATACCTTCGGCGCCGACGCGCTGCGCTGGTATCTCGTCTCCTCGGCCCTCCTCGCCGGCGGCGACCTTGCCATACCTAAGGACGGCCGCGCCGTCGGCGAGGTGCAGCGCCAGGTGATGAAGCCGATCTGGAACGCCTATTATTTCTTCTCGCTCTATGCCAACGCCGACGACATCAAGGCCGAGCCGATCGCCCAGGCCGAGGGCGTGCTCGACCGCTATATCCTCGCTAAGACGCGCGAGCTGGTGGAAGAGGTCGAGCGCCGCCTCGACGCCTACGACATTCCCGGCCCGTGCGCCGCGATCGTGCATTTCCTCGAAGTGCTTAACAACTGGTACATCCGCCGCAGCCGCGAGCGCTTCTGGCGTGCGGGGCGGGATGCGGACAAGCTCGCCGCCTACAACACTCTCTTTACGGTGCTCACGACCCTCGTTCGCGCCCTGGCGCCCTTGGCGCCCTATCTCAGCGAGACGATCTATCGCGGGCTGAGTGGGGAGACGAGCGTGCACCTGGCCGACTGGCCCAAGGTGGCGGCCCTCCCGGTCGAGCCGGAGCTCGTCGAGACCATGGACCAGGTGCGCGAGATCTGCTCGGCAGCACTTGCCATCCGCGAGCAGCACAATCTGCGCGTCCGCCTGCCGCTCCCGCGCATGATCGTGGCGACCCCCAAGGCCTTCGCCCTCGAAGCCTTCCGCCATCTCATCGCGGACGAGGTCAACGTGAAGCGGGTCGAGTTCGACTCCGACCTGGGCAAATTCGGCACGCTCGAGCTTCACGTCAATCCCAAGATCGGTGCCCGCATCGGCAAGGCGCTCAAGGACGTCACGGCCGCCGCCAAAGCGGGGGAGTGGCGCCAGAATCCAGACGGCACGATCGCGGTTGCGGGCCAGACCTTGACCGGCGCCGATTTCACCCTGCGCCTTGCCGTACCGGAGGGTCAGTCGGCCCTCGGCTTGCGCGGCCGGGGTGCGGTGATCCTCGACCTCACGCTGACTCCGGAGCTCAAGGACGAAGGGCTCGCGCGCGACCTCGTGCGCCTCATCCAGACGACGCGCAAGGAGGCGGGGCTCCATATCTCCGATCGCATCGCCCTCGGCTTGGCGCTGCCGCCGGAATTCGCCGCCGCGGTCGAGCGCCATCGCCGTTTCATCTGCGCAGAGACGCTCGCCCTGGACCTGGCGCTGTCGGCCGACGGCAAGGATGGCTTCAAGAGCGAGCATGAGCTCGAGGGCAAGCGCGTGGCGATCACGGTGCGCAGAGTTGCGCCGGCCGGCTAGAGCCCTGAATTTTCCAATAAAATTAACGGGATAGACCGGCATCCACGCCGGCGCATCTCCAAGCTTTACATCGGGCGCTACTCGCGTCATCTAGTGGTGGAAGCGCGCGGCCGCAGGCATGGCGATA
This sequence comes from Alphaproteobacteria bacterium, assembly GCA_035516655.1. GTDB lineage: Bacteria > Pseudomonadota > Alphaproteobacteria > JACZXZ01 > JACZXZ01 > DASPPM01. The sequence continues at coordinate 8,133 of DATJAC010000130.1, read as the reverse complement.
ACTCGCGCAAACAAGGGAGTGCACCAAATGGCCAAGAGCAAGCGTCGGAAGAAGGCGGCGAAGCCGAAGACAAAGACAAAGAAGCGCGCCAAACCCGCCGCCCGCAAGTCGGCAGGGCGCGCGACTGCGCGTCGTAGCGTGCGCAAGACGGCGCGCAAGCCCGCCAAGCGCAAGCCCGTCCGCAAGGTACGGCGCGCCAAGACCACTGCCAAGAAGCGGGTCGTGAAGGCGAAGGTGCGCGCCAAGAAGCCGGCGCCGAAGAAGGTCGCGAAGGCCGTCGCCCCCGCCCCCAGGCCGGTTGTGGCTCCAGCCCCCAAGCCCGTCGTGGCGCCAGCTCCCAAGCCCGTCGTGGCGCCTCCACCCAAGCCCGTCGTGGCTCCGGCACCCAAGCCGTTCGTGCCGCCGGCGCCGAAGCCCTATGCGCCTCCGGCACCCCAGCCCGCTCCTGCCGCCCCCGCCGCGCATCAGCCGGCGGGACCCTCGGCCCCGAGCACGAGCGGCTCGTCCTGGCCCTTCTCGGGAACGGGCTGGCGCTCGAGCTGAGCGTTGGAGACGTGAAGCCCTGAGCCGCCCCTCGCGGCGATCCGCCGCGCGGCTCCGCGCCCTCGCGGGGGCTGGCGTCGCGCGAAGGGAATGAGCGCCTCGGCCCTAGCAGGGCAAAATCGCGGCCGGGGGAGGGTTGCAGTCTGGAAAGCCGGCGCGCGGCGGGGCGTACCGCGCGCCGGCTCGAGCACGCGTGCCGCGATGTCGGGAGGGCGCGCGCGGCCGGAAATCGGGCGGGCATTTGCCGCTTGCACAGAGAGAGAATGCCAGCCAAGAGCTCGTGATGAAGCGTTTGAGCCCGCTCGTCGCCATTTTTCTCACCGTCTTCGTCGACCTCGTCGGCTTCGGCATCGTGATTCCGCTTCTGCCCTTCTACGCGGAGCACTTCCGGGCGGGGCCGGAGATGGTGACTTTGGTGATGGCGAGCTATTCCCTCATGCAATTCTTCTTCTCGCCCGTCTGGGGCCGTCTCAGCGATCGCTACGGCCGCAAGCCGATCCTGCTCGTGAGCCTCTTCGGCATCTCGCTCTCCTATGTATGGACCGGCTTCGCCGACGGGCTCTTCGAGCTCCTCGCCGCGCGTGCGCTCGCGGGACTCATGGCCGGCAATCTCTCCGCCGCCCAGGCCTATATCGCGGACGTGACCCCGCCCGAGAGGCGCGCCCAGGGCATGGGGCTGATCGGTGCCGCCTTCGGGCTCGGCTTCATCGTGGGCCCGGCCTTGGGCGGCGCGCTCGCGGGCCCGGACCCGCATAATCCTCACGTGCTTGCCGCGGCGCTCTGCTCGGCGGCGCTCTCGCTCGCGGCCCTTGCCTTTGCCGGCGTCTTTCTCGAGGAATCGCTCCCTCCCGAGGCGCGGCGCGCGACCGGCGAAAATCTCCACCCCGGCCGGCTCTCGCTGCTCGCTTCCGCCTGGCGCACGGACGAGCTCAGGCTGCTGGTGCTGCTCTTCTTCCTCGTCACCTTCGCCTTCGCCGGGCTCGAGGCGACCTTCGCCATGTGGTCGGAGCGCGCCTTCGGCTGGGGGGCCACGCAGAACGGCTATCTCTTCGCCTATGCGGGCGTGCTTGCCGCCCTCGTCCAAGGCGGCCTCATGCGCAAGCTCGCCGCCGTCTTCGGTGAGCGGCGCCTCTTGGTTCAAGGCGCTCTCGCCCTCGGACTCGGCTTGGCCCTCATTCCCTTCGCGCGTTCGCTCCCGCTCCTCCTCGTCGCGATGGCGCTCGTCGCCTATGGCGGGGGCACCAGCAATCCCTCGCTCAACAGCCTGATCTCGCTCGCGGCCGCCAAGAGCATGCGCGGGGGCGTGCTCGGCATCTCGCAATCGGCCGCGAGCCTCGCGCGCATCCTCGGTCCGGCTTTCGCCGGTGCGGTCTTCACCTTGGCCGGCCGCAACGGACCCTATGTGGCGGGGGCCTTGATCATGCTGCTGGTCCTGGTGCTCGCCATCCGCCTCGAGCGGCGCGGTGCCATGCAGACGACAGACGCCGCCTGAGGGCGCAGCACGGTCCGACTCATTGCACCGGCCGCGCGCGCGCGGAACGCACGACGTGCTCGACGAACTCCGGCACGCTCATGCCGAGGCGGACGCCGAGCCGTTCGGCAAGCGCGTTCAGCGCCGAGAGACGCCCCGTCGCCCAGGCCGAGCGCGCGTCGCCGATGCGCGCGGTTGCCGCCGAGACGGTCGCCGCCGCGATGCCGCGCGCAGCCAGCACCGGGAGACGCGAGATCCCGGCACGGTCGATGCCGATGCCGGCGTCGTTGTAGACCGCGGCTAGGGCGGCCACGCGGATGGCACTCTCCGGCTTGCCGCCGAGGAGCCCCCCATGGGAGCCCGTCACCAGAATGGCGCCTGCGTCCGAGGGCTCGGCGAGCGAATTCGAGTCGAGCCCCCATACCGCAGGCTCGCCCGCCTCGTGGCGCAGGAGGAAGCGCGCCTCTTCGTAGGGCGGCGGCTCGCGGCCGGACGGCGTGGCGCCGCGGAGGCGCTGGGCAGCGCCCGCACAGGCTTGTCCCGCCCGGCAGCCGAGCCGCTCCGCCGCCGCATTCGCATGGCTGATGAGCCCGCGCGCCATCATGTCCGCACCGTCGCCGATGCGCGCCGAGCGGTAATCGACCGCGGCAGCGGCGATCCCGAGGGCGTCGAGATAGGCGAGGCCGGCGATTCCCGCCTCCTCCAAGCCCACGCCGGCATCATTGAGGATGACGCCGCGCAACCTTGCGTGCGCCGCGAGATAGGCGGCATAGAGCCCGCCGTGCGAGGCGGCGACGGCGACCTTGCCCCCTGCTGCCCCGTCGAGCTTGGTGATGCTGTCGAGGACGAGGATCGGGATGCTGTCCGCGGTCATGGAGAAAATTTGCCTAATGTCGGGCGAGACTCTATAGATCGCAGCGAACGGCGTCACGCGGGGGGTGTTGGGATGGCGACGAGGGCCAATGTCGACGTCGAGCGCCTGCTCGCGCATTACCGCACCATGGCGCGCATCCGCGCCTTCGAGGAGGCGGCCGAAGCGGCCCATAAGGCGGGGCAGGTCACCGGGGCCGTCCATCTCTCGATCGGCCAGGAGGCGGTCGCCGCGGGCGTGTCGATCAATCTCGCGCGTGACGACCTCATCACCACCACCCACCGCGGCCACGGCCACACCATCGCCAAGGGGGCCTCGACGGCGGCGATGATGGCCGAGCTCTTCGGCCGTGCCACGGGGACCTGCCACGGCAAGGGCGGGTCGCTCCACATCGCCGATTTCACGGTCGGCATGCTGGGGGCGAACGGCGTGGTGGCCGCCGGGCTCACCATCGCGGTCGGTGCCGCCCACGCGCTCAAGCTCAAGGGGATGCAGCGCGTCGTCGCCTGCTTCTTCGGCGACGGTGCCGTCAACCGCGGTCCCTTCCTCGAGAGCCTCAACTGGGCGAAGGTCTTCGAGCTTCCGGTCCTCTTCGTGTGCGAGGACAACGGCTTCGCCGCCATGACGCGCACCCGCGCCGTCTCGGCGGGGCCGGGGCCCGCGGCGCGCGCCGAAAGCCTCGGCGTTGCGGCCCGCACGGTCGACGGCAACGACGTGACGGCGGTCGACGAGGCGGCGGCCGAGCTTCTCGCCCGCGTGCGCGCAGGCGGGGGCCCGCAGTTTCTTCTTGCGCGCACCTATCGCTTGAAGGGCCACACGGCAAGCGACCCGGCCCTCTATCGCGCGGCAAGCGAGGTCGAGGCCAAGCGAGCGGACGATCCCCTCACGCGCTGCGCCGAGCTCTTGCGCTTGAACGGCGTCGCCGAAGGGCGGCTCGCAGCACTCAGGGAGGAGGCGGGCCGCGAGATCGCGGCTGCGGTCGCGGCGGCGCTCGCGGCCCCTTGGCCGGCCGCGGAGCTCGCTTGGAGTGACGTGCAGGATGCCGGAGCCGGGCGATGGAGCTGATGAGCTATCTCGAGGCCGGCAAGGCGGCCCTCGCCGCCGAGATGCGCGCGGACGCTGCCGTCTGGGCGCTCGGCGAGGACCTCGGGCGTGGCGGGGTGTTCGGCCAATATAAGGGCCTCGTCGAGGAATTCGGCGCCGCACGCATCGTCGATACGCCGATCTCGGAAGCGACCATCATGGGGGCGGCGGTCGGTGCCGCCCTCATGGGGACGCGGCCCGTGGTCGAGATGCGCTTCGCCGACTTCGCCCTTTGTGCCGTCGACGAGCTCGTCAACCAGGCGGCCAAGGCGCGCTACATGTTCGGCGGCCAGGGCCGCGTGCCGCTCGTGGTGCGCCAGCCGATCGGCATGTGGCGCTCCTCCGCCGCCCAGCATTCCCAATCGCTCGAGGGCTGGTACGCCCATATCCCGGGCCTCGTCGTCGTCTGCCCCGGCACCCCTGCCGACAATTACGGCCTCCTGCGCAGCGCCATCCGCTGCGACGACCCGGTCGTCTACATGGAACACAAGGACATGTGGGGGGTGACGGGCGAGGTGGAGTTGGCCGGGGCGCCCATCCCGCTCGGCAAGGCGCGGCGCGTGCGCGCGGGCGCCGATCTCACCCTCGTCTCCTGGTCGGGAGCCTTGCGCGCGGTCGCGGCGGCGGTCGAACTCCTCGGCGAGCGGCCCTCGGTCGAGGTCATCGACCTACGCACGATTTATCCGTGGGACGAGGAGATGGTGTTGAGCTCGGTGCGGCGCACCGGACGGCTTCTCATCGTCCATGAGGCGGTCGAGACCGGGGGCTTCGGCGCCGAGATCGCCGCCGTCGCGGCGGAGGAGCTCTTCGGCGTCCTCAAGGCGCCGATCCGGCGCTTGGCCGCTCCGCGCATCCCCATCCCCTATGCGCCCCCACTCGAGGAGATATGCAAAATCTCGCCGGCGCGCATCGTGGAGACGGTGCGGGCGATGGTGCTATAGTAAAGGCGAGGGCAGGATGGAGACGGTCATGCGCACACCGATCGCGGGACCTTGCGGCTGGCGCGGCGAGGAGATGGCTCACTCGCGGCGCTGGATTTTCGAGATGGGCGACGCGGCACTCGCGGAGATCGAGCGGGCGCTCAGGGGCTGCCAGGCCAAGGGCATTCCCTGGCACGCGACGACGCGGGAGAGCTTCCCGCTGCCCACCCTCTCGCGGCAGCTCGCAGAGGTGGCGCGCGAGCTCGAGGACGGTTCGGGCATGGCCAAGCTGCGCCGGCTTCCGGTCGAGCGCTATGCGCCGGACGAGCTCCGCCAGATCTGGTTCGGCATCGGCTGCAACCTCGGCCGTCCGGTGTTCCAGAACCGCAAGGGCGAGATGATGCGCGAAATCCGCGACGAGGGCGCCGAAGTCGGCCAACGCTACGGCGAGATTCGCGACGAGCAACGCGGCGGTGCCACCGTGCTCTCCTCCTACGCGCGTACGCTTTCGAACGGCGCCTTGCGCTTCCACACCGACCGCACGGACGTGGTCGGGCTCCTCTGCGCCAATCAGGCGCGGGCGGGCGGGGTGAGCCGGCTCGCGAGCTCGGTCGCCATCCACAACGAGATGCTGAAGCGAAGGCCGGACCTCGTCGAGCTCCTCTATGGCGACTACCACCGCAGCCGCTTCGGCGAGGAGTCGATCGCGGCCGAGGATATCTATGCGCTCCCCATCTTCGGCGTCGCCGAGGGCAAGTTCACCAGCCACTATTCGCTCACCTATATCGAGATCGCGCAGATGGTGCCGGGCATCCCGCCCTTGAGCGCCAAGCAACGCGAGGCGATCGACCTCTTGATGGCGCTCGCGGGCGAGCTCGCCTTCGAGATGACGCTCGAGCCCGGCGACATGCAGCTCCTCAACAACCACGTCATCTACCACGGGCGCACGCCGTTCGAGGACGACGCGCCCGGCGGCCGCACGCGGCTTCTTTACCGCCTCTGGCTCTCGATGCCGAACAGCAGGCCCTTGCCTGCCGGGCAGGAGGTTCTCTGGGGCCGCATCGAGGCCGGGGCCGTCCGCGGCGGGATTGCGCAAGCGGCAGCCGCTCCCGCCGCGTGAGCGCGCTCGACTCCCCGCTCGAGCACTGGAACCAGCGCTTCGCGTCGGAGGATTATTACTTCGGCAAGGAGCCGAACCGCTTCCTTGCCGCCCACGCCTCGCTGCTTCGGCCCGGCCAAAAGGCGCTCGCCATCGCCGACGGCGAAGGGCGCAACGGCGTGTGGCTCGCCGAGCGCGGCCTCGACGTGCTCTCCGTCGATTTCTCGCCGGCGGCCCTCGCCAAGGCCCGCCGGCTGGCTGCCGAGCGCAAGGTGGGGCTCGCCTTCGAGGAGGCGGACCTCGCCCGCTGGTCGTGGCCCGAACGGCACTTCGACGTGGCCGTAGCGGTCTTCATCCAGTTCGCGGGGCCGGCCTTGCGCGAGACCATCTTCGCGGGACTCAAGCGCTGCCTGAAACCGGGTGGCCTCTTGCTCCTTCACGGCTATCGTCCCAAGCAGCTCGATTACGGCACCGGCGGCCCGCCGCACGTCGAGAACCTCTATACCGAGGAGATGCTTCGGGCTGCCTTCGCCGACATGAGGATCATCGAGCTCAGCGCCTACGATGTCCCGATTTACGAGGGCAAAGGCCACGCCGGCATGTCGGCCCTCATCGATCTCGTGGCGCGGAAGGGCTAGGGCCGTTCACCCCGGCTGGCGCTTGAGCTCGACCTCGACGAAGGCCATGGGTGCGGTGCCGGCATTGAACACGTTGTGCTCGACCCCCGCCTTGCGGAAATAAGCGACCCCCGGAGCCAGATCCGCCAGGCTCTCGCCCGCCGCGGCGACGGCGCGCAGCTTTCCCGTCGTGAGCGGGACCACGACGTAGTCGTAGTCGTGGCGGTGCGGACCCGTCTCAGCACCCGGCGTGAAGCGCCATTCGGTGACCCGCACGTCGTCCGAATCGATCCGCAAAATTCCTTCTGCCTGCGTCATTTCCGGCCCCTTCCTCGGCATTCCCGAAGTCGGCGAAAGTGCCATGGGGCCTACCCGGCGTCCAGGGCCTTACGGCCGTCAGCATGCTTAGAATGCTTGTTCGTAAGGCCGAATTGGAGGATCATTCGACAAAACCCCCGGCCAGCGGGGCAATAACGACGTAGCGAGGGAGGGCAGAAATCATGACCGCCACGTCCACCTACCCCAACCTTACAGGTGCCCAACATAGCGCTGAACTGCGCAAGGCCGTGATCGCCGCAACGGTCGGCACGACGATCGAGTGGTACGATTTCTTCATCTACGGCACCGCCGCCGGTCTGGTATTTCCGAAGCTCTTCTTTCCCAACGAGGACCCGCTGACCGGGACGCTGTTGGCGTTCACCACCTACTTCATCGGCTTCGTCGGCCGGCCGATCGGGGCCGCGATCTTCGGGCATTACGGCGACCGCATCGGCCGCAAGGCAACGCTGATCGTGACGCTGCTGGTCATGGGTATTGCCACGGTCCTCGTGGCCTTCGTGCCGAGCTACGCGTCGATCGGCATTTGGGGAGCCATCATCCTGACCGTGCTGCGCGCGCTGCAAGGCATCGGCGTCGGCGGCGAATGGGGCGGGTCCGTCCTGATCGCGATGGAATGGGCCCGCACCCACGGCAGCCGCGGTCTTGTCGCCTCGTGGCCGCAATTCGGCGTGCCGTCCGGGCTCTTCCTGGCGAACCTCGCGATCCTCGCCTTCAGCGCCTGGTCGGGCTCCGATTTCATCTCCTGGGGCTGGCGCATTCCGTTCCTCCTCAGCATCGTCCTGATCGGCATCGGCATCTGGATCCGGCTCGGCATCCTCGAGACGCCGGTTTTCAAAAAGCTCGTCGAGGACAAGAAGATCGAACGGGCACCGATCCTCGAGGTGATCAAGAAGCAGCCTCGCGAGATCATCCTCTCCGCCCTCCTGCGCATGGCCGAGCAGGCGCCGTTCTACATCTTCACCGCCTTCGTCTTCGCCTATGGCGTCACCACCTTGAAGATGTCGCGGGACTTCATTCTTACCGCCGTACTCGTGGCTTCGTGCCTGTCGTTCGTCTCCATTCCGCTCGCGGGCCATATCTCCGACCGGATCGGCCGGCGGAAGATGTACCTGATCGGGGCGGCGGCGACGGGGCTGTTCGGCTTCCTCTACTTCGGCATGCTGGACACCGCAATTCCTTCCGCCATTTTC
>DATJAC010000129.1:0-3766 GCA_035516655.1 Alphaproteobacteria bacterium | reverse complement strand
TTCGAGGCCGCGGTCATGGCGGCACGTACCCGTTTGCGGCCGATTCTCATGACGTCGTTCGCCTTCATCTTCGGCGTGCTTCCGCTCGCGGTCGCCACGGGTGCCGGGTCCGAGATGCGGCAATCGCTCGGCACGGCGGTATTCTTCGGCATGCTCGGCGTCACCGCCTTCGGCCTCATCTTCACCCCGGTCTTCTACGTCGTCGTGCGCGGCCTCTTCCAGCGTCACCGCGGCGCGCGCCAAGAGCCCACCCGGGCTCCACCCGCCGCGGACAGGCCGGCCTGAGGGCGGCCGCCTCGCGCCGCCGCGGCCGCTCAGCGTCCGCCGGCGCCGTCCTCGAGCATGTGCGTGACCGCCTCGCTGCGCGTGCCGATCCATACCCCGGGGGCTGCCTTGGCGATTGCCATGACCGCCTCGAAGGCCGAGGCCCCCAAGGGCCGTCCGAAAACATGGGCGTGAGCGGTCGCGTCCAGCCATGCCGCACCCGCCTCGCGCCGGCTGAGCCGCTCAAGCGTGCTCTCGAAGATCTCCACATATCGGCGCGGCGAATTGCCGTAGCGGAGATAGATCGGCAGGTCGTTCACCTCCATGGTGAAGGGAGTTGCCACGATTTGCCTGTCGGAGAAGTCCTGGATATAGGGCAGGTCGTCGTCCATGGCATCGCCGTGCCAGAGATAGCCCGCCTCGGCCAAGAGACGGGCGGTGGCCGCGCTCGGCGTGGCGCGCGGGCTCATCCAGCCCTTGGGTGCTTCGCCGATGACGTTGGCGATGAGCTCGGTCGTCTTGGCGATATGCTCCTCTTCCGCGGCCTCGCCCAGCATGACCGGGATGATGTCCTGGCCGTAGGCATGCGCTATGACCTCGTGCCCGGCCGCGGCGATCGCCGTGAGCGCCTTGGGATGGCGTTCGGCGAGCACCCCGCTCACCATCACGCCCGCCTTGAGCTCGTGCCGCGCCAGGCCGTCGAGCAGCCGCCAGATGCCGCGCACCGCACCATAGTTGCCGAAGGAAAGCGCGTTCGTGTCGAAATGGCCCGTTGGCAGCGGGTTCCCCATGGGGCCGATCCCGGGACCCTTGCCCTCGCTCCAGGCCTCGAAGGCGACATTGAAGAAGAGCGCGATGCGCTTGCCGCCCGGCCAACGGAAGTCCTTCTCCAGCCGCGTCACCGTTGCGCCTTTGGCAACCACATCCCGCTCGCCCGTCATTGCCAGATGCTCCTCAGCGCCAATGAAAACCTGGAGATTCGCCGAGCCTGCGGCCGGCCGGCACACCGCCCGGGCGGGATCAGAGACGGATGAGGCGGCCGCCGGGCGGACCCGCACCCTCATGCGCGAGCGGGTCGATCCAAAATACGACGCTTTGGCCGCGGGCAGTCGCGCGATAGAGCCCGCCCGCCTCGAGGTGCTTGCCGGCTGCCGCGAAATCGTAGAAGCGCCCGTGCACCAGCTCGCCCGCGAAAATGCTGAGCTCGACGGCACTGCCGCGCGGGTCGAGCGGCTCGATCTTCAAGCGGCCGGGCCCGCCCAGGTCGAAGAGCGGGCTCGTGCCGTAGATGGTGCGCGTAATGCCGGTCTCGTGCGGCTGGCCCTCGGGCTTGAGCGGCTGGACGAAGCCGGGGCCGCCGGAGCCCTCCTCCATGCCGGGCTTGGCATTGCGGCCGCCATGGTCGCACTCGATCCGCGTGCGCTCCACGCGGCCGCCCGCGACGATGCTCTGCTCCCCGCCGACCTTGACACTTCCCCGCTCGATGGTCTCGCGGATGCACGAGCGCAGATAATCGATGACGACCGCGCCGCCGGTACCAAGCTCGACGGCTTGGCCGGCCGAGAGATAATCGAGCGCCTGAAGCCCCGGCGGTGCGCCCAGCACCTGTTCCACGATGGCGACAGGCTCCGCCGACGCAAGACCCGGCGCTGAGACGGCCGCCGCGAGACCGGCCAGGGCGAGACGGAAGCTCGTCGTGCGCATGGCGAATTCTAAGGACGAACCGGCCGCGAGGCATAGCGCAAAGTACGGTATCTGCCGGGGGAAAATCTCTGCTAGCCTCGGCGCGAGTGCACCCGCTGCCGACCGAGGATGGAGAGAGGAATGACCACTGCCCCGGCATCCGCTTCGCAATTGCCCAACCGTCTCGAGGTCCATGATCCGGGTGCCTTGGCGCGGGCCAGGGAGGTGCTTAACGCCTGCGGCGATTTCCGCGCGATGGGCGAGGCGGTGAAGGCGGCCGTCGCCCGCAACGCGGCCTGGCGCGGCGAGCAATGCATCAATCTCCTGGCTCCGGAGGCGCCGACGAGCCCCGCCGTGCGCGCGCTCCTGTCCTCCGAGATCGGCACGCGGGCGGCCGAGGGTCACATCGGCCCCGTCAACCGCTGGTTCGCGGGAACGCGCCACATCGACGAGGTCGAGGCCCTCTGCGTCGAGCTCTTGAAGCGCTATTTCCGCTGCAACTACGCGGATCATCGCCTGTGCGCGAGCATGATCGGGAACGCCGTCGTCTATACCGCGCTCTCCTCGCCGGGCGACGTGGTGATGACGGCCGCCCAGCCGGTGGGCGGGCATTCCTCCAACCGCTTGGACGGGCCGGCAGGGGCCATGGGACGCAAGATCGTCGATATTCCCATGGACCCGCGCGAGCTCGTCGTCGACGTCGATGCTTTCCGGACGGTGGCTGAAGCGGTGCGGCCGAAGCTCGTCGCCCTCGGGCTCTCGATGAGCCTCTTCCCCCAGCCGGTCGCCGCCATGAAGCAGATCCTGGCGCCGTGGCAGGGGCGCTTCTTCTTCGACGCCGCCCACCAGCTCGGGCTCATCGGCGGCGGGCAATTCCAGGACCCCCTCAAGGAGGGTGCCGACATCATGACCGGCTCGGCGGGCAAGACCTTTTCCGGGCCGCAATCGGGCATCATCCTGTGGGACGATCCGGAGATCACGCGGGCGGTGACGACCGCGGTCTTCCCGGTCTGGGCCGCGACCCACCAGGTCAATCGCGTGGCAGCGCTGGCGCTTGCGACGGCGGAGGCGATCGCCTACGGCGAGGCCTTCATGCGCCAGATCGTGCGCAACGCGAAGGCGTTAGCACAGGCACTCGAGGAGCGCCAAATCCCGATGCTGGGGAGTCACAAGGGCTTCACCGAGACGCACCAGGCGATCGGCGACGTGCGCAAGCTCGGGCGCGGCTTGGAAGTGGCCCAGAAGCTCGAGCAGGCCAACATCATCGTCAACAAGAACCTCATTCCCGCGGATCGGCCCGAGAATTGGGATTTCCCGGGCGGCATCCGGATCGGGACGATCGAGGTGACCCGCCTCGGCATGAAAGAGGCGGAGATGACCGCGATCGCCGAGCTCATCGCGCGCGTGATCGTGAGGCGCGAGTCCCCGGACACGGTCAAGAAGGATGCCCTGGCACTCCGCGCCGGATTCCAGACGCTTTACTACTGCTTCGAGACCGGCTTGCCGGCCTGACGCCCACCCCGCGACGCCGGCCGCTCAGTGCTTGCGGGCGCTGACGATGATGGCCTTGATGGTCTTCTCGCCGAGCATGCGCATGGCCTCGAGGCGGTGGAGCCCGGTCACGAGCACGAAGCGCTCCTTGTCGCGGCGCACCTGGATGGCGCTCTCCTGGCCGCGCTCGAGGATGCTCTCGGCCAAGGCCTCGACCTTGGCGGGGTCGAGGGCCTTGCGCAGGGCCGCGGGCACGTAGATTTCGTCGAGCTTGACCGGCACGTCCTTCATCATCGGCCCTCTCCCTCTCCACCGCCTCGCCCACGGC
>DATJAC010000128.1:0-10412 GCA_035516655.1 Alphaproteobacteria bacterium | reverse complement strand
GCAGACGAGATCGCGGACGCCGGTCTTGCACAGCGCGTTGAGCAGCTCTACCGGCTCTCCCACCGCGCCAAAGCCCGAGCACAGCACCGTGGCGCCGTGCTTGACGCCGACGACCGCTTCGGCCAGCGAGCGGACGCGCTTGTCGATCATCAGAACGCCACCTGGTCGCCGCCCTTGAGCTTGAGGATCTGGCGCGCCTCCTTGGGGGTCGCCACTTCGAGGGAGAGCTCCTCGACGATGCGCTTGATCTTGGCGACCTGGTCGGCGTTGCTCTTGGCGAGCGCTCCTTTGGCGAGATAGAGCGAGTCCTCGAGCCCGACGCGGACGTTCCCTCCCATGATCGCACCCATGGTGATGAAGTTCATCTGGTGCCGTCCGGCCGCCAGGATCGACCACTCGTAGTCGGTGCCGAAGAGCTTGTCGGCGATGCGGCGCATGTGGAGGAGGTTCTCCGGATCGGCGCCGATGCCGCCCAGGATGCCGAAGATCGTCTGCACGAAAAGCGGCGGCTTGACCAGCTTGCGCTCGAGGAAGTGCGCCAGGTTGTAGAGATGGCCCACGTCGTAGCACTCGAACTCGAAGCGCGTGCCGCAGCCCTCGCCCAGCTCCTTGAGGATATATTCGATGTCCTTGAAGGTATTGCGGAAGATCGAATCGCGCGAGCCCTCGAGATGCTGGGGCTCCCACTCGTACTTCCATTCCTTGTAGCGCGCGAGCATGGGGTAGAGGCCGAAATTCATCGAGCCCATGTTGAGCGAGGTCATCTCGGGCTTGGCCCTGAGCGGGGCGGCCAGGCGCTCCTGCACCGTCATGCCCTGCCCCCCGCCGGTCGTGATGTTCACCACCGCCTCGCAGCCCTGCTTGATGCGCGGGAGGAACTGCATGAAGACGGCGGGATCGGGCGTGGGCTTGCCCGTCTTGGGGTCGCGCGCGTGGAGGTGGATGATCGAGGCGCCCGCTTCCGCGGCCGCGACCGAATCGCGCGCGATCTCGTCGGGGGTCACCGGCAGATGGGGCGACATGGTCGGCGTGTGGATCGAGCCGGTGACGGCACAGGTGATGATGACTTTGCGCGGCATGCGTGGTCCTCCCCAAAAGCGAAGCTTCTCGTTAGCCCTCGAAAATCGCGACCGCGCGGGTCCAGCCCGCCGAGGCGCCCCGAATCTTCACCGGAAAACAGCTCACGACGAAGCCGGACGGGGGCAGGGCCTCGAGATGATGCAGCTTCTCGAGATGGCAATAGCCGATCTCGCGCCCTGCCTTGTGGCCCTCCCAGATGAGCCCGGCGTCGCCGGTCGCGCGGTATTTCTCCTTGGTGTGCACGAAGGGCGCATCCCAGCTCCAGGCGTCCGTACCCGTGACCCGCACGCCGCGCTCGAGGAGATAGAGGGTCGCCTCGCGTCCCATGCCGCAGCCGGCGGAGACGTAATCGGGCTTGCCGTAGGCCTCGCCCGCGCGCGTGTTGACGAGCACGATCTCGAGCGGGGCGAGGGCGTGGCCGATGCGCGCGAGCTCCGCCTCGACCTCGGCCGCCCTGACCACGTGGCCGTCCGGGAGGTGCCGGAAGTCGAGCTTGATGCCAGGCTGGAGGCACCAGTCGAGCGGCACCTCGTCGATCGCGATCGCGCGCTCGCCGCGGTTCATGGTGGCGTGGAAATGATAGGGCGCATCGAGGTGGGTCCCGTTGTGGGTCATCAGCCTGATCCACTCGATGGCCCAGCCCTGGCCCTCGGGCAGATCCGCCTCCTCGAGGCCCGGAAAGAACTTGACCACGTCGCGGGCGGTATCGCGATGGGTGAGATACTCGATGCGCGGCCCGTAGCCCGGCGGATCGGAGACCACCTCGTTCTCGAGATGCATCGAGATGTCGACCAGACGGCGTGCCATGCCCCTCCCCGCTCCCGGAGCGCTGCCGCTCCGCGGTTATTCTTGTCCGCGCGGGCGCATGCGTCAAATCCCGGATGTCTCGTCCTCGCGGCGCTTGTGCGCCAGGAGGGCGGCGAGGCGGCGGTCGCGCCATGCGGCCCGCTCGGCGAGCTTGGCTGCCGGGAGGACAAGGCGGCGCTCCGCCTCGATCCTGTCGACGAGGTCGTCCGGCCACGCGCGAGGGTCCGCCTGCTGCTCGGCGAGGCGGCGGATGGCGGCGGCATAACGGCGCACGTAGTCGCGCACCCCCCCGGGCGCGTTGAGGTCGATCGTCTCGAACGGACCCATGAAGGACCAGCGGAGGCCGAGCCCGTGCTTGATCGTCTTGTCGAGGTCCGCGGTCGAGACGTAGCCGTCCTCGACGAGGCGGAAGGCTTCGTTGAGGAGGGCGGCCTGAAGGCGGTTCAGGATGAAGCCCTCGATCTCGCGCTTGACCACGATCGGCACCTGCCCCGCGTCCTCGAGCAGCGCCTTGGCCTTGGCGACGATGTCGGGGTCGCTATGGCGGGTCGGCACCAGCTCGACGAGCGGGACGAGATGGGGCGGATTGACGGGGTGCGCCACGAGCACGCGCGCGCGGCCTGGAAGCGTCTCGCTGAAGAGCGAGCCCGGAATGTTCGAGGTCGAGCTCGCGAGGATGGTTTGCGGTGCGGCACATTGGTCGAGCTCCGCGAAGATCGCGCGCTTGGCCGGAAGCGTCTCGGCGACGCTTTCCTGGACATAGTCGGCATCGGCCACGGCCTCGGGGAGGCTTTTGGCCAGCGCTATGCGCTGAAGGGCCTTCGCCGGCGCTTCCTCGAGGAGCCCGGTTTCGGCGAGGGCCCGCAATCCCGCCCCGATGGCGCCGGGTGCTTGATGCATCGCCTCCGGGTCCGCGTCGAAGACGGCGACCGCAGCACCGGCGCGCGCAAAGACGACGGCCCATGCCCGCCCGATCAATCCGGCACCGACGATGCCGATCTTCCGTCCCTCAGCCGATGGCATGGAGCGCTCCCCGCGTTTTTCCGACTATACACTTCCGCCCGCATCCGGCCGCAAGCCGCAAGCGAGGAAAAATTCGCGCAATTGGCCCTTGATCTTGTGCTGCTTCTCCGTGATCTATGGGCGAGTTACGGCATCCTGGAGCCCCGGTCCGCCCATGCCCTCACCCCTCCTCCGCATCGGCACGCGCGGCAGTCCGATGGCGCTCGCCCAGGCGCGTCAGGTAGGCGAGGCACTTGCGGCAGCCCACCCGGCCCTCGCCGCACCCGGTGCCATCGAGCTCGTCGTGGTGCGCACGACCGGAGACAAGATCCAGGACCGCCCGCTGGCCGAGATGGGCGGCAAGGGGCTCTTCATCAAGGAGATCGAGGAAGCCCTCCTCGATCGTCGCATCGATCTCGCGGTGCATTCGGCCAAGGACGTGCCGAGCTTCCTGCCCGACGGTCTCGAGCTCGCCTGCTTTCTCGAGCGCGACGATCCGCGCGATGCCTTCGTCTCGCTCAAGGCCGACGATTTCGGGAGTCTGGCGCCCGCGAGCGTCATCGGCACCAGCTCGCCGCGGCGCCAGGCCCAGATCCTCGCCCGCTGGCCCGGCCTCAAGGTGGTCCCCTTCCGCGGCAATGCGGAGACGCGCTTGCGAAAGCTCGCCGAAGGCCAGGCGGACGTGACGCTCCTCGCCATCGCCGGCCTCGTGCGCATCGGACGCCGGGAGGCCGCGCGCAAGATACTGTCGCCCGAGGAGATGCTGCCGGCGGTCGGCCAGGGTGCGATCGCGGTCGAGATCCGCGCGCAGGACGGCAAGGCGCGCGACTGGCTCGCACCCCTCGCCCATGCCCCGACGGCCGCCGTGATCACGGCGGAACGCGCGATGCTCGCCGTGCTCGAAGGCTCGTGCCGCACGCCGATCGCAGGATTCGCCGAGATCGACGCGGCGGGCATCCTGACGCTCAAGGCGCTGGTCGCCATGCCCGACGGCAGTGCGGTCCATCGCACCATGCAAGCGGGCGGGAGCGGCGATGCCGTGCGCATCGGCCGCGAGGCGGGCCGCGCCCTCAAGACCAGCGGCGGTGCCGCCTTTTTCAGCGCCCTGGCCTGAGCGCTGCACCTGCCGACCTCAGAGCTGCGTGAGGATCGCGTGGCTCATATAGAGGAAGAGGGCAGCACCGAGGAGTGCGAGCAGGGCGGCGAGGGCTATGTCGAGGCGGGCCCCCATGCCGGGCTCGAGCTCGACCCGGTCGATGCGCTTGGCCAGGCGGAGGAAGCGCACGGCGGCAATGATCACCATGCCGGTGCCGAGCATGATGAACGTCAAGCCGGCGATATTGCCGAAGGCATGACCGGGCAGTGAGGCCAGGCGTCCGGCGAGCGACGGGGCCGCGATCTCCAGAAAGAGGTCGAATTTCTCGACGAGAAATCCGAACGCCATGACGGCGATGGCGGTGCGCACCCAGGCGAGAAACGTCCGCTCGTTCGCCGCGTGATCGCCGAAGTTCTTGATCATGGTGCCCCCGTCAGCCGAGTGTTGGCAAGCTCGAGCCAGTACTGCCTGCGCCGATCGCCGGTCGGTACTGGGTCAGTTTCACCCCATCCTTCGAGACGCCGCCGTTGGCGGCCCCTCAGGATGAGGTGAAACCCTAACCACGGAGTCCTCGTCCTGAGGAGCGTCGCGCATGCGACGCGTCTCGAAGGATGGGGATGCAGCCAAACTGACCCACGACCCGCCGACTCCGAAGCTTGGCGGCGGCAATCGTGTTGACTATCCTAGCACAGCGTGATCGGCTGGGTTCCTTGTGTGGGAGGTGCCGGCTTCGATGTCCGCCCCCGAACGCAAAGTGCAATTGTTTCGCCAGATCATCGGCGCCTTGCCCGTGGCCGCGGCATTGAGCGTCGTCGTCGGCGAGCGGGCCCGACTTCTGGTCAATCCCAAGTTCGTGACCCTCTTCGGTCTGACCGAGGAGGACATCGCCGGAAGCGACGCGTGGTGCCAATCCGCCTTCCCCGACGGCGGCGAACGCGCGCGCATCGAGGCCGAGTGGAATTCGCGGCACGCGCATCCGCTCGATTCCGAGCGCCCGGCCGTCTCGATGGAAGCCCAAATGTCCGCGCGGAGCGGGACGCCGCTTTTCGTCGAGATTTTTTTCTCCCATCTGCGCGGGGCGAGCCTCGTCGCCTTCGTCGATATCTCCGAGCGCAAACGGGCCGAAGCGGTCCTGCGCCGGAATCAATTGCACCTCGACCTGGCGTTGCAGGCGGCCAAGGCCGGCACCTGGGAGCTCGACCTTTCGACGCTGATGCAAAGCTTCGGGCAGAGCTACGATGCCATGCTCGGCTATGCCGAGGGCGAAGTGCCGCGCGCGCGCCATGAGTGGCTGAAATTGGTCCACCCGGACGATCTGCCCAACCTCGAAGCGGCCGATCGAATGCTGTTGGCTTTGGAGAACGACTATCGCGAATCGGAATTTCGCATTCGCGCCAAGGACGGCGCGTGGCGCTGGATTCTCAGCCGGTGCCGCGTCGCAGCAAGCGACGAAGGCGGACGGCCGATGCGCCTGCTCGGCGTCGATACCGACATCACGGCACGGAAATACGCCGAATTGGCCTTGCAGTCGGAGCGCGACCGCAGCCAGCGCTACCTGGATATCGCCGGCCTCATGATCGTCGCCCTCAACCCCGACGGGACGGTCGCCCTGCTCAATCGCAAGGGCTGCGAGATCCTCGGCGTCAGCGAAGCGCAGGCCCTCGGGCGCAACTGGTTCGACAGCTTCGTGCCCGCGGCCGAGCGTGAGAAGCGCCGAGCGCAATTTGCCGCCTTTCTTCGCAACCCAAGGACGGATTATCCGAGCATGGAGATGCCGGTCGAGACGCGCACAGGAGAGACGCGCGTCATCAGCTGGAACCACACGCTGCTGCGAGCGGACGATGGGACCATCGTCGGCGGCATGGGCTCGGGCGTGGAGATCACCGACCAGCGTGCGGCGGAGCAGAAGCGCGACGAGTTTCGCGCACTCCTCGAGGCCACCGCCGAGGCGTCGCCCGACGGCATCATGGTATCGGACGCGACGGGCCGATACCTCTTCTGGAACAAGCGATACCGGGAGATGTGGCGGCTCAGCGACGACTATATTCGGGTGCGGCAGGCCGGTCCGCCTTTGACGACGGAGCTCTTGAAGCCTTTCACCGACCAGCTCGAGAACGCGGACATCTTCGTCAAGAACAGCATCGACATCCTGGTGCACGGCCAGCTGCCGGAGCCGATCTCGGACGAGCTCGCGCTCAAGGACGGACGCACCTTCATTCGCTATGCCGCCATGGTCTCTCCCAGCAAGCTGCCGTTCACGGCGATCGCCTGGGTCTATCGCGACATCACCGAGCAGCGCAGGCAGGCGCAAGCGGCCTATCGTGCGCTCGAGGAGGTCAGCCTGACGGACCCGCTGACCGGACTGCGCAATCGCCGTTTCCTGCAGCAGCACATGGAAGCCGACGTGGCGCTCACGCTGCGCTACTACGAGCAATGGCTCCGGCACCCGGCGGAGACGTTGCCGGCCACCGCCGACATGGTGTTCTTCCTCATCGATCTCGACCATTTCAAATCGGTGAACGATCGCTACGGCCACGGTGTCGGCGATCAGGTGCTGGTGCAGATGCGCCAGCGCCTGCAGGAGGTGTTCCGCGCCTCCGATCACCTCGTGCGCTGGGGCGGTGAGGAATTCCTCGTGGTCGCGCGCGCGGTCAATCGCGAGGAAGCCGAAGGAGTCGCGGAAAGAGTTCGCAAGGCCGTCGCAGGACGGGAGTTCGAGCTCGGCCAGGATCTGCGCCTCGCCGAAACCTGCTCGATCGGCTTTGCCTGCTTTCCCTTCCTCCCCTACCGTCCGCGCCTGCTCTCCTGGTCCGAGGTCGTCGAGCTCGCCGACCAGGGGCTCTACATCGCGAAACGCCGCGGCCGCAACGCCTGGGTCGGGCTCATCGCCACCGAGCGCACCCCACCCGAAGCGGCCTTTGAGCGGCTCAAGCAAAATCCCGAGGAGGCGGCCCGCAAGGGCGAATTGCGCCTGGCGACAAATCTTTCGGCCGAGAGCGAGGCCGGATCGCGGACGCCAGCGCAAGGGCGCAAGGCAGCACCGCGGGGGCGCTGAACTCGGCACGCCTCCGAGGCCGCACTAGCCCTCGACCCGGCAGCCGTACTCGAGGGCACCGTCGAGCAGGTGCTCCCACAGTGCTACGGCGAAGCCGCGGGCGACGTAGAGATCGACCGAAGGTGCTTCGTCGAGCGCCACGAGCAGCACGTTGATCTGCGCATAGCTGCTCTGGACGGCACTGCCCGGAGCGAATGCGCGCGCGTGAAAATCGAGCCCGCAGCCCTTGGCGAGGAGGTCGCGCACGCGCGGCCCGCTCAAGCGGATCACGCTGCGTGCGTGCGAAAGCGGGGTCACCGCGACGTCGACGCCGAGCAGGGCTTGCTGGAGCGCCTCCTCGAGCCGCTCCGCCTCGGCTGCGACCAGCAGCACGCGCCCCGGCCCGGTCCAGAGGGCGGTGCGTGCACCCGCGACGACGGCACGGTTGGGCTGGCGCGGCAGTTCCAAGCCAAGCGTCGTCTGGATCCGCGCCGCAGCACCCGCGTAGGCCGCATCATCCGCCGCGAGCTGCACCATCGCGAGTCCGCGGCGCTCGGAGAGCAGAATGCCGGGGCCGCTCGCGGGCACGGTGCCGAAATCGCCCGCATGAAGGACGGCGGCAAGGGCCGAGCGGCGTGCCGGGCGCTCAGCCATGGAGCCGTTTTCCCTCGGGATCGAAGAAGACGGCATCGCCGACCACGACCGGTACGACCTCGCCCTTCAAGGGGAAGCTTGCGTAAAGCGTTTCGCCCTTGCGCTCGGGCCCACGCGCGAGGAGTGCGAGTGCTATCGGGTGGCCGAGCGTGGGGCTCGACGCCGAGGAGGTGACGTGGCCGACCGCGGTCCCCACCCCACCCGCCTCGAGCACGAGCTGAGCCCCGCTCCTGATGCGCGTCTTGCCGTCGCTCGGCACCAAGCCCACAAGCTGCGGGCGCTCCGGGTCCTCAAGTCCGGGCCGTGCCAGGAGCGCCTTGCCGATAAAATCCTTCTTGGTGCTGAGCAGACGGCCGAGGCCGAGGTCACGGGCGGTGGTCTGGCCGTTGAGCTCGCCGCCCGCGACATGGCCCTTCTCGATGCGCAAGGTGCCCATCGCCTCGGTGCCGTAGGCGACGATGTCCTCGGCGCGCCCTTCCGTCATCAGCGCTTCCCAGACGAAGCGGCCCCAATCCGCCGGCACGTTGATCTCGTAGGCGAGCTCGCCCGAGAAGCTGATGCGGAAGAGGCGCGCCGGAACGCCGGCCAAGCGGCAGTCGCGCACGCCCATGAAGGGCAGGGCTTCGTCGCTCACCTCGACGTCCGCAAGACGCGCCAGCACGGCGCGGCTCCGCGGCCCTGCCAGCGCCATCGCCGCCCATTCCTCGGTGACCGAGGTCACCTGCGCCCTGAGCTCGGGCCACACGAGCTGGAGATAGTACTCGAGATGGGCCAGCACTTTGGCCGCGTTCGCCGTCGTCGTGGTCATGAAATAGCGGCTCTCGTCCACGCGCGAGGTAGTGCCGTCGTCGAAGACGATGCCGTCCTCGCGCAGCATGAGCCCGTAGCGCGCCTTGCCGACGGCGAGCGTCTTCCAGCCGTTGACATAGACGCGGTCGAGGAGCTCGGCCGCATCGCGCCCGGCCACGTCGATCTTGCCGAGCGTCGAGACGTCGACGAGGCCGACGGCCTCGCGCACATGCTTCGCCTCGCGCGCGGTGGCGGCAGCCATGTCCTCGCCCGCGCGCGGATAGTAGCGCGGGCGCAGCCAGAGGCCGGCCTCGACGAAGACCGCCCCCGCCTCCTCGTGCCACTCGTGCATCGCCGAGCGTCGGGTCGGCCGGAAGGCCTTGCCGACCTCGCGGCCGCCGAGGGCGCCGAAAGCGACCGGCGTATAGGGCGGGCGGAAGGTGGTGGTGCCGACCGCGGGGATGGAGAGGCCGCGCAGCTGCGCCATGACGGCGAGGCCGTTCAAGTTCGCGGTCTTGCCCTGATCCGTGCCCATGCCGAGCGTGGTGTAGCGCTTCAAATGCTCGACCGAGACGTAGCCCTCGCGCGCGGCCAAGGCCACGTCCTCGACCGTGACATCGTCCTGAATGTCGACGAAGCGCTTGCCCTTGCGCCGGCCCGGCGCGGCCGCCGACCAGAGCGGGCGAAGCCGCGCCTCGAGCTCGCGCGCCACGCGCGGCGCGGGCGGTGCGGCACCGCTCCCGAAGCCCGCGGCACTCGCCGCCGCGGCACCCGATTCGAAGCCGTCCGCAAGTACTGCGCGGAGCGCATATTGCCCGCGCGCCGCCCCCGCCGAGCGCGCCCTTTGCTTGGGCGCCCCCGGCACGAAGGCGGCCAGCGTCTCGTCGTAGTCGAGCCGGCCGCCGGATTGGGAGTGGAGATGGAGGCTCGGGCTCCAGCCGCCCGAGACCGCGACGAGATCGCAAGGGATCACGCGGCTTCGTCCCGCCGGCATGCCATGGGGGTCGAGGGCCATGACCTCGACGGCCCGGACCGCCGCCCGCCCGTGGCTGGCGACGACGGCATGGCCGGCGAGGATCTCGATCCCCTTCTCGCGCGCGCGGACCGCGAGCTGATGGCCGGCACTCGGCCGCGCGTCGATGACGGCCGCGACAAGCACGCCCGCATCGGCGAGATCCGCTGCACTGCGGTAAGCGTCGTCGTTGTTGGTGGCGACCACCGCCCTCTGCCCGGGCCGAACGGCGAACTGGTTGACATAGGCGCGGGCAGCATTCGCAAGCATGACGCCGGGACGGTCGTTTCCGGCGAAGATGAGCGGCCGCTCGATCGCCCCGGTCGCCAGCACCACCTCGCGCGCGCGCACGAGCCAGAGGCGCTGGCGCGGCGTATAGGGCGGCGGGACCGCGAGATGATCCGCAACCCGCTCGCACAGGGCCACGAGGTTGTGGTCGTAGTAGCCGAAAGCGGTGGTGCGCAGGAAAAGCCTCGCCTCGGGCATGCGCTCGAGCTCGGCGACCGCGGCCCCCACCCAGGCAAGGGCGGACTTCTCTTCGATCGCCATGCGCTCGCGCTTGAGCTGCCCGCCGAAGGCGGCCGTCTCGTCGGCCAGGATCACGCGCGCACCGGTACGGCCGGCGGCCAATGCCGCGGCAAGGCCCGCAGGGCCCCCGCCTACCACGAGGACGTCGCAATGGGCGTGGTTCTTCTCGTAAGTATCGGGGTCGAGCTCGCGCGGTGCCGTGCCGAGGCCGGCCGCCTTGCGGATGAGCCGCTCGTAGAACATCCACCAGCCGCGCGGCCCCATGAAGGTCTTGTAGTAGAAGCCCGCGGGAATGAACGGGGCCAGGCGGTCGTTGACGGCACCGAGATCGAAGGCGAGCGAGGGCCAGCGGTGCTGACTTTCGGCCGCGAGCCCGTCATGGAGCTCGACCATGGTCGCGCGCGTATTGG
>DATJAC010000127.1:0-2077 GCA_035516655.1 Alphaproteobacteria bacterium | reverse complement strand
CGGCGCCGGCGCCGTCGATACCGTCATCACCAATGCGCTCATCCTCGATCACTGGGGCATCGTCAAGGCGGATGTCGGCCTGAAGGACGGGCGCATCGCCGCCATCGGCAAGGCGGGCAATCCCGACGTGCAGCCGGGCGTCGACATCGTCATCGGCCCGGGGACCGAGGCGATCGCGGGCGAGGGCAAGATCCTGACCGCGGGCGGGATCGACGCGCACATCCACTTCATTTGTCCGCAGCTGATCGAGGAGGCGCTCTATAGCGGCGTCACGACGATGCTCGGCGGCGGTACCGGGCCCGCCACGGGGACCAAGGCGACGACCTGCACGCCCGGTCCCTGGCACCTGGCGCGCATGCTGCAGGCGGCCGAGGGCTTTGCCATGAACCTCGGCTTCTACGGCAAGGGCAATGCCACCTTGCCCCACGGTCTCGTGGAGCAGGTCGAGGCCGGGGCCTGCGGGCTCAAGCTCCACGAGGACTGGGGCACGACCCCGGCGGCGATCGATGCCTGCCTGGCGGTCGCGGACGCCATGGACGTGCAGGTGCTGATCCATACCGACACGCTCAACGAGTCGGGTTTCGTCGAGGGTTCGATCGCCGCCTTCAAGGGTCGCACCATCCACGCCCTCCATACCGAGGGCGCGGGCGGCGGGCATGCGCCCGACATCATCCGCGTCTGCGGGGAGGCGAACGTGCTGCCCTCCTCGACCAACCCGACCCGGCCCTACACGGTCAACACCCTCGACGAGCATCTCGACATGCTCATGGTCTGCCATCACCTCGATGCCAAGATCGCCGAGGACGTGGCCTTCGCCGAGAGCCGCATCCGCCGCGAGACGATCGCGGCCGAGGACATCCTCCACGACCTGGGTGCGTTCTCCATGATGTCGTCCGACAGCCAGGCGATGGGCAGGGTCGGCGAGGTCATCATCCGCACCTGGCAGACCGCGGACAAGATGCGGCGCCAGCGCGGCCGGCTCCCCGAGGAGCACGGCGAGAACGACAATTTCCGCTGCAAGCGCTACATCGCGAAATACACCATCAACCCCGCGATCGCGCAGGGTATTTCGCGCCACGTCGGCTCGATCGAGGTCGGCAAGCTCGCCGACCTCGTGCTGTGGTCGCCCGCCTTCTTCGGCGTCAAGCCCGACCTCGTGCTCAAATGCGGCTCGATCGCGGCGGCCCCCATGGGCGACCCCCACGCCTCGATCCCCACGCCGCAGCCGGTGCATTATCGCCCGATGTTCGCCGCCTACGGGCGCAACCTCGCGGAAAGCTCGGTGCTCTTCGTCTCGCTCGCCGCCCAATCGGGCGATCTCGGCGAGACGCTCGGTCTTACGCGCCCGCTCTTCGCCGTCGAGAATTGCCGCGGCGGCATCTCGAAGGCGAGCATGGTGCACAATGCCTACACGCCCAAAATGGAGGTCGACGCCGAGACCTACGAGGTGCGCGCCGACGGCGAGCTCCTCACCTGCGAGCCGGCCAAGGTGCTGCCCATGGCCCAGCGCTACTTCCTTTTCTGATGGAAAGCGTCAACGAAATCCTGCCGGCGGGCCAATGGCCGGCGGATGAGGAGCGGGACCGCGTGACGCTTGCCTACGACGCGCGCCATCGCCGCCGCTTGCGCATGCGCGGCGAGCGCGGCTCTGAGTTCCTGCTCGACCTGCCGCGAACGGTGCTGATGCGCGAGGGCGACGGGCTCAAGCTCGCGGGCGGAGGCTATGTCCGCGTGTGCGCCGCGGCCGAGCCGTTGCTCGAGGTGACGGCGGCCTCGCCCGAGGCTCTGGCGCGGCTCGCCTGGCACCTCGGCAACCGTCATCTGCCGACGGACATCACGCGCGAGCGCATCCTCATCCACCGCGACCACGTCATCGCCGAGATGCTGCTTAAGCTCGGCGCCGGCGTGCGCGAAGTGCGTGCCGCTTTCAATCCCGAGAGCGGCGCCTATAGCGGTGCGCATCATCATGAGCATGAGCACGAGCATGAGCATGGGCATGGGCATGGGCATGAGCATGAGCATGAGCATGAGCATGACCATTAGCATCATCACGGAAGCTGCTTATCGCCTCTCCCGC
>DATJAC010000126.1:0-5382 GCA_035516655.1 Alphaproteobacteria bacterium | reverse complement strand
CGCCGCCTTCGTCGCCTTGTAGGCGACGAGGGGATAGTTCTCCCACGCCGCTACCGAGGAGATGTTGATGATCGCCCCCGCGCGCTGGGCGCGCATGATCGGCAGCACGTGCTTGCATGCCATCACCGTGCCCCGCAGGTTGATGGCGTAGATGCGGTCGAAGGCCTCCTCGGTGATGGCGTGGGGCGGGGCGTCCCCGCCCGCGATGCTCACACCGACGTTGTTGTGGAGGATGTCGATGCGGCCCCAGCGCTGGTGCGCGGCCGCGATCGCCGCGGCGAGGGTCGCCTCTTTGGTGACGTCGGCCTCGCAGGGCACGCACTCGCCCCCCTCCTTGGCGACCAGTGCCGCGGTCTCCGCGGCCGAGCCCAGGTTGCGGTCGACCGCGAGCACCTTCGCCCCCTCGGCCGCGAAGCGCAAGACCGTGGCGCGGCCGTTCCCCACCCCTTCGCCCGGGCTCTGGCCCGCACCGACGACGACGGCGATCTTTCCTTTGAGACGCATGGCGGGCCTCTGGTAGGGGTCAATCCTGGGGCAGCGGGAATTGCTCGAGATAGGGGAGGTAGTCGTCCTCCACGTCGATCTCGAGCGTGGCGAGGAGGCGCACGACGGCGTTGTAGTAGGCGATGGTGATGATGAGGTCCATCAGGCACTCGGCATCGAGATGCTTCTCGAGCTCGGCGAAAGTCTCGTCGCTCACGGCGAGGTCGAGCGTCATCTCGCGCGCCGCACGGAGGGCGGCGCGCACAAGCGGGTCGAGCGTGGTGGGTTGGCCGTCGCTTTCCTCGATGAGCTCGCGCAGGTCCGCTTCCGAAACGCCGAAGTCGCGGCTGATCTTGATATGGTGCGAATATTCGTAGCGCGAGCGCGTCAGATAGCCGACCTGGAGGATCGCCATCTCGCGCAGGCGCGGGTCGAGGCGGCTCTGGTGGCGGATATATTGCCCCACACCCTGGAGCCGGCGCGCGGCGTTCGGGCTGTGCACGAGCGCGCGGAAGAGATTGATGTTGCGCGCCAGGAGATCCTGATGCTCGGGGGCGAGGTCCTTCTTATCGAGATAGGGCACTCTTGCCATGAACCGGGTCCTCCTCGGCAGGGGTCGCGAGAGTCACTGGGTATCGGGTGCCCGCGGCGGCCCCATGAGGGTGGCACCGCCGTCGACCACGAGGGTATGCCCGGTAATGTAGCGCGCGTGGTCGGAGAGGAGAAAGCGCACGGCGTGGCCCACGTCCCAGCCGGTGCCCTCGATGCCGAGGAGCGAGGCTTGGCGCCGCCGCTCGCGCGCGGCCGGGCTCATGCCGGCGGCATAGACCATCGGCGTATAGACAGGTCCCGGGGCGACGCAATTGACGCGGATGCCGGCAGCGCCATGATCGACCGCCATGGCGCGGGTGAGGGCGATGACCGCCCCTTTGGAGGCGGAATAGGGCGTAAGCCCGCGGGGGCGGAGGGCCGAGATCGAGGAGACGTTGACGATGGCCCCGCCGCGCGCACTCGCGAGCATCGCCGGGATCGCATGTTTCGCGGCCAAGAACATGCTCTCGACGTTCACCCGCATCACGCGGCGCCACTCGTCCGCCGTCGCCTCGAGGACGCTGCCGCGGCCGCCGATGCCGACGTTGTTGTCGAGGAAATCGAGCCGGCCGAAGTGCAGCAAGGCCGTCTCGACCATGCCGCGGCACCCTGCCTCTTCGGTCACGTCGGCCGTGGCCGCGGCGGCGATCCCGCCTTCGGCCGCGATCATCGCGACGGTGCGCTCGGCGAGGCTGGGGACACGGTCGACCGCGAGCACGCGCACGCCCGCGCGCGCGAGCAGGATCGCCGCGGCACGCCCGTTGCCGATGCCGTCCCCTGCGGCACCCGCCCCGGTCACGATCGCGACCTTGCCGGCGAGCCCGCGATCGTCGGAGAGCTTGGCGTCCTCGGCCATGGTTCCCCTTACGGCAGCCCCGCTCCCGGCACGTCCACGCGCACGGTCTCGATGCGGCCGTCGCGCTTGGTCGCCTGGGCCGGCCCGCTCGCCGAGCTCGTGCAGATGAAGAGCGTGCGGCGGTCGGCCCCGCCGAGCATGCAGGCGAAAGCGCCCTGCGCGCCGGTCGAGACGGTGCGCTCGATGCGCCCGCCGTCGAAGACGCGGATGACCTGGTGTCCGCGCGCGTCGGCGACCCAGACGGCACCTTCCGCATCGAGGCAGATGCCATCGGGGAAGCAGTCCTTGAGCTCGGCGAAGAGGCGCCGCTTCTGCAAGGACCCGTCGGCACCGACCGCGAAGGTCGTGAGGCGGTTGGCGTAGGTCTCGGCCACGATGAAGCTCCGGCCGTCCGGCGTGATCGCCATGCCGTTCGGGAAGAAAAGCTCCTCGGCCGCGCGCACGACCTTGCCGTCGGGATCGATGCGGGCGATGCAGGTCGTGCGCGGCGCCTCGTTGTTGTGGCGGTCGAAGCCGAAATTGCCGACGTAGGCGCGCCCGGCGGCGTCGACCACCATGTCGTTGCAGGGGCCCGTCGCGAGGCGCGCGAGATCGGCATAGAGCTCGAGCCCGCCCGGCCCTTGGCGCAAGACGCGGCGGTCGAGCATGGAGACGACGAGCAGGCGCCCGTCCTTCGTCCAGCCGAGCCCGGAAGGCCGCTCCGGCACCTCGGCGACCGTGGCGCTCGCGCCCATGGGATCGACGGTGATCACGCGATGCGTATAGAAGTCGGAGAACCAGAGCTTGCCCTCGCGCCAGCGCGGCCCCTCGGGGAAAGTGAGGCCGGCGAGGAGCACCTCGGGCTTGGCGTCGGTAGCTTTCATGGGCGGCATCCCTTGCTCGCTACGCCTTGGGCTCGGCGTCGAGGCGGACCACGATGCCGTCGAGCTCCTTGCGCGCGGCGGGATAGCGCGCCATGACGAGCGGATCGTGGCCGGGCACGACGTGGGCGGGCGTGCTCGCGAGTCGGCGCAGCTTGCCGTAGCCGGCCAGCATGTCGCCGAGATTGTAGATGACCGGATAGGGCCGCTCCTGCTCCATGTTGGCATAAAGATGCGCCGCGTCGGAGGCGACGACGACCCAGCCGCGCCGGGTCAGCACGCGCACGACCTGAAGGCCCATGGTGTGGCCGCCGATGAAATGCAGGCTGAGGCCGGGGGCGAGTTCCTCGTCGCCGTCGTGGAAGGCGACCTTGCCCTCGAAGAGGCGGCGCACCATGCCCGAGACGTGCCCGGCCTCGAAGGAGTGGCGCAAGGGGGCGTGGCACATGCAGCGGCCGGTGGTGAAGGCCATCTCCTTCTCCTGGATGTGGAAGGTCGCATTGGGAAAGAGATCGAGCCCGCCCGCGTGGTCGTAGTGCATGTGGGTGACGATGACGTCCTCGACCTTGGCAGGATCGATGCCGAGGGGGGCGAGGCCCTCTGCGGGCGAGCGGATGAGCTGGCGCTGGCGCTTCGCCGCCATGTCCTTGCCGAAACCCGTGTCGACGATGTAGGTGCGCCCCCCGCCCGTGATCGCCCACACGAAATAGTCGATCGGCATCGGCCCGTCGTGCGGATCGCCGCCGAGGAAATTCTCGCTCGCGCGCCGGGGATGATGGGCGTAGCGCACGGCGTAGACCTCGTAAGCATCCGCTGTCGACATGACCTCGCTCCCTTTCGGTGCCGCGCCGCGGGCGCCGCGGGCGCCGCGCGCCCAGCGGGCGCCGCGCGCCGTCAATTGCCGGCCTTGACCTCGACCCCCGCCCATTTCTCGATGCACTGGATCACCGCGGTGAAATCGCTCGCCGGGCCGAGCTCGCCGTTGGCGTATTGCCAGAGCGAGCGCACGGCGCTCCCGACCCACATCGGGACCTGCAGCTCCTCCGCCTCCTCGAGGCAGAGCTTCACGTCCTTGTACATGAGGCCGGTGGCGAAGCCGTAGTCGAAGCTGCGCGGCAGGATGGCGCGCGGAAACTTGTCCTGGGTGGCGCTGTTGCGCCCGCTGCCCGCGTTGATGACGTCGACCATCACCTTGGGATCGAGCCCCGCCTTGACCCCCATGACGATGGCCTCGCAGGAGATCGCCATCGCCGCCGCCGACATCAGGTTGTTGGCGAGCTTCATGGTCTGGCCCATGCCCGGCCGCGCGCCGATGTAGAAGACCTTGCCGAAGTGCTTGAGGATGGGCTCGAGGCGCGCGAAATGCTCGTGCGCGCAGGCCGCCATGACGGCAAGGGTACCCTTGACCGCCCCGCCCACGCCGCCGCTCACCGGTGAGTCGACCGCCGCGATGCCGCGCTCGGCGAGCAGGCCCGCAATCTCGGCCGCGATGCGCGGTCCCGTGGTCGAGAGATCGACGACGGTCTTGACCCTCTTGCCGGCGCTGACCCCGCCCGCGCCCGTCACCACGGTGCGCACGATGTCGGGGGTGGGCAGGCTCACGAAGATGGTCTCGACCGCCGAGGCGACCGCGACGGCCGATGCCTTCACCTCGGCACCCCGTGCCGCGAGCGGTGCCATTGCCGCGGCACTCGTATCGAAGATCGTGAGCCGGTAGCCGGCGTCGATGAGGCGCCCCGCCATGGGGCCCCCCATCTTGCCGACGCCGATGAAGCCGAGCTCTTCGGGCATCGCCGCTGTCTCCTTCATTCACCCTCACCCTTCCCATCCCTTCGGGATGGGGTGAGGGTGCGGCCAGCCCTCACTTCATCGCCCAGATCGCCTTGGCCGAGGAGTCGGCGAGGGGATAGACGGTCACGGGCTCGCCGTGCTGCCACTGCACGATGACGAGCGGGGCGTCGACCCGGCGGCCCCTGTCGTCGAACTTGATGCGGCCGCCGGCGAAGTATTTGGCGGCCCCTTCGGTCGTGTCCATGGCGCGGATCGCGTCCGCCACCTTGTGCCGGTCGGCAACGCCCGCCTTCTCGAGCGCGTCCTTGAGGATCTGCACGTGGCCGTAGGCGCAGAGGCTGTCCTGGGTGAGCCAGGGCTCGCCCGTGCGCTTCTTGAAGCGCGCGATGAGGTCCGCTTGCCCTTTGTTGCTCCAATTGGCGACGGTGACGAGCACGTCCTCCATGACGTCCGCACCCGCGGTCTTGAGGAGCTCCGGTCCTCCCATGTGAGCACCGTTGCCCACGATGGGAAAGTGCGTCCCGCCCATGCCCATCTCGGTCAGCTTCTGCATGAGAAGCGCGTCGTCGGGCACGTTGGTCGAGATCACGAAGAGGAAATCGGGTCGGGCCGCGCGCGCCTTCTGCACGAGCGGGGTCGCATCGGAAAGCGGCGGGGTGTAGGTCTCGTCGACGAGGAGCTTGAGCCCGTACTTCGCGAGCCCGCCCTCGCGCATGGGCTTGGTGAAGCTGACGGGTGCCGCCGTGTTGTCCGAGATGATGCCGGTCGTGGTCGGCTTCTTGCCGGTCGCACTCTCCGCCA
>DATJAC010000125.1:0-4980 GCA_035516655.1 Alphaproteobacteria bacterium | reverse complement strand
CTTCTCGTCGGCGAAGGCGGGCAGCGCTGCCGACCCAACGAGGGCCGCGGCCCCCGCAAGGGCAGCACGTCGGCTCAGGCGGATTCCGGTTCGTGCGTCGCTCATGGCAATCTCCCCTTTCCGTGCTTGCCGTCATTATAGCGGGGACCGGCCGTCTCCGCGACGACCGGCCCCTCGTCAAGAAATACCCGCCCGTCGCCGGCCGCCCAACCGACGTGGACGCGATCGCCGATCCCCGGCACGGCGGCACCGTCCGCCCGGTTGGGCATTTGCACGATGACGAGATCGTCAGGCGAGAGCCTTACATGGAGGTCGAGGAGTGCGCCGAGATAAGACACGAACTCGACGGTGCCGGGGAGGCTGTTGTCCGCATTTTGCAGCGGTGAGGCACTGAGTGCCATCCGCTCGGGGCGGAGGGCAAGCACACCCTCGGCCCCGGCGCTGAAGCCATCGGCACATCGCAGCAAGAGACCACACGTGGTGCGGAAGCGGCCCCCCGCCTCGACCCGGCCGGCAAGAAACGTGCTGCGGCCGACGAAGCCGGCGACGAAGCGGTCCGCGGGCCGCTCGTAGAGGTCGCGCTGCGTGCCGACCTGGCGGACCGAGCCCTCGGACATGACGGCAAGCCGGTCGGCCATGGTGAGCGCTTCCTCCTGGTCGTGCGTGACCATCACGGTGGTAAGCCCGAGGCTCTTCTGCAGCTTGCGGATCTCGACCCGCACCTCGACCCTCAGTTTGGCGTCGAGATTGGAGAGCGGCTCGTCGAGCAGGAGCACGTCGGGCCTTATGGCGATGGCGCGCGCGAGGGCCACGCGCTGCTGCTGGCCGCCGGAGAGCTGGCGCGGCAGGCGCGCGCCGAAACGCTCGAGCCGCACGAGCTTGAGGGCCTCCGCGACCCGTGCTGCGATGTCGGCGCGCGGCAGCTTGCGCATCTCGAGGCCGAAGGCGACGTTCTCTTCGACCGTGAGATGGGGAAAGAGCGCATAGCTCTGGAAGA
This sequence comes from Alphaproteobacteria bacterium, assembly GCA_035516655.1. Lineage (GTDB taxonomy): Bacteria > Pseudomonadota > Alphaproteobacteria > JACZXZ01 > JACZXZ01 > DASPPM01. The sequence goes on along the minus strand of DATJAC010000125.1, from coordinate 3,983 downwards.
CGAGGCCGGCACTGCGCTTCCACGGCGGCAGGTGGGTCACCGCCCGCTCGCCAAGCCGGATGGAGCCGGCGGTCGGCTGCACGAAGCCCGCGATCATGCGCAAGGTGGTCGTCTTGCCGCAGCCGGAGGGACCGAGCAGCACCAGGAACTCGCCGTCCGCCACGTCGAGCGTCACCTCCTCCACGGCAACGACCGCGCCGTAATGCTTGGAGAGACCCTCGAGCTCGAGCCGCGCCATCGCCTCACACCACGCGGGCGAGCTTGACGTAGCGGTCGGTCATCACCAGTGCGGCAGCGATGAAAAGGATCTGGATCACCGACACGGCGGCGATGGTCGGGTCGATCTTCCATTCGAGATACTGGAGGATGGCGATCGGCAAGGTGGTGCGGCCAGGGCCCACGAGGAAGAGGCTCATCTCGAGATTGCCGAAGGAGGCGACGAAGCCGAAAAGCCCCGCCGCGACGATGCCCGGCCGGATCGCCGGCAGGGTCACGCGCCAAAACGTGATCCAGGGATTAGCACCCAGGTTCTGGGCGGCCTCCTCGAGCGCCTGGTCGAGGCCGACGAAGCTCGCCGTCACCAGCCGCACGCTCCAGGGGATCACCAGCAGCACGTGGCCGATCACGAGGCCCGCGAGCGATCCGGTGAGCGACCAGCCGGTGTCGATCTCGAGTTCGATGTGGGAGAGGTAGATCGAGGTCCCGAGCACCACGCCGGGGACGACGAGCGGGAGAAGGAGGAGCGTGTTGATCGCCTCGCGGCCGGGAAAGCGGAAGCGCGCCAGGCAGAGGCTCGCCGGCACGCCGAGGGCGAGGCCGAGGGCCGTCGCGGCCACGCCCACCTCGAGGCTGAGCAGAAACCCGCTCACGAAGGCGCGCTCGCCGAGGATATTGGCGAACCAGCGCAAGGTGTAGCCTTCCGGCGGGAAGGACGGCACTTCCTGGCGGAAGAAGGCGAGCCAGCTCACGAAGACGAGCGGGGTCAGGATGAAGGCGAGGGAGAGCCCTGCTGCGGCGTTCAGCAGCCCCCGTCCGAGGCGACGCGCAGCGAGGATCGGCGGCCCCTCCCGCATCGCGTCGCGCGCTCAGCCGAGCGCGTTCTTGTGGAACTTGCCCGCCTTCATGATGATCGGCAGGTGGGCCCCCTGGTCGAGGAAAAGCTCGAGCCGCTTGAGCGGATCGCCGTCGACCAGGATGAGATCGGCTGAGGCCCCCGGCTCGACCACGCCGAGCTTGCCTTCCTGGCGCAGGATCTTGGCGCCGACCAGGGTCGCCTGCCGGACGATCTCGAGCGGGCTCAGCACCTCGGAGCGATAGATGAACTCCCGGCTCTGCTCGCTCTGGAGCTGACCGAGCAGGTCGCTGCCGTAGCCGACCTCGATGCCGGCCTTCTTGCAGATCTCGAGCGAGCGCAATCCGCCGTCGATCACGAGCTCGTTCTTGGCGAGCATGTCCTTGCCCATGCCGAACTGGGCCGCGCGCTCCTTCATGACGTAGTAGGCGACGAGATTGGCGACCATGAAGCCGCCCTTGCGCTTGAGCAGGGCCGCCGTCTTGGCGTCGATCAGGTTGCCGTGCTCGATGGTGCGCACGCCGTTCTCGAGGGCCCGGGTGATCGCATCGGGGGTGTAGGCGTGCGCCAGAGCGTAACGGCCGAAGGCGCTCGCCTCCTCCGTGGCGGCCCGGATCTCCTCGGGCGAGAACTGCAGGCTGTCGAGCGGGTCGTAGGGCGAGGCCACCCCGCCCGAGCACATGATCTTGACGTGGTCGGCCCCCTGGCGCAGCTGCTCGCGGGCCGCCTTGCGCACGCCGTCGGGGCCGTCGGCGATCGCCATGGCATGGACCATGGCGTTGCAGCAGCCGCAGGGCGAGCCCTGGTCGGTGCGCCGGCGCGAATCGCTGTGCCCGCCGGTAGGTCCGATCGCCTTGCCGGCGATGAAGAGCCGCGGCCCCGCCAAGAGGCCGGCCTCGACCGCGGCCTTGATCCCCCAGTCGGCCCCGCCCGTATCGCGCACCGTGGTGAAGCCGCGGCTGAGCATGCCCAGCATCAGATCGGCAGCGCGTGCGGTCGCCAGGGTGAGCGGGATCGCCTCGAGGTAGCGCAGGTTGACCTCGCTCAGGAAGACATGCACGTGGCAGTCGATGAGGCCCGGCATGAGCGTGCGCTTGCCGCAGTCAACGATGCGCGCCGCCTTGGCCTTGATCGGTTTCTCGGAGACTTCCCGGATCGTGTCGCCCTCGACCAGGATCTCGTAGCCGCCGCGCGCCTTGTCCCAGCGCGGGTCGAGGAGTGCCGAATTGCGGAAGAGGATCGGGGTCGCGGCCATGCGCACTCGCTTCGCTAGAGCGGAATTGCGACGGCGATACTGTCACGGATGGGCTCGCGCAGGCAACAGCGCCACGCTAAGGGCAGTGGGCCGATTTGGCTCAATCCTCATCCTTCGAGACGCGTCGCAAGCGCGACGCTCCTCAGGGTCTGACTCAAAATGATGCGTTCACTTTCAATGCTCTGTTCGTCACCCCGGCGAAAGCCGGGGTCCATGTCGGAAGCCCGGCTCGAGGCCGACGATGGATTCCCGCTTTCGCGGGAATGACGGTGTGCAATAGCTAATGCATTGAAGATAGCGCGTTCATTTCCGGCCAGCCTCTCAGGATGAGGACACCGTGTTTAGGGTTTCACCTCATCCGAGGAGCCGCCTCAGGCGGCGTCTCGAAGGATGAGGTGAAACTCGGCCATTACCACGCTAAGCTCGGGCGTCAAGCCGGCCGCGACCGGCGATACCGAGCGAGGTGGGACATCATGGCCGGCATTTTCGATCCCGCACTCTTCCGCCCGACGCCGAGCTTCATGGGCGCTCCCAACCGCTACGAGCTCGACGGGGCCAAAGCCGCCATCCTCGGGATTCCCTTCGATTGCGGCATCCACCCGACGCGCGTCGGCGCGCGCCTCGGGCCGAGTGCCATCCGCGAGCATTCGACGCTCGTGCGCCGCTTCCAGCCGCCCCACGCCGACTTCGACCCGCTCACGCGGCTGGGGGCCGTCGACTGCGGCGACGTGGCGCTGACGCCCTCGCTCATCCTCGACGCCTACGAGCGCATCGAGGCGGCGGTCGGGCGCATCGTCGAGGCGGGTGCAGTACCCGTGACCATGGGCGGGGACGGTGCCGTGACCCTGCCCCAGCTCCGCGCCCTCCACCGCAAGTATCCGGACCTCGCCCTTCTCCACGTGGACGCCCATACCGACACCTATCCGGGCGAGGGCGAGGGCATCGCGAAATACAATCCCTCCACGACTTTCACGCGCGCCGCCGAGGAAGGGCTCGTCGATACCGCCCACTCGCTCCACATCGGCGCGCGCGGGACCCTCGGCGTGCAGCACGTCTTCGAGCACACGCGCAAATACGGCTACGAGCTCATCCCCGGCGTCGAGCTCTTCGAGCGCGGCATTCCGGCAACCCTCGCCCATGTGCACGAGCGCCTCCGCGGCCGGCCGGTCTATCTCTGCTTCGACATGGATTTCTTCGATCCCTCCTGCGCCCCCGGCGTCTTCACGCCGACCTGGGGCGGGGCGAGTGCCCGCGAGGGCCTGGCCCTCCTCCAGGGCTTTGCCGGCCTCGACATCGTGGCGACCGACGTGAACACGCTGAGCCCGCTCCACGACGTGGGCGGCATCACCGCCTTCCTCGCGGGTACCGTCATGTTCGAGTGCCTCACCCTCGTCGCGCACGCGCTCAAGCTCACGAACGAGCCGGGTGCGGGCCAGCGATGATCCAAAAAGGCGCGGCGCCGGATTACGTGCACGGTTACTCGGCGCGCGAGAGCGAGCGGCTGCACGACCAGGCGACGACGCTCGCCGAGCTCCTGCTGAGCGATACCGTCTTTCCTCCGGGTGCGCGCGTGCTGGAGGCCGGCTGCGGCACCGGCGCTCAGACCGTGACCTTGGCACGGCAGAGCCCCGCGGCCGAGATCGTCGCCATCGACCT
>DATJAC010000124.1:0-6927 GCA_035516655.1 Alphaproteobacteria bacterium | reverse complement strand
CGCGCACCCGATCGGGCGTTGCCGGCACGCGGCGGATGCGCGCGCCGCTCGCGTGATAGATGGCGCCCAGGATCGCAGGTGCGGTCGGGATGAGGGCGGGCTCGCCGATCCCCTTGGCGCCGAAGGGGCCGAGCGGCTCGGCGTCCTCGACGATGAAAATCTCGATCGGCGGCACGTCGCCGATCGTGGGGATGAGATAGTCGTGGAGGTTCTCGTTGCGCCCGGGGATGAACTCCTCCATGAGGGCGAGCCCCAGTCCCTGGGCGATGCCGCCGTGGATCTGGCCCTCGACCTGGGTCGGATTGATCGAGCGGCCGACATCGTGGGCCGCCCAGATGCGCCGAACCTTGACGGTGCCGAGCTCGAGATCGACCTCGACCTCAGCCATCTGGGCGGCAAAAGCGTAGCTCGCGTAAGGCGCGCCCTGGCCGTTCGCGTCGAGCGGGGTGGTGGGCGGATCGAAGCGCCCGTTGCCGACCAGCACGTCCCCCTGCTTCGTACCGGGGAGGGCCGCGAGCTCGATTACGTGGCGCGCGGCACCGTCCTTGACGCTGAGCGCTCCGCGCTCGAGCTCGATCACAGCATCCGGCCCGACATTGGCGAGGCGCAGGATCTGGCGGCGCAAATCGGCACCCGCGAGCTCGACCGCCTTGCCCGAGACGAAGGTCTGGCGCGAGGCCGAGGTCTTGCCGGCATCCGCCGTGAGATCTGTGTCGCCCCAGACGAGGGCGAACTTGTCGGCGGCAACACCCAGCGCATCGGCGCAAATCTGCACCATGATGGTGTTCGAACCCTGGCCGATGTCGAGAGCCCCGTTGTAGAGCGTGAGCCGGCCCTCGCGATCGATCCCCACTTTCATGGCCGAGGGATTGGAGAGCGAGGTATTGCCGATGCCGTACCACATGCAGGCGATGCCGACCCCGCGCCGGAGGGCGCCGCCCTCTCGGTTGAAGGCTTCGGCGGCAGCCCGTGCCTCCCGCCATTTGGGCTCGAGGGCGTCGAGACAGGCGACGAGCCCGGTGCTCGCCGCGAGCGTCTGCCCGGTCGCCGTGACCGAGCCGCGCTTGAGCGCGTTGAGGCGGCGGAAGGCAAGCGGATCGAGCGCCAGGCGCTCGGCGAGCTCGTCCATGAGGGCCTCGTGCGCAATCGCGGCCTGGGGTACCCCGAAGCCGCGGAAGGCCCCCGCGGGCGTCTCGTTGGTGTAGACGGCGCGCGTCGTCGCCATCACGGCCGGTACCTCGTAGGGTCCGCTCGCGTGCACCGGCACGCGGTTGGCGACCGTCGGGCCCCAGGAGGCGTAGGCGCCGGTGTTGAAGTCGCCGTGGAACTCGAGTGCCGTGAGGCGCCCCGCGGCATCGCACGCCAGGCGCGCCGAGATCGAGGTGGGATGGCGTTTGGTCGTCGCCGCCATCGATTCGGGGCGCGTATAGACGCCGCGCACCGGACGCTCGAGCAGCCAGGCCGCGCTCGCGATGAGCGGCTGGAGCGAGAGGTCGAGCTTGCCGCCGAAGCCCCCGCCCGTGGCTGTCGGCAGGATGCGGACTTGTCCGGGCTCGAGCCCGAGGACGAGCGCGAGCTCGTCGCGGTTCATGTAGGGAGCTTGCGTGCAGCCGACGACCTCGATGCGGTCGCGCCCGCCTTCGCCGGGCACGCGGCGGGCGAAGCCGGCCTCGAGCTCGATATAGGCATGCTCGACGAAGGCGGTCTCGAAGCTGCCCTCGGCCACCGCCGCGGCCGTCTTGAAAACCGCCGCCGCGTCGCCGCGCCGCACGAGGCCGCGCACGAGCACGTTGTCGGGATGGTCGGCGTGGAGTGCGGGCGCTCCCGGTGCCAAGGCCGCGGCAATGCCGACAAGCGGCGCTTCCGGCTCCCAGCGGATCGGCACCTCGGCATCCGCGATCGCCGCGATGGTGGCGCCGTCGCCCACGAGGGCGAGCACCGCCTCGCCGCGGAAGCGCACGAAGCCCTCGGCCAGGACCGGCTGGTCCTTGACGTCGGGGTAGATACCGAAGCGGTTCCGCCCCGGAATGTCCTTGGCGGTGAGCACGCATACGAGGCCGGGATAGCGTTTTCGGAGCGGCTCGAGCGGGCCGATGGCGAAGCGCCCACGCGCATGGGGCGAGCGCACCGCGCGGAGCCAGAGGGCATCGGGCGGGGCCACGTCGTCGCCGTAGCGCTCGGCCCCGGTCAGCTTGGCGATGCCGTCCGTCTTGGCGAGACGCGCGCCGACCGCCCGGCCCACAGCCGGCGTCACCAGCGCCGCTGGGAGGGTGCCGTTCGCGGCGCGACCGTCCGCGGCGCGGCCGTCCGCCGCCGTCGCCAGCACGGCCTCGACGATCTTGCGGTAGCCGGTGCAGCGGCAAAGCACGCCGCCGAGCGCATCGAGCACCGCCGCCTCGTCCGGCTTGGCGTCGCGCTGCAGAAGATCGCTCGCCGCCATCAGCATGCCCGGCGTGCAGATGCCGCATTGGGCGGCACCATGGCGGTGGAAGGCGCGCTGCAAGGCGCTGAGCTTGCCGTCCCGGGCCAGGCCTTCGACCGTGGTGACCTTGCGCCCCGCGACCTGGCCCACCGCCATCAGGCAGGCGCAGAGTTGGGCGCCGTCGACGAGCACGGTGCAGGCGCCGCAGTCCCCCGCGTTGCACCCGATCTTGGTGCCGGTGAGCCCGAGCTCCTCGCGCAGCACCTCGGCCAGCCGCCGCACCGGGGCCGTGCGCAGTGCCACGGCCGTGCCATTGACCTCGAAGTTGAGGAGCGGCGCCTCGGCCTTCATGCGCCGCCTCCGAGCTCGGAGAGGAGCCGGCGCAGCACGGTGAGCGTCGCATCGCGCCGATAGGCCGCGGTACCCCGGATGTCGTCGATCGGACGCAAGGGTGCCAGATGCTCCGGCGTGACACCCTCGCCAAGCCGTCCGTCCAAGGCGCGGCCGACGAGAGCCGCCTCGAGGGCCGCGAGCCGGCAGGCGACGGCCGAGCAGGCGCCGACCGCGACCCGTGCTACGGCGACCCGGCCGTCGGCGCTCGCCTCCAGAAGGGCCGCCGCCATGACGATCGAGATGACGAGATAGCGCCTGGCGCCGAGCTTCAGGAAGCGGCTCCGCGCCGACGGTGCGGGTGCCGGGATGAGGAGGGCGGTCACGAGCTCGTCCGGCCGCAGCACGGTCTTGCGGTTGCCCACGATGAAGTCGCGGAGCGGCACCTTGCGCTCGCCGCCGAGGGCGGCGAGCTCGACCACCGCATCGAGGACGAGAAGATTGGGCACGCCATCCGCCGCGGGCGAGGCGTTGCAGACATTGCCGCAGATGGTACCCGCGTTCTGGATCTGCACCCCGCCCACTTCGCGCGCGGCGGCCTTGAGCCCGTCGAAGGCGGGCGGGAGGGCGGCAGCGATGAGGTCGCTCCAGCTGGCAAGGCAGCCGATGCGCCAGCCGGCGGCATCGCGGCCGATACCCTTGAGGGCCGCGAGGCCGGTGATGTCGAGGACGTCGTCGGCGAGCGGCCGGCCGACGCGCGCGGGATAGAAGTCGGTACCTCCGGCGAGCACGGTGCGCGGCTTGTCGGCGAGTGCTGCGAGCGCCTCCTCGAGCCTCGTCGGGCGGAAATAATCGCCCATGCCACCGCCTCCCTCGGCAAGCCGATTTGTATGTGTACGAACGAATTTAACCCGAACCCCGGCGGGACTGTCAAGATCGTTTGGCCGCCGGTTCGGGGTCAGTTCGTCTGAATCCTCATCCTTCGAGACGCGTCGCAGGCGCGACGCTCCTCAGAGGCTCGCCGGAAATGAACGCACTATCTTCAATGCATTACCTGCCACACGTCGTCATTCACGCGAATGCGGGAATCCATCGTCGGCCTTGAGCCGGGCTTCCGACATGGACCCCGGCTTTCGCCGGGGTGACGAATAGAGCATTGAAAGTGAGCGGATCATTTTGAGCCGGATTCTCAGGATGGGGACTCCGTGTTGCGGGTTTCGCCTCATCCTGAGGAGCCGCCGTGGGCGGCGTCTCGAAGGATGGGGCGAAACTGACCCGTTTCCCGGCCTCCCGATGCGAATGTCCGTTGCCGCCGCCGCATCCGTCCGTCTCACGCCGGCGGCCGGAACGGCTTGCCGAGTGCTGCGGGCGCGTTGAGCCGGATGCGTCTCACGTCGCGCGAGATGAGGGCGAGGACCGCAACGGTCGCGAGATAGGGCAGCGTGGCCAGGAGGTCGGGCGGAAGCGCAAACCCCTCACCTTGGATATTGAGCTGGAGGATGGTGAGGCCGCCGAAGAGATAGGCGCCGAGGAGGGCGCGGAGCGGCTTCCAGGTCGCGAACACGACGAGGGCAAGGGCGATCCAGCCGCGCCCGGCACTCATGTTCTCGGTCCACATCGGGGTATAGGCAAGCGAGAGGTAGGCGCCGGCCAGCCCGCTCATGGCCCCGCCGAAGAGAACCGCGAGATAGCGCAGGCGGATGACCGGATAGCCGAGCGCGTGGGCCGCCTCCGGCGCCTCGCCGGCGGCGCGCAGCACGAGCCCCGCCCGGCTGCGGGAGAGGAAAAGATGGACCGCGGCCACGGCACCGACCGAGACATAGACGAGGATGTCCTGGTCGAAGAGGATCGAGCCGATGAGGGGCAGGCGAGCGAGCCCGGGAATGGCGAGGGGCGGCAATCCGGCGATGGTGGCATCGACATAGCCGCGGCCGACGAAGGCGCTCAGGCCCGTGCCGAAGATGCTGAGGGCAAGACCCGTCGCCACCTGATTGGCCTGAAGCGTCAAGGTCAGCACGGCGAAGAGGAGTGCCAGCGCTGCCCCTGCCAGGAGTGCGGCCGCGATCCCGAGGGCGGTACTGCCGCTCGCCGCGGCGGCAATGAAGCCGGCCACCGCCCCTGTCAGCATCATGCCCTCGACCCCGAGATTGAGCACGCCCGACTTCTCGCTCACGAGCTCGCCCAGGCTTGCAAGCACGAGCGGCGTGCCCGCCCGGAGCGTGGCCGCCAGCACTGCAGCCGCGAGATCGAGCTCGTTCATGGCGTCGGCGCCGTCACGCGGCTCTTCCCGAACCTCACCCGGTAGCGCACGAGGACGTCGCAGCCGAGCAGGAAGAAAAGCAGCATGCCCTGGAACACGCCGGCGACCGCGGGCGGCAAGCCGAGCGAGAGCTGCACCGATTCGCCGCCGAGATAGATGAGGGCCACGAGGAGGCTCGCAGCGAGGATGCCGAGCGGATGGAGCTGGCCGAGGAAGGCGACGATGATCGCGGTGAAGCCGTAGCCGGGCGAAATGCGCGGCAGGAGCTGGCCGATCGGCCCGGCGACTTCGGCCGACCCGGCGATGCCGGCGAAGGCGCCGCCGAGGAGGAGGCTCAGCCAGACAAGACGGGTCTCCTTGAACCCAGCATAGCGTGCGGCGCCGGGGGCGAGCCCGAGGACCTTGATCTGGAAGCCGATGAAGCTCCGCTCGAGCAGCAACCAGACCGCGGCGAGGGCCGCTAAGGGAAGGACACAGCCGAGATTGACCCGCGTTCCCTCGACCAGGATGGGGAGGAGGGCCGCGTCCTCGAACTGGCGCGACTGCGGGAAATTGAAGCCTTGCGGATCGCGCCAGGGTCCATGCACGAGATAGCTCAGGACGAGAAGGGCGACATAGCTCAGCATGAGGCTGGTGAGGATCTCGCTCGCGTTGCAGCGCGTGCGGAGATAGGCCGGGATCGCCGCCCAGGCGCCGCCGCCGAGCGCACCGGCGAGGATCATCGCGGGCAGAAGCCAGACGGCATCGCCTTGCGGGCAAGCGAGCGCCACGCCGCCGCCGGCGATCGCCCCCATGGTGAGCTGACCCTCGGCCCCGATGTTCCACACATTGGCTCGAAAGCCCACGGCGAGGCCGAGGGCGATGAGGAGGAGGGGCGAGGCCTTGAGCGCCACTTCGCCTAAACCGTAAAGCGAGCTCACCGGCTTGATGAAGAAGGCGTGGAACGCGACGAGCGGATCGTAGCCGAGGCCCGCGAAGAGCACGCCGCCGCAGACGAGGGTCAAGGCCGCCGCGAGAAACGGCGCGAGAACGCGGGCTCGCCGCGACGCTTCCGCGCGCGGCTCGAGCCTAAGCAGCATCATCGCACCCCGCCCCCTCCTCCTCCGTCATGAGGCCACCCATCAGGAGCCCGATCTCCTCGATCGTGGTCCCTGTCACCCGGCGAGGTGCCGAGAGCCGGCCTTTGCTGATCACCGCGATGCGGTCGCAGATCTCGAAGAGCTCGTCGATGTCCTCGGAGACGACGAGGACCGCAGCCCCCGCGTCGCGCAACTCGATCAGCTCGCGACGGATCGTGAGGCTCGCGCCGACGTCGAGGCCCCAGGTCGGATGTGCGGCGATGAGGACCCGCGGCGTTTGCAGGATCTCGCGTCCGACGATGAATTTCTGCAGGTTGCCGCCCGAGAGCCTCCCGGTCGGACTGCCGACGCTGCCGCCCATCACGTCGAAGTCGCGCGCGATGCGCTCGGCACGGTCGCGCACGGCATCGAAGCGGATGAGGCCGTGCCCGACGAGACCGCCGCCATGGTCGGTGAGGAGCGTGTTCTCCGCCAGGCTCAGCTCGGCAACGGCACCGCGGCCGAGCTTGTCCTCGGGCACGAAGGCCAGGCCGCGCGCGCGCCGGGCGGCCGGCCCGAGACGACCCACGGGCTCGGCCAGGAGGCGCACGTCCGCGGCATGCGGGGCCAAGCGCTCGCCCGCGAGCACGCGCAGCAGCTCGGCCTGTCCGTTGCCGGCAACACCGGCGATCCCCAGGATCTCGCCCGCGCGAACGGCAAGCCGCACGGCCCTGAGGTCGACACCGAAAGGATCGTCGGCGGCTAGCGTGAGGCCGTCCGCGGCGAGGGCCGTGGAGCCGGGCTCGTGCGGCAGGGGGCGTGCGCAGGCGACGACCTCGCTTCCCACCATCATGCGC
>DATJAC010000123.1:0-7222 GCA_035516655.1 Alphaproteobacteria bacterium | reverse complement strand
GCGCGCGCTCGACTACGGCCGCATTCTCGAGCGCGGGCTTTCCGGCTTCTTCGACTGGGTCAAGGAGCGCAGCCATCTCTTCCGCGGCGTCGCCTACGGCACCATGCAGCGCGACGAAGCCTTCAGCTTCGTCCAGCTCGGCGCCTCCCTCGAGCGCGCCGATGCGACCGCGCGCATCCTCGACGTGAAGTATCACGTGCTGCTGCCCAAGGCCGAGGACGTGGGCGGGGCCGTCGACTATTACCAATGGGCGGCGATCCTGCGCTCGGTAAGCGCGCTCAGCGCCTACCGCCGCATTTTCCGCGATACCATCACGCCGGCGCGCGTGGCCGAGCTCCTCATCCTGCGCGAGGACATGCCGCGCAGCCTCTATGCCTGCATGAGCGTCATCGAAAGCGTGCTCATCGAATTGCGCGCGCGCTACGGCCGCGACTACGACTCGACCCGGCTCGCCGCGAACCTCTGCCTGCGCCTGCGCTACGGCAGCATGGATGCGGTCTTCAAGCAGGGTCTGCACGAGTATCTGACCGAGACCATCGACCGCAACATCGAGCTCGGCAACGCGATCGCGCGCGATTTCATGCTGCAGGCGTGAGCGCCGGGCTCACCGGCGCTTGGTCAAGCTGGCCTCTGATCGGCTGGCGGCGATCCGAACGCTACTCCCTCGAAATATGGCGCGGCCGTCTGAGCCACGCCGGCGGAAATACCACCACGCCGACGCCGCCCAAAATCAGCGCCATGCCGGCGCAGCGTAAAGCACTGAAGCCCTCGCCGAAAACCAGGGCCGACGACACCACGCCCGTGCAGGGGGCGAGAAGCGCGAAGGGCGCAACAGCCGCTGCGGGGTAACGTTGCAGCAATCGCCCCCAAGCGGCATAGGCCCAGAGGTTGGCCAAGAGTCCGAGATAGGCCGCGGCCCCAAGGCTCAGCCATGAAGCATTGCCGATTACCGCAATGAGATCCCGGTCACGATCGAAGAGGCTCGAGACGACGAGGGCAGGAATCGGCGGAACGAGGCTGCACCAGACGATGAGCGGGAAGATCGCCACCCCGCGCACGCGTATCACCAGGATGTTCCCTACCGCCCAGCTTATGGCCGCCGCAACGGCCAGGCCGAGACTTGTGAGTCTCAAGTCTTGACCGACGGTCAGGCCGATGAGTGCCAAGCCTGCAAATGCGACCGCCATGCCGGCGGTTTGGCGGGGGCTGGGCGCGTCGCGCAGGAAAATCGCCGCGAGGAGCACCGTGAAGAACACCTGCATCTGCTGGGTCACCGAAGCCAATCCGGGCGGAAGCCCTGTGCTGAGCGCCCAGAACAGCAGCAGGAATTGCCCAGTGAAGAGGGTCAGCCCGATCAGCAGGATCATTGACCAGGAGATTTGCGGCCGCGACACGAAAAGAATGGGGAGGCCGGCGATAAGAAAACGGAGGGCCGTCAGTTGAGCGGCGGAGAAGCTTTCCAGGCCGATCTTGATGACGACAAAGCCGAAGCCCCAGACGATCGAGACGAGCGCCGCCAAGAGCATGTCGCGTGCTTTCATTGCAAGCCTGCCTTGCAGCGAGCGCGGCCCCCACGCCCGAGGCGACCTCTCCCGCAGGATACGCGAAAGCCTTTCCACCGCGCACGCTTTCCCTCATTCTGGTGGGCAGCGTGCGGCCGCGCCTGCGCCGCAGCAAGGGAGGCTCCCATGAACGACGCACCCCATCTCAAGCCGCATGATTCGGCCGTCGTCCCGCGCTTCTCGGCGATCGCCACCTTCATGCGCACGCCGGCGGTCGAGATCTCGAGCGGGCTCGACGTGGCCCTCGTCGGCGTGCCCTTCGATCTCGGCACCACCTTCCGCACCGGTGCCCGCCAAGGCCCGGCGCAGATCCGCGAGATGTCGCGGCTCATCCGCCAGGTGAACCCGACGAACGGCATAGCCCCCTTCCGCATCTGCAACGTGGGCGACGTGGGCGATGCCCCCGTCAACCCGCTCGACCTCATGGGGAGCATCGCCTCGATCGCGGGGTTCTTCGAGCGCATTCATGCGGCGGGTGCTGTACCGATCTCGGCGGGCGGCGACCATACCGTGACCTACCCGATCCTGCAGGGCATCGCCAAGGACGGGCCCGTCGGCATCATCCATTTCGACGCCCATGCCGACACCCTCGACGAGCTCCTCGGCAACAAGGTCAACCACGGCACCCCGTTCCGCCGCGCCGTCGAGGAGGGCCTGATCGATCCCAAGCGCATGATCCAGATCGGCCTGCGCGGTACGCGCTACGGCGACGACGACATCCGCTACGGCCAGGACGCCGGCATGTGCATCGTCACCATGGACGATTTCGAGGCGATGGGACGCGAGAAGGTGATCGCCGCGATCCGCAAGACCGTGGGCGATCGCCCGACCTATATCACCTTCGACATCGACGGCCTCGATCCGGTCTATGCCATCGGCACCGGCGTGCCGGAGCCGGGCGGGCTCAGCATGCGCGACAGCCAGATGATCCTCAGGAGCCTCGTCGGACTCGACATCATCGGCGGCGACGTGTGCGAGGTCGCCCCGGCCCTCGACCCCTCCGGCCACACCGCCCTCAACGCCGCCAACCTGATGTTCGAGATGCTCTGCGTCACCGCGGACGCGGTGGCGCGGCGCAAGCGGAAAGGCCGGCGCTGACGCGGCCCATCCTGGCAGAGCTCAAGGCGGGGAGACGGGGATATCGCGGCTGCCGGCCGCGTGCAGCACGAGCCAGAGCAGGCGGGCCATCTGCGCCATGGTGACCTCGTCCTTGCCCGCATCGCTGTCCACCAGATTGACGACCACCATGTCGAGCGCGGGGAGGACGAAGGCGTACTGGCCTTTGTATCCGAGTGCAAAATAGCTCCCCGGCGGCAATGGCATCACGTTGCCGTGGCTCAGCCCGAGCGGACCGGTCCACCAGAGCATTCCATAGCCCGGCCCGAAGTCCGACGCGGAATAGGGCATCGTACTTTGCCGCACCCACTCTGCGGGCACGAGCTGCCGCTCGCCCCAGCGGCCGCCGTCGAGAAAGAGCAGGGCGAAACGGGCCAAGTCCCGCGCACTCATGTGAAAGGGGTAGGCCGGCAGGAGCGAGGCAGCACCGGTCACGTAGCGGCCGTCCGAAGGGCGGTAATCCTGCATTCCGATCGGCAGGGCGATCAATTGCTCGAAGGCGGCGAAGATCGAGGCATGGGCGGCGCGCTCATAAATCGTCCCGAGCGCATTGAAGTCCCAATTGTTGTAGTACCAGAAGGTCCCGGGCGGATGGCTGCCGCGCGGCGGTCGGTGCGCTGCCATCGCGGGCGTCTCGTAGAGGGCGGGGTGATAGACGCCGGAGCGCGCGCGCAGCAGGTCGATGACCCGCGCCCCCTTCTCCTCGGCCGTGAGCGAAGGCGGATTGTCGTCGATGCCGAGCTCAGCGAGGGTTGCCGAAGGGTCGATCTGCCGCGCCTCGACCGCAATGCCGATGAGCGCGTTGAGCAGGCTCTTGCGGATCGAATGCAGCTCGATACGCCGCACGACATCGCCTCGTGCGGCCACGATCTTGCCATGCTGGACCACCAGCAGGGCGCTCGACCCGATTTCGCCGGCATAGCTCGACGCCTCGGCGAGGTCCCGCTCGGACCAGCCCGCATCCTGCGGGGCTACGGTCGACCAGTCCTTGCCCGGCACCTCCGCGCCGAGCACAGCAGCGCTGCCGCAGGCAAAAAGAAGGACGAGAGCGAGCCGCCGTAGCAAGCACATCGGACAAATTCCGCGCGAGTCGGGCTGGATTGCTCCGGGCATGATAGCAAACGGACGGCCGCGCGGCCAAGGTGGTGCGCGCGCGGACCGCATGCGCCGCACTGGCGCCGGGCATTTGCCAGGCGGCCCTCCTGCCACTAGGATCGGGCGCGCCGAGCCGCCGGGGGACCGCTACCGATGACCTATTGCGTCGCCATCCAGATCGAGGAGGGCCTGGTCTTCCTCTCCGATTCGCGGACCCATGCCGGCGTCGACAACATCGCGAGCTTCCGCAAGATGAGCGTGTGGCAGCCGGGCGATCGCGCGCTCGTCCTCTTGACGGCGGGCAATCTCGCGGTCTCCCAGTCGGTCGTGAACCTGCTCGAGCGGGGTGTCGATCTCGGCGAAGGGCGCAAGGAAAGCCTGCTGACGGTACCCGGGATGCTCGAGGCGGCACGCCTCGTGGGTACGGCCATGCGCGAGATCTACCGCCTCGATGCCGAAGCCCTCAAGGCGCAGGGGACGGAATATACCGTCTCCTTCATCCTGGGCGGCCAGATCGGCGACGAGACGCGGCTTTATCAAATCTATTCGGCCGGCAACTTCATCGCGGCGACCGACGAGACGCCCTACTTCCAGATGGGCGAGAACAAATACGGCAAGCCGATCATCGACCGCATCATCCGCCCCTCGACCCCGCTCGGCGTCGCCGCCAAATGCGCGCTCATCTCGATGGATTCGACCCTGCGCTCGAACCTCTCGGTCGGCTTTCCGCTCGATCTCGCCCTCTACCGCCGCGGTTCGCAGAAGCTCCAGCTGCGCCACATCACGGAGAACGACCCGTACTTCAACGAGATTTGCCGGGGCTGGATGGAGGGGCTGCGCGCCGTCTTCGAAGCCCTTCCCGACCCCGACTGGCTGCAGGGCGGTTGAGATCAGGCGCGCGGAAGACCGGCGCCGGATCAGATGAGCTTGTCCTCTTCCTCCTGAGCTCCCGTCGCGCGCGGGGCCGGGTGCGGCGTCTCCTTCTCCGGCTTGCCCAGCACCTCGGCATTGTCCTGGCCGAGGCTCGGGGCGGGCCGGTCGGCGAGCGGCTGGGCCTTCGAGAAGCGCACCGGGAAATCGACGCTCACGAGGCGGCCCTCGCTCGGATGCTCGACCCGAGCGAACATGCCGACCGCATTGAGATGCTCGTTGCCGAGGAGGTCCTCGAGCGAGTTGACCGGCATGCAGGGAATCTCGAGCGCCTTGAGCTCGGCGAACCACTCCGCGCGCGACTTCGCAGGTGCCGCTTCGGCGATGACCGCGTAGAGCCGGCCGATCGCGTGGCTGCGCTTTTGCGGATCGAGCACGGTCTCGTCCAGCGCCAGGTCCTCGCGCCCGATGTGGCGGAAGAAGCGGACCCAATGAGCGGTCATGTAGGGCAGGATGGCGATGTAGCCGTCCTTGGCCCGGTGCGGCCGGCGCTCGGGGGCCAGCATGCGCACGTATCCGGGGGGTGCCAGCGGAGGATCGAAAGTGGCCCCCGAGAGGTGCTCGACGAGCACGAAGCTCGCCAGGCACTCGAGCATCGGCACCTCGATGAACTGACCCGCCCCGCTCGCGGCGCGCTTGAGGAGGGCCGCCAGGATCGCGTTCGCCGCGAAGAGGCCGGTCACCTTGTCGGCGATGATCGTCGGCATGTAGCGCGGCACGCCGTCCTGCGCGTTGAGGGCGGCCAGGCCCGAGGCCGCCTGCACCACGTCGTCGTAGGCCTGGAGATTGCCGTAGGGCCCGGCCTCGCCGAAGCCCCAGGCGGCGCAATAGACGAGCCGCGCGTTCAAGGCCGCGAGGGTCGCGTAGTCGAGGCCGAGCTTGCGGATCGCCCCCGGGCGCATGTTGTGGACGAAGACGTCGGCTCCTGCCACGAGGCGAAGGAGCGCGGCACGGTCCTCGGCCTGCTTGAGGTCGAGCATGACGCTCTTCTTGTTGCGATTGAGGTTGAGGAAGAGCGGGCCCATCCCGGCATGGCGCGAGGCGTCGATGTCGCGGCAGATCTCGCCCGCGGGCGATTCGACCTTGATCACCTCGGCACCGAGATCGGCGAGCATGAGCGTGGCATAGGGTCCGAGCACCACCGTCGTGAGATCGATCACCCGGATGCCGGAGAGGAGCGGCCTCATGGCAGGGAGCCCGGTACCGGGGGCGGCCGCTCAATGCCGGTGACTGTCATCGCTCCCTCCGCTTGAGGCCTGGCGGCCGCCGCTATTTGAGCCCGAAATAGGCGCGCCGCAGGGCGTCGTTCTCGTGCATGGCGGCGACCGATCCGGTGAAGCCGATACGCCCGCCCTCGAGGGTGTAGACCAGGTCGGCGAGCTCGAGGAATTTGACATTCTGCTCGGCGATGAGGAGTGCCAATCCGGCGGCGCGGAACTGGCCGAGCACGCGGATCACCTCCTTGACGAAAAGCGGGGAGAGCCCGGCGGAAGGCTCGTCCATGACGAGGAGCCTGGGCTCTCCGGCGAGCGCCTTGACGATGCCGAGCATCTTGCGCTGGCCGCCCGAGAGGCTGCTCGCGAGTGCCCGGCGCCGCTCGGCGATCGCGGGGAAGACGGCATAGAGCTCGCCGATGCGCTGCTTCAAGGCCGCCTGAGCCATGAACTGGCCGCCGATCTTGATGTTCTCCTCGACGCTCAACCCCGGAAAGCAGCCGGTCTCCGACATGTAGGAGATGCCGGCGCGCACGCGGCGGTCGGTGCGCAGGCGGGTGATGTCCTCGCCGCGGAAGCGGATCTCGCCGCGCCACGCCGCGACCAGGCCCATCAGCACCTTGAGCAGCGTCGTCTTGCCGGCCCCGTTCGCACCCAAGAGCACCACGGATTGGCGCTCGGCGACCGCAACGCCCGCGCCCCACAGCACCTGCACCCTGCCGTAGCCCGCCTCGAGCCCCCGTGCCGCCATAAGCTCAGCCGCCATCGTCCGTCCCCAGAAAGACCTCGACCACCTGGCGATCCCTGACTGCGTCCGCGAGCACGCCCTCGAAAATCTCGTGCCCGGCATTGAGCACGATCACCCGGTCCGTCACCTGGTCGATGAAGCCCATGAGGTGCTCGACCACGAGCAGGGCGACCCCGCTCTCGGCGAGCGCTCTGAGCCGGGCGGCCACGCGGTCGAGCTCGGCGGGGTTGAGGCCGGCCGCGAGCTCGTCGACGCAGAGGAGCCGCGGACCCGTGGCGAGCGCCCGTGCCAAGTCGAGCATCTTCTGCTGCACGCTGTTGAGCTCGGCCGCCGGCCGGGCCGCCTGGCCGTCGAGCTCGAGGGAGGCGAGGAGGCCCGCGACGTCGGCAGCCCCGCCCTGGCTGCGGCCATAAGCGGCGGCCACCTCGACGTTCTCCGCCACGGTCAGCGTGAGGAAGGGCTTGGGCACCTGGAAGGTGCGATTGATGCCGAGATGGACGAGGCGGTGCGACTTGAGCCCGCCGATCTCGCGGCCCGCGTAGGTGAGGGTACCGCCG
>DATJAC010000122.1:0-20498 GCA_035516655.1 Alphaproteobacteria bacterium | reverse complement strand
CACGGCGGCCCCGCGGCCGTGGAGGGCTTGAGCTATCGCCTTGCCGATCCCCCGCCCTCCGCCGGTGATGAGCGCCACGCGCCCTTCGAGCTCGTTCGCCACCGCATGACCTCCTCTGCCTGCCGCCCGCGCGTCTATCATCGCGATCGGTCGAGCCCGCGCAAGGCCGCTGCCGCTTGCCAGCCGGGACGGCTTGCCGCCACAATGGCCGCCGAAGGCGAACAAGGACGGACGGCCGCGACCATGCTCCTCCTGGCGGGCGATATTCTGCGGCGCACGGCGCGCCGGCTGCCCCGCAAGGCCGCCATTCTTTGCGACGAGGAGAGCCTCGACTTCGCCGCCCTCGACGCCGCGGCGAACCGCTTCGCGAACGCGCTTTTGGCGCGCGGCATCGCGAAGGGCGAGACCATCGCCATCATGAGTGCAAACTATCCCGCGTACGGCATCGTCTTCTACGGGGCGGCACGGGCGGGCGTGGTCCTCGCCAACATCAACGCGCGCGCGAATGCCGAGGAGGCGGGGCGCATTCTCGCCGCGACCGAGGCGAGGCTCGTCGTGGTGGAGGCCGCGCTCGCCGCCCTCGCCGTGGCGGCTTTGGCCAAAGCCCGCACGGCTGCCGAGATCGTCGCCTTCGGCGCCGGGCCGCGGCCCGCCGGCGGTGTTGCGAGCTTGGCACATCTCCTCGAGGAGAGCTCGGCAAGCGAGCCCGCTCTGGCGCTCAGCGAGGACGATCCCTTCGGGCTCACCTTCACCGGGGGGACGACGGGTGTCCCCAAGGGGGTCCTCGTCTCCCATCGCGCGCGCGGGCTTTCCGCCCTCACGACCCTCATCGACTTCGGGTTGGGCGAGGATGACGTCGCGGCGGTGACCACCCCGCTCTTCCACGCGGCCGCTCTCTACATCTGGTTCCACCCGGCGGTCATGTGCGGAGCGACGAGCGTGTTCCTGCCGCGGTGGGAGGTGGAGCGCTTCATCGCCGCGGTCGAGCGTCACCGCGTCACCGCCGCCATCCTCGTCCCGACGCAGATCAACGACCTCATCAAGCATCCCTCCTTCGCACCCGACCGGCTGCGCACGCTCGTCAAGGTCAATCATGCCGGCATGCCGATGCCGCTCGCCCTCATCGAGCGCGTGCGGGAGTGCTTGCCCTGGGTCGGACTCACCGACAACTACGGCACCTCCGAGGCGGGGGCCCTCACCGCACGACGGCCGGGACATCTGCCGGCGAAGGCGGGAAGCGTGGGTCGGCCGGCCTTCAACGTCGAGATCGAGATCCGCGGGCCCGGCGGCGAGGTCCTGCCGCCCGGTGCCGTCGGCGAGCTGACCACGCGCGGCGACCACCTCATGCTCGGCTACTACAAGGACGCCAAGACGACCGCGGCCGCCTACCGCATGGGCGACGGCTGGTTCTGGACCGGCGATCTCGGCTACCGCGACGAGGACGGCTTCATCGTGCTCGTCGACCGCTCCAAGGACGTGCTCGTGCAAGGCGGGGAGAACATCTTTCCGCTCGAGATCGAGCAGGTGCTCTACCGCCATCCGGCCGTGCTCGAGTGCGCCGTCGTCGGCATTCCGGACGAGCGCTTGGGCGAGGTTCCGGTCGCCCACGTGGTGCTGCGGCCGGGCCGGGAAGCGAGCGAGGCGGAGCTCGTCGCTCATTGCGAGACGGCCCTCCCGCGCCACAAGCGCCCGCGCCTCGTCAAATTCGTGGGCGAGCTTCCCAAGAACGCAGTCGGCAAGATCCAGAAGCACAAGATCCGCGAGCCTTACTGGGCCGGCCGCGCGCGGCGGATTTGAGGGCGTTCATGCGCGTGCCGTGCGGGTCGCATCCTTCGAGACGCGTCGCAAGGGCGACGCTCCGCAGGATAAGGATTCGGTGCTTGGGGTTTCACCCCGTGCTGAGAGGCTGACTCAAAATGATCCGTTCAGTTTCAATGCCCTATTCGTCACCCCGGCGAAAGCCGGGGTCCATGTCCGAAGCCCGGCTCGAGGCCGACGATGGATTCCCGCTTTCGCGGGAATGACGACATGTGGCAGGTAATGCATTGAAGACAGCGCGTTCATTTCCGGCCAGCCTCTCTGGAGCCGCCGCAGGCGGTGTCTCGACGGACGCGGTGAAACTGCGGCAGGCGAGCGCATTGGCGGCGCCCGTGGCCACGTTGTATAGTCCCGGCGAACGATCTCCGGAGGGACGTGCCATGGCCGCCAAGAAGCAGAAGTTTTCCGCATCGCACGCCAAGGACGCGGTCTACAAGAGCGGGGGCCTGCGCGCCTGCTTCGAATACCGCGACCTCGGCATCAGCAAGGCCACGGGCGGGCGGGCCATGGCCCATCTCATCCGCGCCAAGAAGGGCGACCACGGCGGCTTCGGCTGGCACAAGCACAGCCTCGAGTTCCAGATGTATTACGTCCTCAGGGGCTGGGTGAAGTTCAACTACGAGGGCGTCGGCGAGGTCGTCTCGCGCGCGGGCTCGTGCGTGCTCCAGCCGCCGGGCATCCGTCACGCCGAGCTCGACCATTCCGACGATCTCGAGCTCCTCGAGGTCACGCTCCCCGCCAAGTTCAAGACGAGCGAGGTCGCAGCCCCCCGCCCGGCGCGCAAGAAGACACCTGCCAAGCGGGTGGGGCGCGCGCGGCCGGCAGCGCTACGCCAGGCCGCGGAATAGGAGAGCCCCGGCGGCCAGTGCTGTAGCCCGCACCCGTCGGACGCAATGACCCGCGTCGGCGACGTGGTCCCGGTCTGCCACGAGGCATCCTGTCTTCCCGTTCTCCTCGGCGGGTTCGCCCGGCGCCAAGGCGGGCGCGGGCGGCCGCGATGAGCGAGGGCTCTGCTACGGGTGCGCTCGAGGCGGGCTACGCGCGGCAGGTCGCGTTGCTGCTCGGGGTCATCCTGGCCCTCAAGTTGGCACTCCTCTTCTGGCTCGGCCCGGCGCTCTTCCCCGACAGCCATGGCTATATCGCCCTCGGCGACGACATTCTGGCGAGCCGGCGCTGGCTCGACGACGGCGACTGGCTGAGCGGGCCGCAACCGCTCGCGATCGTGCGGCCCTACGGTTATCCGCTCCTGATCGCCCTCGCCAAGCTCGCGGCCGGCGACCGCTTCGCCTACCTCGTGGCAAGCATCCAGTGCATGGCCTCGGTCGCGGCCCTCGCCCTCGTCGCGGCCGCCCTGCCCGCGCTCGTGCGCAGTACGGCACTCCGTTACGCGGTCCTGGTGCTCGCCGCCGTCTCGGGCGCCAGCCTCTACGACGACGTGATCCTGAGCGACAGCCTCTATGCGAGCCTCTTCATCCTGGTCGCCTTCGCGATCGTCCTCGACTTGACGGGACGGGTGCGGCTCGGCGCGGGTGCGCTCGCCGGCCTCGGGGTGGCCTGGGGTCTCTCGATCTGGCTCCGGGACGTGGGGCTCTATTTCACGCTCTTCCCGCTCATCGGGCTCGTGCTGGCAAGCCGCCTCCACGCCCAAGGCTCACGAGCCCTGCTCGCCGCCCTCGCCGCCTTTCTGGCGCCGGTCCTGGTCCTCGTCGCCGTGCACATGCTGTGGAACGCGCACCGCACGGGCCACGCCTTCCTGAGCGTTGCCGCGAGCGTCAATTGGCTCTGGCCCTCGGCCAACATCGCGAGCTTGGGCCTCGGCGACCCCTTCGACGGCAGCGACCTCGTCTCGCAGGCGGCGAAGAGTCACGCCATCAAGCCGGGCCTCGCCGGGATGTATCAACTCGTGGACCTGCTCTGGCGCGACTATGGCCTCGACCCCGCCGCAATCGGTCATGCCACCTTCAGCCACTTCGTCGCCATGCTCGGCCGTCACCCCTTCGCCTATCTCGCCTCCGTCGCCGTCAATCTCCAGCCCGAGCGGCTTGCCGACTTCCTCCTCAATCCGCTCGCGAACTTCAACGATTTCCTCCAGCTCGGGCCGACCGCGGCCCCGCGGGTCATCCCCGGCGTGCGCGAGCTGCGCGCGATGCCGCACGCGCAGGCGCTCTGGCACGCCGCTCTCTTGGGACCCCTCCTCCTCGCTCTCGGGATCGCGGCCCTGGCCGGGCTCGCGCTGATAGCACTTGGCACGCCCGTCATCGCATTCCGCCGACGGCACCGCGAGCCGCCCGGCCGTGCCGCGGCGGTGGCCTTCCTTTGGCTCACCTTCATGGGTGTCACCGGGGCCTTCGCGCTGCTGCATCTCGAGATGCGCTACGTGCTGCCGGTGCTGCCCGCGGCGCTCGTTGCCCTCGGTTATTGCCTCGATGGCGTGCGCTTGCCGCGCCCTATCGGCCTTGCCAGTGCGAAGAAGCCGGGGCATTCTTAGGCGCGGGACGAAAGTTGCATGGGGAGTGCGGGATCGCCGCGGCTGTTCCGTGGTCGGCAAGGGGCTAACGCGGTTTTTTTCGTGGCACGTGAGGAGGGCAGCGCATGAATCGAATGTCAGTCAATCGCCTCTTCGGCGCGATCGCACTTGCGGGCTTGATCACGGTCGGCAGCGCTATGGCGGCCGGTCCCTATGACGGTCAATGGAGCGCGCGCTCCAATTATAACAACACACACTGCCCTGGAGGCGACTTTCCCGTCACGGTGGCGGATAACAGGGTTACAGGGGTCTACAAGGGCATGCACGGCTCGTACGACCTTTCCGGCGCGATTGCGGCTGACGGCTCTTTTTCGGGCAGTTTCGGGCGGGGACATCTCTCGGGAAAGTTTTCCGGCGACAAGGGCGAAGCCAGTTTCCCACCCCCCGAGGCAGTCTGCGGCGAGGGCCACATGCAGTTCGAACGGGCCAAATAGCGCGATGTGATCGCGCCGCGCGGCCGTTCGTAACGCTTGCGAGCTTTTCTCCCGCGTGAATTGCCGGTCCTCCATGCCGCGAGACGCCGAGAGCGCGATCGTGAGGGTTCGCACCTTCCCGGCGCAGGCGGCGAACGCGCCGCGGCCGGCGGCCTGCATGCCGGTCAATCGAGCTCGAACGCCCCCTTGTAGTCGCGCGTCAAGGCCGGGTCCTGCTCGTCCTTCCTGAGATAGAGATCGCCTATCGCGAGGACATCGAGCCCGGTGCCCATGAAGCAGCGGAAGGCGTCCTCGGGCGTGCATACGATGGGCTCGCCGCGCACGTTGAAGCTGGTATTGACCAGGACGGGGCAGCCGGTGCGCGCCTTGAAGTGCGAGAGGAGCGTCTTGAAACGCCCGTTGGTCTCGCCATGGACGGTCTGGATGCGCGCCGAATAATCGACGTGCGTCACGGCGGGCACGTCCGAGCGCGGCACGTTGAGCTTCTCGATGCCGAAGCGGCGCTGCTCCTCGGCGGTCATGGCCCGCCTGCGGCCTTCGACCACGTCGGCCACCATGAGCATGTAGGGGCTGTCGCCGTCGAGCTCGAACCACTCCGCCACGTCCTCGCGTAGAATCGCGGGTGCGAAGGGGCGAAAGGATTCGCGGTACTTGACCTTGAGGTTGAGGGCCGACTGCATGGTCGGCGAGCGCGCGTCCGCGATGATCGAGCGGTTGCCGAGCGCGCGCGGGCCGAACTCCATGCGTCCCTGGAACCAGCCGAGCGCCTTGCCCTCGACCAAGTCCCCGACCGCGCGGTCGATGAGGGCAGCCCCATCGAGCTCGTGGAAGCGCGCCCCCGCCCCCTTGAGCCGGGCTGCGCATTCCTCCTCTGCAAAGGCGGGGCCGAGGTAGGAGCCGCTCATCCCGTCGAGCTTGTTGTCGATCTCGCGCGCACCACCCTTGTGGATGTGATAGGCGGCAAGGGCGGCACCAAGCGCTCCGCCGGCGTCGCCTGCCGCCGGCTGGACCCAGATGCGCTTGAACTTGCCGTCGCGCAGCACCTTGCCGTTGGCGACGCAATTGAGCGCCACCCCGCCCGCGAGACAGAGGTTCTCGGCCCCGCTCTCGGCGGCGAGTGCGCGCGTGAGGCGCAGCACGACCTCCTCGGTGACCGCCTGAACCGAGGCGGCAAGGTCCATGTGGCGCTGGGTCAGCGGCTCCGTGGGCTTGCGCGCCGGTCCGTCGAAGAGCCGGTCGAAGGCGGCACCGGTCATCTTGAGCCCGGTGCAATAATCGAAATAGCTCTGGTCGAGCCGGAAGGTGCCGTCCGGCTTCAGGTCGAGCAGGTGATCGAGAATCCGTTGGGTGTATCTAGGCTCGCCGTAGGGGGCCAGCCCCATCACCTTGTATTCGCCGGAGTTGACCTTGAAGCCCGTGTAGTAGGTGAAGGCGGAGTAAAGCAGGCCGAGCGAGTGGGGAAAATGCAGCTCCTTGACCATCTCGAGGCGGTTGCCGCGGCCGTGGGCGACCGACGTCGTCGCCCATTCGCCCACGCCGTCCATGGTGAGGACGGCCGCCTCCTCGAAGGGCGAGGGAAAGAAGGCGGAGGCCGCGTGGCTCTGGTGATGCTCGGCGAAAAGGAGCCGCTCTTCCCAGTCGTAGCCGGGGGAGAGCCGCGTGAGCTCGTCCCGCAAGAGCCGTTTCTGAAACAGCTTCTCGTGCAGCCAGAGCGGGAGCGCCATGCGGAAGGAGCGGAAGCCCTTGGGGGCGAAGGCGAGGTAGGTCTCGAGGAGACGCTCGAACTTGAGGAAGGGCTTGTCGTAGAAGACGACGTGATCGACCGCATCGAGGCCGACCCCCGCGGCATCGAGGCAATAGGCAAGGGCTGAGCGGGGAAAGCGCGCATCGTGCTTCTTGCGGGTGAAGCGCTCCTCCTGTGCCGCGGCGACGATGCGCCCGTCCTCGACGAGGGCCGCCGCACTGTCGTGGTAAAAGGCGGATATCCCGAGAATGCGCATGGCGCCCGGCGTGCGCCTCAAAAGATCGCGTAGATGAAGGGGGCTATGGCCGTGCCCTTGGTCAGGAGGATGAGCCCGCCGAAGAGGGCGATCATGATGCACACCGGCAGCAGCCAATATTTCTTCCGCACGCGCAGGAAGAGCCAGAATTCGCCGAGAATCGACAGCATGGGCGGCCTCAGAACTGGTGTTTCATCGATGCGGGCGGCGGCCCGGGCGGGTCCCGCGGGATCCAGTAGCTCGCCGCCGAGGGATCCCGGCGCAGCCGCAAGGGGTCCTTGCCGCAGGCGCGCATGAGGAGGCCAATGGGCGTGATGGTCAAATAGAAAAGCAGGCCCAGGGCCAGCGGACTGACGACGTGGAACAACAGGAGCCCGAGCTTGTGCCAGAGGGTGTTGAGCGGGCGGAGCGGTGCCCGCCAGAGGACGGCCAGCAGGAAAAACGCCAACGCAAGACCAAGCGCCCACGCGCGAACCGAATCGTGAGGCGCATGGAGAAGCGGCGCCAGGCCCACGAGCGCGAAGAAGGCGGCCATGACCAGGCCGAAGGAGCGATCGGATGAGCCCTTGACCTCCTCCTTGCGGCCGAAATCCTCGTGCATGCGGCTTCGTCTCCCGGGCGACCCTGCTGAGGGCCCTGAAACTAAGGGATTTCGGCGCCCCGCGAAAGCGAAAGCTTGCTCAGGCGGCGCGGACGGCCACGTCCATGGCGCCGATCTGCTCGATCTCGCAATGCATGACGTCGCCGGGCTTGACCGGGCCGACGCCCTCGGGCGTTCCGGTCATGATGACGTCGCCGGGATGGAGCGCATAAAAGGAAGAGGCGTATTCGACCAGCCGCGGCACGTCGAAGATGAGATAGCGCGTCGAGGAGCGCTGGCGCAACTCGCCACCCACCGAGATGGAGAGCTCGAGATTGCCCGGGTCGGGAATCTCGTCCTTGGTCACGAGCCAGGGGCCGAGCACGGAATAGCTGTCGATCGACTTGCGCTGGCTGCGGTCCTCCGTCCCCCGCACGGTCATGTCGAGGCCGATCGCATAGCCGGCGATGTGCTCGAGCGCCTGGGCGCGCGGGATATGCTCCCCGCCCTTGCCGATCACGGCCGCGAGCTCGACTTCGTGGTCGTTGCGCCGGTCGGGAAAACGCAGCGCCACTCCCTCGGACGGCCCCACGAGCGAGGTGGGCGACTTGAGGAAGAGCCCGTACTCGTCGATCGTCTTGACCTCCTTGCCGAAGCTGATGCCGCGATCGGCCGCCGATTCGGCCTGGTGCTTCAGGTAATTGACCGGGGCGCCGATGATCCGCGGCGGGTTGGCGACCGGACTCAAAAGCTTGCACGCCGCAAGCGCCTTGCGCGGCGCCTTTGCCTTGAGCTCGCGCACCCGGCGGACGACCGCATCGAGATGGGCGATGAGAAGGTCGCCCGGCGGCAGCGGGTAACGCGGGGCGGGCAGCACTTCGAGGGCGGCACTCACGTCGAGCACGCTGTCGCCCTCGACGAGGCCCAGGCGATCGTCATCGTAACGGCAGAGCTTCACGGCATCTCTCCCCTTTTCCCGGCCCTTTCCGCGGACCAAGTCCCGCGCGTCATACTCCGAGATAGCGATGCTGCAGCTCGACGTTCGCGCGCAAGGCCGCCGAGCTCCCTTGCCAGACGATTTGGCCCTTCTCCAGGATATAATGGCGCTCCGCGATCCGGGTCAGCGCGTCGATGTTCTTGTCGATGACGAGGATCGACTGGCCCGCGGCCTTGAGGGCTGCCAGGCAGCGCCAGATCTCGCCGCGCACGAGCGGGGCCAGCCCCTCCGTCGCCTCGTCGAGGATGAGGAGCCGAGGATTGGTCATGAGCGCGCGCCCGATCGCGAGCATCTGCTGCTCCCCGCCCGAGAGCAAGGCGCCCATGCTGTTGAGCCGCGATGCCAGCACCGGGAAAAGCTCCAGCACGCGCGCGAGCGTCCAGGGCTCGCGTGCACCGGCGCGGTTGGCGGCGGTCGCGACGAGGTTCTCGCGCACGCTCAAGTTGGGAAAGACCTGGCGCCCCTCGGGCACCAAGCCCAGGCCGCGGGCGGCGATCCGGTGGGGGGCCAAGCCTTCGATCGCCGTCTCCTCGAAGCGGATCGTGCCCGCGCTGGGCGGCACGATCCCCATCAGGGCCGAGATGGTGGTGGTCTTGCCCATGCCGTTGCGGCCGAGCAGCGACACCATTTCGCCGCGCTCGACCGCGAAAGAGATGCCGAAGAGCACCTGGCTCTCCCCGTAGCTCGCAGCGAGGCCGGACACCTCGAGCATCATGGAGCACTCTCCTCCCCGAGATAGGCCTGGCGCACCTCGGCGTTGGCGCGGATCGCCTGCGGCGCGCCGGTCGCGATCACGCGGCCGTAGACCAGCACGGTGATGCGGTCCGCAAGGGCAAAGACGGCGTCCATGTCGTGCTCGATGAGGAGGATGGTGAGCCTGCCCTTGAGGGTCGCGAGCAGGCGCACCATGCGCGCCGAATCCTCGGACCCCATGCCGGCGGTGGGCTCGTCGAGGAGAAGAAGACGCGGCCGTGCGGCGAGGGCGAGCGCGATCTCGAGCGCCCGCTTCTCGCCGTGTGCTAGAGTCGCCGCGGGCACCTCTTCCCGTCCTTCGAGCCCGACCTCAGCGAGGATGGCGCGCGCGGGCTCGCGCAGGGCCGCCTCCGCACGCGCCGGCCGCCAGAAACGGAAGCTGTGCCCGGCGTGCGCCTGGACGGCAAGGGCAACGTTGTCGAGGGCGGTGAATTCGCGGAAGACGCTCGTGATCTGGAACGAGCGGGCGAGCCCCCGCCTCGCGCGCGCGTAGGGTGCCAGCCGGGTCACGTCCTCGCCGGCGAAGCGCACGGTGCCCGCATCGGGCATCAATTCGCCGGCGAGCTGGGCGATGAGCGTGGTCTTGCCGGCACCGTTCGGTCCGATCACGGCGTGGAGCTCGCCCACGGGCAGCTCGAGCGACACCGCGTCGGTCGCGACCAGCCCGCCGAAGCGCTTGACGAGTTGCTCGATGACGAGAAGCGGTTCAGCCACGACGGGCCTCCGTAGGCCCCGCGAAGAGCCCGAAAACGCCGCGCCTGGCGAAGAGGACGACGAGGACGAGGATCGGGCCGAGGACCACCTGCCAGTGCTGGGTCAAGCCGGAAAGCACGTGCTCGAGCAGGAGGTAGGCGACGGCCCCAAGGGCGGGACCGAAGAGCGTGCCCATGCCGCCCAGGATCACCATCACCATGACCTCGCCGGAGCGGGTCCAATGCATGATCGAGGGCGAGACGAACAGCGTCAGATTGGCAAGCAGCGCTCCGGCCACGCCGCACATGGCGCCGGAGATCACGAAGGCGGCGAGCTTGTAGCGGAAGGTGGCGAAACCGATGGACGCCATGCGGCGCTCGTTCGACTTGGCGCCGCGAATGACCATGCCGAAGCGCGACCCGACGAGGCGCCGGCCGGCGAAATAGAAGAGCAGCAGGGCCGCGAACGTCACGTAGTAGAGCACGCTCGCGTTGTCGAGCTCGAGCACGCCGCCGAAATCGCTGTGTGCGGTGATGTTCATGCCGTCGTCGCCGCCGTAGACGTTGAGGCTGACGCCGAGGAAATAGATCATCTGGGTGAAGGCGAGCGTGATCATGATGAAATAGACCCCGCTCGTGCGCAGCGAGATCGCGCCGATGACGAGTGCCGCGAGGGCCGAGGCCAGAATCGCGACCGCGAAGTGCAGCACCCCGTCGGTCAAGCCATAGTGGCTCAATATGCCGACCGCGTAGGCGCCGATTCCGAGATAGGCGGCATGCCCGAAGCTCACCATGCCGCCGTAGCCGAGGATGAGGTCGAGGCTCAGCGCCGCGATCGCGAAGATGAGGATGCGGGTGAAGAGGTCGAGATAGAAGGGCTGACCGAGCGCCACGGCAATAGGGGGGATCGCGGCGAGGGCCACGGCGCCAACGGCCACGGTGAGTGCGCGCCGGCCGAGCGGCATGGCCTATCTCCCGCGCGGCGGAAAGAGGCCCTGGGGCCGGAAGAACAGCACGGTCGCCATCAGGATGTAGATCAGCATGGATGCGAGTGCTGGGCCGGTGTTGTCCGCCGCCGCCGGCGCCATGACGGTCGCAAGCAGGGGACGGAGGAAGGCGCGGCCCATGGTGTCGACGATGCCGACGAGAAGGCTCGCCACGAAGGCGCCCCGGATCGAGCCGATGCCGCCGATCACGATCACCACGAAAGCGAGGATGAGCACGCTCTCGCCCATGCCGGATTCGACCGTGAAGATCGGCCCGGCCATGAGACCGGAGAAGGCCGCAAGGGCGGCACCGAGGGCAAAGACGAAGGTGTAGAGGAGCCTCACGTTGACGCCGAGCGCTCCCACCATGACGCGGTTGCTGGCCCCGGCACGGATCAACATGCCCAGGCGCGTCTTGGCGACGAGGAGATAGAGGAGGAGGGCGACCGCGAGGCCGACGAGGATGATGGCAAGGCGGAAGGCGGGGTAGGGAACTCCCGGCAGGAGCTCGACCTGGCCCGAGAGGAAACGGGGGATGCTGGCGTAGAGCGCCGTCGGGCCCCAGATGATGCGCACCATCTCGTTGAAGAAGAGGATGAGCCCGAAGGTGGCGAGGACCTGGTCGAGATGCTCGCGCGTATAGAGGGCGCGGAACACGCCCACCTCGACGGCGATG
Source organism: Alphaproteobacteria bacterium (assembly GCA_035516655.1). Lineage (GTDB taxonomy): Bacteria > Pseudomonadota > Alphaproteobacteria > JACZXZ01 > JACZXZ01 > DASPPM01. The sequence continues at coordinate 9,035 of DATJAC010000122.1, read as the reverse complement.
CCGACGAGCAGGGCCGCCGGGATGGCGGCGGCGATGCCGAGGAGAAAGGAGCCGCTCGCCTGGAAGACCCAGGCGGAGACGTAGGCGCCGATCATGTAGAACGAGCCGTGGGCCAAGTTGATCAGGTTCATGATGCCGAAGACGAGCGTGAGCCCGGCCGCCATCAGGAAGAGCATGATGCCGAATTGCACGCCGTTGAGGCCCTGCTCGAGGACGAGAAGCGGCTGCATCGCCGGTACCTTGGTCTAGATCTTGGGTCGGAACAGCGGGCCTACTCCCTCACCCTTCCCATCGCTTTCGCGATGGGCCCCTTCGTCGATCCGCTTTGCGGCTCGACCCCGCAGAGCCGGAGAGGGTGGCGAGCGCGAGCCGGGTGAGGGTGCCTAGCGCGAATTTGCGGCTCGCCGTCGAGTTGCCTCACGGCATCTTGCATTCCTCAAAATAGGCGTCCTTGTGGTCGGTGAAGACCGTGCGCACGATCTTGCGGACATAGTTGCCGTCCGCGTCCTTGCCGATCTTGAAGAGATAGAAATTCTCGATCGGGAAGTGGTTGGTGTTGTACTTGTAGGGTCCGCGCACGGAAGCGTAGTCCGCCTTGTCGAGGGCCGCGATCATCCCGGTCTTGTCCTCGAGATTCCCCTTCACCGCCTTGACCGCGCTGTCGATCATGAAGATCGCATCGAAGCTCTGGGCCGCGTAATAGGAGGGGTAGTAATTGTACTTCTTGCGGAAGGCGGCGACGAACTCCTGGTTGCGCGCGTTCTTGAGATCGGGGGACCAGAAGCCGACCTCGTAATTGCCGTCGGCCGCGTCGCCGATCGCAGGCAGCGTCGTCTCGTCGATCGAGAAGGCGGAATAGAGCGGGATTTTCTCGCGCAGACCCGACTGGGCATATTGCTTCACGAACTGGATGCCCATGCCGCCCGGGTAGAAGACGAACACCGCCTTGGGATTGGCAGCACGGATCTGGCTGATCTCGGCCTGGTAATCCGCCTGGCCGGGCTTGGTGTAGACCTCGCCGACGATCTTGCCCTTGAAGTCGCGTTTGAAGCCCGCGATCATGTCCTTGCCCGCGGCATAGTCGGGCGCCATGACGTAGACGTCGTTCATCTTCTCGTCCTGCATGAAGCTGCCCATCGCCTCGGGCGTCTCGTCGTTCTGCCAAGAGGAAGAGAAGAAATTCGGCGCGCACATCGCACCCGCGATCTCGTGCGGTCCCGCATTGGCGCCGATCAGGATGACGCCGGACTTGATGATCGGCTGATAGGACGCGAGCAGCACGTTCGACCAGATGAAGCCGGTCATGAAATCGGCCTTGTCCTTCTTGAGCATCTCCTCGGCGACCTGGCGGCCCACGTCCGGCTTGAACTGATCGTCGCCGTAGACGATCGTGGCGGGGAGCCCGCCCACTTTGCCGCCCAGCATCTCGAGCGCCAGGTCGGCCGCATCCTTCATGTGCTTGCCGATGACCCCCTGCGGGCCGGAAAGCGTGGTAATGAAGCCGATCGTGACCTTGTCCGCCGCGAGGGCGGGTGCCGTGCCGAGAGCCAGCGCCAACGCGGCAGCGATCAATCGATTTCTCATCGTTATCCTCCCAGACGAATTGCGGCGACAGGGGCGAAGTGTACCCGACCTCGGCACTCTCGGAAACCGCTTTGCGGCATCGGCTCAGCGGCCGGAGGCGCCGGCACGGGCTCGCTCTACTCCCTCGGGCGCCTCCTCCTCGAGGGCTGCGATGTTCTCGTGGACGCGCACGAGCATGGCCTTGAGCGCCGTGGCATCGGCGCCGTCGAAATCCCTAAGTGCGATCTCCTGGTAGCGCAACGCCTTGGGGATGATCCTTTGGGTGAGGTGCTTCCCCGCCTCGCTGAGCTCGACGATGACGCTGCGCGCGTCCGCACTCGCGCGCTGGCGGCGGACGAGGCCGCGGCGGTCCATCGCGGCAAGGAGCCGCGACAGGGTCGAGACCTCGATCGAGGTCGCCTCGCTGAGCCGACCCACGCTCGAGCTGCGGCGATCGCGCAGTGCCGCCATCACCCGCCACATCGGCAAGGTCACGCCGAAGGCGGCAAGCTCCTTGCCGAAGGCGTTAGCCAAGCGGACGCCGACCCGATTGACCAGGTAGGGCAGATATGAGGCGAGATCGAACATTCGGCTCGGGACCTCAGAAGGCGGGGGCGATCGTCGCCATGAACTTGGCCATCTGCCGCTTGACGAGCTCGTGCGGCTTGTTGCCGACGTTGAAGTAGAGGATCACTTCCTCGATTCCGGCTGCCTCGACCTGCTTGAGCGTCTCGATGATCTTCTGCGGCGAGCCGAGGAGGATCGACTTGTCGCTCAAATCCTCCTTGCGCATGCCGGTGAAGATTTCGACGATGCGCATGAAATACAGCATGGTCGGCGGCACCTTGGTCGGGTCCTTGGGGAAGGCGGGGAGTACGCAATGGCGGAAATAGCTCATCAGCGCCTGGCGCCCGTAGTCCTCCTCTTGGGCGCTGTCGGCGATGTGGATGAAATAGCTGCACATCGCCTTGCCGGGACGGGTGCCGCACTTGGCACAGGCCTCGCGGTAGGCGGCTACGGCCCGGGCCAGATCGCCGAAGGTCATGGCCGCGGCGAAAGGAGCGAAGATGATGTTGAGGCCCCGTGCCGCGGCGATCTCCAGGCTCGCACGCGAGAAGCAGGCGATGAAGAAGGGGATCGGCTGCTGCACCGGCTTCGGCGTGATCGCCATGTCCTTGATGGTGTAATGCTTGCCCGCGTAGGACCAGGGTCCGGGCTCGCGCCACGCCTTGAGCAGGATGTCGACCCCCTCGCCGAAGACCTCGAGGGACGCCATGTAGTCGGCGCCGAAGGGCTCGTACTCGCGCCGGTCGTAGCCGCGCCCGGCCGCGAAGTCGACCCGCCCACCGCTCAGAAGATCGAGGGTCGCCCATTCCTCGGCCACGCTGAGCGGATGGTGGAGCGGCAGCACGGCCACGGCCGGGGCCAGGCGAACGCGCTTGGCGAGCGGGGCGATGCTGGCAAGGAGGGTCGCCGGAGAGGAATTGACGCCGAGCGAATCGAAATGGTGCTCGCCGATCCAGACCGAGTGCATGCCGAGCCGATCGGCGAGGAGGGCTTCCTCGCGAATGTCCAGGATGAAGCGCTCGGCACTCCTCGGATTGTCGGGATAGTGATTGTCGCTCAAGGTGAAATAGCCGAACTCCATGCCGCCCCCCTCCCGCCGGGTTTCTTGCGCAAGAGGGTACCGGTAATTAGTTGCATTTGCAACGATCTCGCGCCAGCCGCCCGCGAGGCCGCCGCCGCTCTCGGCGCCGCGAGGCGGGGACGCGCCCCCGGCTCCCATGGTAAAAGCCAGCTCGTCTCGGCAGCCGCCGGGCGAGCCTCGGAGTGCCGTCCCCGGTCATGAGCAACCCGCCGCAGATCAGCGTCGTCGTCCCGGTCTTCAATCGCGCCGCGAGCATCGGGCGCGCGGTCGCGTCGGTCTTGGCCCAGAGTTACGGGGACTTCGAGCTCCTCGTCGTCGACGACGGCTCCTCCGACGACCTGGGCGGCGCCCTCGCCCCCTTCTCCGACGCGCGCCTCAAGATCCTGCGCCATGGCCGGAACCGGGGGGCCGCCGCCGCGCGCAATACCGCCATCCGCGCGAGCGGGGGCGAGCTCGTCGCTTTTCTCGATTCGGACGACGAGTGGCTGCCGGGGAAATTGGCGCGGCAGCGCGCCGAGCTCGCCGCCTGCAGCGCCGGCACCTCGGTCGCCCTCTGCGGCTATACGCTTTGCCGCGATCAGGGCGGCCAGGTCGAGGCGCGCCCCCTGCACCGGGCGCAGGATTGGTATCTCCGTCTCCTCCTCGCCTGCAACGTGAGCTTCGGCTCCTGCGGGCTCGTGCGCCGCAGCGCTTTCGAGGAGTTCGGCTTGCTCGACGAGACCCTGCCGCGCTTCGAGGATTGGGACTGGCTGCTGCGCTATGCCGCCAAGCGGCCGATCGCGGCCTTGAGCGAGCCGCTCGCGATCGTCCATATGGGCCCGCTTTGGCCCAGCGTCGAAGCGGTCGACGCCTCCGTCGCGCGGATTTGGGAACTGCACCGGGAGCAGGCCGCCCGGCACTCGGCGAAGGCCGAGCGACTGCTGCGGTCGACCATCTGGTACGAGCGCGGTGTCGCCCGCTATCGCCACCACAGCACGGCTGCCGCCGCCTGGTGCCTGGGCCGGGCCCTCCTGCTTTACCCGGCGCGCGGCACGGGGCTTTGCCGGAGTTTCGCGGAGCGGGTCGGCGTCACGGCACCGCACGAGGGGCTGCCGGCCGCATGACGATCGAGCCGGGCAGCGTCGTCGTCGAGGGGCTCTCCAAGCGCTACGCGCTCTACGAGCAGCCGTGGCACCGCCTGGTCGACTGGCTCGCGGGTCCGCGCTCGCGCTATCGCCAGGAGATCTGGCCGCTGCGCGATCTGAGTTTCCGCGTTCGCCGCGGCGAGAGCATCGGCATCATCGGCCTCAATGGGGCGGGCAAGACGACCCTGCTCAAGCTGCTCGCGGGCGTGCTGACGCCGAGTGCCGGGCGGGCCGAGGTCGGCGGTTCGGTGCTAGCGCTCCTCGAGCTCGGTGCCGGCTTCCACCCGGAGCTCAGCGGACGCGAGAACGTGCGCAACCTTGCCCGCCTCCTCGATTTCCCCAAAGGCTACGCCGAGGCCCGCATGGCGGACATTCTCGCCTTCGCCGATATCGGCGCCTTCATCGACGATCCGGTCAGGATCTATTCCTCGGGCATGATGATCCGCCTCGCCTTCGCCACTTACCTCTTCTTCGCGCCCGACGTGCTCATCGTGGACGAGGCGCTCGCGGTCGGCGACATTTTCTTCCAGCAGAAGTGCTATGGCGCCATGCGCGAGAGCATCCGCCGCGGCACCACGCTCCTCTTCGTCTCCCACGACTTGGGCGCGGTGCGCGCGATGTGCAGCCGCGCCATCCTGCTCAAGGCGGGCAGCATCGATTTCGACGGCTCGACCGACGCGGCGATCGGCCGCTACATCGTGGAATCCGGCCGCGCGCTCGAGCCCGGCACCACGGCCGCCGTCGCGGAGCGGCAGCGCCCCCTCGTCGCCGACCCTGCCGCCGCAACGCTCATCCGCAGAGGCTCGCTGATCGCGGACGCGCCGCGCGGAGAGGCGCCCGCCTTCGAGATCGAGGCGGTGCGCCTCGTCGATGCGGCCGGTGCCGCTTGCCGGCGCGTTCCCGCCCTCGGGCGCCTGGCGATCGAGGCCTTGCTCCTCGTCCGCGAGCGGGTCGAGCGGCCCAATGTCGGCTTCGAGCTCTACGACAGTGCAGGCGGCCTCGTCTTCTCCACGAGCTTTCTCCATCTCGGGCGGCCCTTGCCCACGCTCGCGGCGGGCAGCTCGGCGATCGTGCGCTTCTCCCTGCAATTTTCCGTGCGGCCGGGCGTCTATACCCTCGCCATGGACAGCGGCGAGCTCGCGGGCGCTCCCCATCCCAACATGGCCTTCGTGCGCGACCGCCTGAACGGACTCGGCCCGATCGAGGTGACGGCGGGCGAGGCGCCGCTCCCCTTCACCGGTGCCGTGCGGCTTCCCTGCGAGGCGACGGTCGAAAGCGTGACGTGAGGGCGCTCGGGCCGATCCCGGCGCTTCCGTTCGCCCGGATATCGCCCTCGTGGACTAGGCCGGCTCCTCCGCATAACGCGGGCGCGCCAGCGTCTCGCGGTAGATCTCGGCCACCCGGCGGGCGGCATGCGGCCAGGAAAAGCGGGCCGCGCGCACCCGGGCAAGTGCCCCGAGCGCACGGCGCCGCTCGGGTGAGGCCGCCAGCTCGCGCATCGCGCGTACGAGCGCGTCCGCGTCATGGGGATCGATCAGGATGCCGGCGTCCTCGACGATCTCCGGGATCGAGCTGACGTTCGAGGAGATCACCGCGGCTCCCTCGCTCATCGCCTCGACGAGCGGCAGGCCGAAGCCCTCCCAAAAGGTCGGATAGACGAGGGCAAGGCAGTGGCGATAGAGCCAAAGGAGCTCGGCCTCGCTCACATAACCGAGGCGCTTCACGTCGTCCGCGATGCCGAGCTTGCCGAGGAGAGCTTCGAAGTGCGGCATCATCCAGCCGCTCTTCCCCGCGATCACGAGCGGCGGCGCCGCGCCGTCCTCGGCCTTGAGCCGGGCGTAGGCCGCGATCAGCCCGTCATAGTTCTTGCGCGGCTCGATGGTGCCGACCGCGAGCCAGAAGCCGCCTGCCGGCAGCCGGGCAAGCCGCTCGGGTACGCTCGCCGCGTCGGTCTTGTCGCCCGCCCCGCCGAAGCGGCTCGCGAGATGGACAGCGGCGACGCGCGCGGCGGGATAATGCGGGAAGCGCTCGAGGAAGTGCCGGCGCGTGAATTCGGAGATGGCGATGACGGCATCGGCCGCGATGCTGGCGCCGAAGACGCCCTCGAAGCAGCCGATCCGGTTGGCCTCGGTCGTCCATTCGGGGTGCTCGAGGAAGTTGAGGTCGTAGAGCGTGTAGACCAGGCGCGCTCGGCGCAGGTCCCGCGGGCAGAAGAAGTTGTTGGAGTGAACGATGTCGGGAGCCCCGAGGAGTGCTTCGAGCTCGGCCGGCGGAGCGCGCCAGAAGCCGCGCGCCGCCTCGAAGTCCTCGTGGTGGAAGCCGCGCCGCACGTTGGGGCCTTGCGGGAATGCCGTATCCGTGGGCCAGCGCTCGTCCCAGAAGAGATCGCCGAAGGTCGGGTAGAGGAGGAACTCGTCCGCCGGCATCAGGGCCGGCAGCGCGCGGACAAGGTTGTCGGCGAGGAAGCCGCAACCGGCCTTGTCCCGCCCCGTTTGGCTGACGTCGAATCCGATTCTCAAGGTGCCGGCCCCGCGCGGCGGAAGGCAAGGCTCTGGGCGACGGCACCGCGCAGCCAACCCAAGGTGAGGGCAAGGAGCGATGCGTTGAGGGTGCCGTTCCAACTGAGGCCCGCCCTGAGCGTTGCCCAGCTGACCGCGAAAGCGAAGCGCGGCCCGCTGTCGCGGGCGATGCCGCGCTCCTCGACGACGACATGGGCATAATTGGCGAGCCAGCGGTCGGGCACGCGGCCCAACCGGCGCTTCAGCATGCCATTGATCTCGGCGTGGAACGCGGCCCGGCCGCGCAAGGTCTTGTTCGCGGCGTAGAAGCGCGAGCCGGCGAGGAGGCGGGGCAGATGCGCGAAGACCGCACCGCCGCGGCCGAGGCGAAGCCAATATTCGTAATCCATGCAGAAGTAGAGCGACTGGTCGAGCGGACCGAAGCGCTCGACCACGCGTCTGCGAAAGAAGACCGCGGGCTGGCAGAGAAAGCAGACATCGGCCAGACGCGCGAGATCCCAGGGCTCGGTCGGATAATCCTCGATCACCGCGTCGTTCTCGTCGATGTGGCGGGCGTCCCCGTAGACCACGTCGACCTCGGGGTGAGATGCGAAGAAATCGAGAACTGCCGCGAGGGCGCCCGGATAATAGACGTCGTCGGAATTGAGCCAGCCGATCACCGGCCCGGTCGTCATAGCCAAACCCTTGTTGACCGCATGCCCCTGTCCCGCGTCGGGCTCCGAGACGAAGCGCAGCCGGTCCGCGTAGCGCTCCAGTATTTCGACGGTGCCGTCCGTGCTGCCCCCGTCCACCACCACATAGTCGAGATCGGCGATGCCCTGCGCGAGGACGCTTTTGATGGTGCGCTCGATGAAGCGAGCGTGAGCGAAGGAGGGCGTGATCACGGAGATCGCCGGGCTCATCCGTCGGCCGTTCCCGGCGCGCCGACGCAAAACACCCTGCCGCCCCGTTCCGCACCCGGACCACTCACGACTTCGCCCCCGAATGCCCGCCGCGCAGGCGGACGGCGAGCGCGCGCAACCCGGGCAGGCGGCCGCCGAGGTAGGCGCGCGCCAACTGCAGCCGGCCGAGGAGCCAACGCGGCGTGCCGCGAATGCGCCCCGCGAGCGCGTGCCGCAAGTGCTTCCGCCTGTCGCCCGAAAGCGCCCGCGCCGCTTCCCGGTAAAAGAGCGCGAGACGGCGGCGGAAGGCGCCCAAAGGCCGCCGCTGCAGCGCCATCACGTCGTCGAAGAGGGCGAGATAGGCTTCCGCCATGGTGGCCGCATTCCCGAATTGGGCGGCGCGCGCGCGTCCGGCCGCCGCCAGACGCTCCGCCATCCGCGGCTCGCCCTCGATCGTCTCGATGGCGCCGACGATCTCGTCGGGCCGGCGCGGATCGAACATCAGGGCGGCATCGCCCGCAATCTCGGGCAGGCTCGTGGTGTTGGCGCTCAATACCGGCACCCCTTGCGCCATCGCCTCCAGAAGCGGCATGCCGAAGCCCTCGAAGAGCGAGGGGAAGATGAGCGCGCGGGCGCCGGCGAAGAGACCGGCCAGGTCGCGCTCGCCGAGGAAACCCGGGAAGATCGCGCGTTCCGCGAGGCCCATCCGCCGGGCCGCCGCCTTGAGCGCCTGTCCCCGGCGATCGTCGCTGACGCCCGGACAGACGAGCTTGAGATCGCTCGCCGGGTGCCGCGCGAAAAAGAGTCCGGCGGCGGCGAGGAGCATGTCGTGGTTCTTGTGCGGCCAAGTATTCGCCGGGTAGATGAGATAGCGCCCGTGCCTCAAGCCGTGCCGAGCGAGGAGTGCCGGCAGGGCCGCGGGGTCAGCGGGCCCGAGCCGGTCGGGCAGGCTGATATGGACGCGCTTCACCCACGCAGCGCCGAGGCCGGTCGCGCGGCAAACCTGATCGCGCACGTAATCCGAGATGCACACCAGCCGGTCGGCCGCGGCCGCGGCCCTGAAGAAATGCCTCGCGCGCTCCTCGACCTCGGTGCGGCTGAAGAATTGCGGATACGCGATGAACTGCAGATCGTAAACGGTGGCGATCGTGGGCACCGCGGGTTTGGCATAGAAGAGAGCCGTGAACGGGCAATAGAGCAGGTCCGCGCGCCCGCCGCCGGGCAGTGCTGCGGGATCGGGGCGAAGGGCCGGAGCGCCATCGCCGCCGCCGGTGCAGAGCCGCGCCAATGTCGGGAAGCG
>DATJAC010000121.1:0-3728 GCA_035516655.1 Alphaproteobacteria bacterium | reverse complement strand
GCTGCGCAAGAAGGGGGTGGTGAACAAGTTCGTAGAATATTACGGCCCGGGCCTCGAGAGCCTGTCGCTGGCCGACCGCGCGACGCTCGGCAACATGGCGCCGGAATATGGTGCGACCTGCGGCTTCGTCCCGATCGACAGCGAGACGATCCGCTATCTGCGCTTCACCGGCCGCAGCGAGGCGCGCGTCAAGCTGGTCGAGGCCTATGCCAAGGCGCAAGGTCTGTGGCACGACGCCTCGACCCCCGATCCTTTCTTCAGCGACACGCTCGAGCTCGACCTCGCCAGTGTCGAGCCCTCGATCGCCGGCCCCAAGCGCCCGCAGGACAAGGTGACGCTCTCGAGTGCGGCCAAGAGCTTCGATGCGAGCCTCAAGGACTTCGTGGGCGAGGCCGGGCGCAAGAAGTCGGTCAAGGTCAAGGGAGCCAACTACGAGCTCAAGGACGGCGACGTGGTGATCGCCGCGATCACGAGCTGCACCAACACCTCGAACCCGAGCGTGCTGGTGGCGGCGGGGCTGCTCGCCAAGAATGCCAACCGCAAGGGCCTCAAGGTCAAGCCCTGGGTCAAGACCTCGCTCGCGCCCGGGAGCCAGGTGGTGAGCGACTATCTCGCCGCCGCGGGCCTGGCACCCGAGCTCGACAAGCTCGGCTTCAATCTGGTCGGCTACGGCTGCACCACCTGCATCGGCAACTCGGGTCCCCTCCCCGACGCGATCATCGCGGCGATCGACGAGGGCGATCTCGTGTGCGCGGCGGTGCTTTCGGGCAACCGCAATTTCGAGGGCCGGGTCAATCCCCAGACGCGCGCCAATTATCTCGCCTCGCCCCCGCTCGTGGTCGCTTACGCGCTCGCGGGCTCGATGAAGCTCGATCTCGCGCGCGATCCCCTCGGCGAGGACGCGAACGGCGCCCCCGTCTATCTCAAGGACGTCTGGCCCGCGAATGCCGAGATCCGCACGACGATCGAGGAGGTGCTCACGGCCGAGATGTTCCGCAAGCGCTACGCCAACGTGTTCGAGGGGCCGCCCGAATGGCGCGCCATCAACGTCAAGCCCAGCCTGACCTACGCCTGGGGGACGGGCAGCACCTACGTGAAGCATCCGCCCTATTTCGAGGGCATGGCGCCCGCCCCCGCAGCGGGCTTCAAGGACGTGACGAAGGCGCGGCCGATCGCCCTCCTCGGCGATTCCGTCACCACCGACCACATCTCTCCCGCAGGCTCGATCAAGAAGGACAGCCCCGCCGGCGAATATCTCCTCGAGCATCAGGTGCGGCCGCTCGATTTCAATTCCTACGGTGCCAGGCGCGGCAACCACGAGGTGATGATGCGCGGCACCTTCGCCAACATCCGCATCCGCAACGAGATGGTGCCCGGGGTCGAGGGCGGGGTCACCAAGCACGTCCCCGACGGCAAGGTCATGCCCATCTACAATGCCGCGATGACATATAAGGAGGAGGCCACCCCGCTCGTCGTCGTCGCCGGCAAGGAATACGGCACCGGCTCCTCGCGCGATTGGGCGGCCAAGGGCACCTTGCTCCTCGGCATCAAGGCCGTGGTGGTCGAGAGTTTCGAGCGCATCCATCGCTCGAATCTTGTTGGAATGGGCGTTCTTCCTCTGCAGCTTCCCGAAGGCACCACCCGCAAGACCCTCAAGCTCGACGGCAGCGAGACGTTCGACGTGATCGGTCTCACCGGCGGCATCAAGCCGCGTATGAGCCTCACCTTGGTCGTCCACAGACAGAACGGACAGTCTGAAAATGTACCGGTCGTTTGCCGGATCGACACGCAAGACGAGGTCGAGTATTTCCGCCACGGCGGAATCCTCCAGTATGTGCTGCGCGGCTTGGCGAGGCACGCGTAGCATTTCATTCGTTCCAAATTGCCAATCCCCCTCACCCTACCCTGTCCCCCTGAAGGGGGAGAGCGTTGCGTAGGGTTGGCGAGGCGAAGCCGAGCCTAGCCGAAGCTGGGTGAGGAGGTTTCCGCTGCGTTGACATGCTGGCATGGACGGTATATTCCAAAACGCGGAACAGAGGCGAGACGCCATGCCGCGCAGCAAAGCCTTCGATCCGGATGCCGCCTTGCGCAAGGCGATGCAGCTCTTCTGGCGCCAGGGCTACGAGGCCACTTCGGTCGACGATCTGGTGCAGGCCATGGGGGTGAATCGGGCGAGCCTCTATGCCACCTTCGGCGACAAGCGGAGCCTCTTCCGTCGCGCCCTCGCGCGCTACATCGCGACGGTGCTGGCACCCCGCCTCGAGGCGACCGCGGATGCCGGCTCCCCGCTCGCGGGCTTGCGCGGCCTTTTGAGCGAGCTCGTGGCGTTCTCGGCGGGCGATCCGCAGCGGCGCGGCTGTCTTGCGGTCAACTCGGCCTGCGAGCTCGCGAGCCGCGAGCCCGAGATCGCCGCCATGATCAAGACCCAGGCCGACGCCCTCGAACTGCAGCTCGCCCGCTTGATCGCGCGCGCGCAAGCCGCGGGCGAGATCGCAGCCGGGCGCGATCCCGCGGCCCTCGCCCGCATGCTGGCGAGTATCATCGACGGCATGCGCGTGCGCGCGAAGCTCGCTCCCGACCGCGCCCAACTGGAGAGCATCGCCGCGAGTGCCGTGGCGGCACTCGGATGAATCGCGGCCACGGCAGCGGCCGCTCACCAATAATTGACTCGGCGCGGCTGCTCGTGGACCCTATGTTCGCTACCATGACGACGACGATGCGACTGGCACTCTTGGGACTTGCGGCCGGCGCTTTCGGTGCCGTGGCACTGCCTGCGGCGGCGGGGAGCGCTACGCCGGTCGTGGTCGAGCTCTTCACCTCGGAGGGTTGCTCGAGCTGCCCGCCCGCCGATGCCTATCTCGGCGAGCTCGCCAAGAAACCCGGCATCGTGGCCCTCGCCTACCACGTCGACTACTGGGACTACATCGGCTGGAAGGATCCCTTCGCCTCGCGCGAGGCGACCGAGCGCCAGCGCCGCTATACCGCCGCCCTCGGCAACCGCTTTCTCTATACGCCCGAGATGGTGATCGACGGCGGCCGCGACGCGACCGGCTCCGACCGCGACACCGTCGCCGAGCTGATCGGCGCGCGCGAGAAGGACACGAAGAAGCTCGCCCTCACCTTGACGGAGAAAACCGCGGACAAATATGCGGTCGGCATCCCGGCCTCGAGCTTGACCGGCGGGGCCACCGTGTGGCTGGCCGTCTTCGACCGCGAGCATGCGACACCCGTGGCGCACGGCGAGAACGAGGGCCGCACGCTCAAGGAATTCAACATCGTGCGCGAGCTGCGCCAGATCGGGCGCTACGACGGCAATCGCCTGCAGATCCCCGTCGAGCTGGAGCTCACGCGCGACAAGGGCTGCGCCATCCTGGTGCAATCGGACTACATGCCCGGCGACGGCCAGGGTGCGATTCTGGGTGCCGTGCTGGTGAAGCAGGATTGAAGAAGACCGCCCGCCGGCGCTGCCGGTGTCAGTTCTCGGATTCGGCGGCCTCGGTCTTGGCGATGGCGCGCAAGCCCCCCAACACCAACTGAAAGAGCGCTTCCTGGGCCGAGGCCTGGGGATAGACCGCATAGACCGGGCGGCGGAACTCGGGGGCCTCGGCCACGAGATGGAGTCGCCCGGCCGCGAGATGCGGACGCACGACCCTGATCGGGAAATAGGCGGTACCGCCCTGCTCCAGCACATAGGCGAGCGCCAGGATGCCGACCGACACGCTCACCGA
>DATJAC010000120.1:0-15024 GCA_035516655.1 Alphaproteobacteria bacterium | reverse complement strand
GAAGCGGTCGCGCACCTTGCGCAGAAGGGCCACGTTCGCCGCGTCGGTCAGATAATAGGTGAGCTTGACGACGTCCGCGAAGCCCATGCCGGCGGCCGCGAGGGCGGCTTTGAGGTTGGCGAAGGCCTGCTCGGTCTGCGCCTCGAAGCCCGCCGCCAGCTTGCCGTCGGGCATCATCCCGACCTGGCCCGAGACGTAGAGCCAGCGCGCGTTGGGCGGGATCTCGACCGCGTGGCTGTAGCGCCCGAGCGGCTTGGCGATGCCAGCGGGGGTCAAATGCTTGAGCATGATGCGACTCCTTCCCGGTGCCGTAACCGGCCGAGGCCGGGGCGGCATTCTGTGCTGCAAATCGAGCGGATGCAAACGCGCGGGCGTGTGCTCTATCCCCCGAGAAAAGCCTCGCGCACTTCGGCACTGGCGGCGAGCTCGGCACATCTGCCGTGGCTGCGCACGCGGCCGCCCGCGAGCAGATAGGCGCGCTCGGCAAGCGTGAGCGCCTTGGCGGCGTTCTGCTCGGCCAGGAGCACGGCCGTGCCCTCCCGCGCAATCGCGCGCACTTTCTCGAGGAGCTCGTCCACGAGGCGCGGCGAGAGCCCGAGCGAGGGCTCGTCGAGGAGGAGGAGCCGGGGGGCCGACATGAGCGCCCGCGCGATCGCGAGCATCTGCTGCTGCCCGCCCGAGAGCTGCCAAGCCGGCACCTCCGCCCGTGGGGCGAGAAGCGGAAAGGCGGCGAAGACCGCCTCCAGCCGCCGGCGGCGCGTCGAGCTTGGGACCCTTGCCGCGACCTCGAGGTTCTCGCGCACGCTGAGGCCGGGAAAGCAGCGCCGGCCCTCCGGACAATAGCCGAGGCCGAGGGCCGCGCGCGCGTGCGCCGGGAGCTGCCCGAGCTCGAGCCCGGCGAAGCGGATATGGCCGGCCCGCACCGGGACGAGGCCCATCGCCGCCTTGAGCAGGCTCGACTTGCCGGCGCCATTGGCGCCGAGAAGGGCGACGGTCTCGCCCTCGGCGACGGCGAGGGAGACACCGTCAAGTGCCGCACTGCCGCCGTAGGCGACGCGGAGACCTTCGATGACGAGAAGCGGCTCGCTCATGCGGGAACACCTGCGGAGCTGCCGCGCCCGAGATAGGCTTCGAGGACCCGCGGATGGAGGCGCACCTCCTCCGGCTTTCCCTCGGCGATGACGCGGCCGTCCTCGAGACAGACCATGCGCTCCGCGAGCGGCATGAGAAACGGCATGTTGTGCTCGATGACGAGGAGCGTGAGACCGGCAGCGGCGAGGGCTCGGAGCCGCTCGGCGAGGAGGGCGGCCTCCTCCTCGGCGAGCCCGGCCGCCGGCTCGTCGAGAATGAGAAGGCGCGGCTCGAGCGCCAAGGCGCGCGCGATCTCGACCCTGCGCGCGATGCCGTGGGGGAGCGCTCCGCACGGCTGCTCGGCGAAAGCCGCTGCACCGAGGGCATCGAGCAGCGCCATCCCGTGGGCGCGCGCGCGAACGAGATGCGCATCCGTCCGCGCGGGCGCCAAGGCCGAGACTAAACCCGTGCCCTCGAGCGAGGCACGGCCGAGGGCCACGTTGTCGAGCGCGCTCATGCTTGCTACCAGGGCGATGCTTTGGAAGCTGCGCGCGATGCCGAGGCGGGCCCGGAGATGGGGCGGCAGTTGCGTGATGTCCCGGCCGGCGAAGCGGATGCGGCCGGCATTCGGCCGCTCGAACCCGCTCACCACGTTGACGAGCGTGGTCTTGCCCGAGCCGTTGGGTCCGATGAGGCCGAGGAGCTCGCCCGGCCGGACGACGAAGCTGACCCCCTCCAAGGCCACAACGCCGCCGAAGGCGATGCCGAGCGATGACAGCTCGAGGACGGCGTCCGCCCCCGCAGGCACCGGCGCGCGCAGGGCGGTCACGTGCTGTGCCGGCGCGCGCGGTTGAGGTTCGGGCAGGAAGCGCTTGCGCCCACGCTCGAGCGCGCCGACCACGCCCCACGGGGCCACGATGATGACGGCGAGCAAGGCCGCCCCATAGACGATGAGGTAGGATTTCTCGAAGACGCGAAACCACTCGGGCAGATGGACGAGGAGGACCGCCCCCAGGATGGCACCCGAGACGCGGGCCGAGCCGCCGATGACCGCCATCGCGAGACAGGCGACCATGACCGGGAATTCGAAGACACCCGGCGAGATCACGCCGAGGGTATGGGCATAGAGCGCCCCCGCCGCCCCGGCATAGAGGGCGGAGAGGAGGAAGGCACGGAAGCGCATCGCGCTCGCGTCGATGCCGAGGGCGGCGGCCGCCGTGGCGTTCTCGCGCATGAGATGGAACATGCGGCCATAGAGCCCGCGCGTGATCTGCCAGGCGAGGAGACCCGCCACGGCGACGAGCGCCCAGATCGCGAGCATGAGCGGTGCCCCCTCGGCCAGGGAATGGCCGAAGGCGGCGATGCCCGGAATGCCGGCAATGCCGTTCGCCCCGCCGGTCAGGCTCTGCCAATTGGTCGCGGCCAGGAGGGCCACCTGTGCGATACCCAGGCTCGCGAGCGCCAGGTAATGGCTCTCGAGGCGCAGGACCGGCAGGGCCACGACGGCGGCGAGGAGGGCTGGGGCGGCAAGGGCGAGCGGGAAGGTGAGGGCGAAGCTCCAGCCGAAGCTCGCGGCGAGGATCGCGCTCACATAGGCGCCGATGCCGAAGAAGCAGCCCTGGGCCAAGGAAAGCGCACCGGCATGGCCGAAGATGAACTGATAGCCGATCACGAGGAGCGCATAGATGCCGGCGAGGGTCAGCACGCGGAAGCTGTAGGCATTGCCGAAGAAGATCGGATAAGCCGCGAGGGCCGCGGCGAGGGCGGCGAGCGGAAGCCGGATGCCGGCAGCGAGCCAGGTGCGCATCAGGCGCGCCTCCCGATCGCCTCGCCGAAGAGGCCCTTGGGGCGGAGGAAGAGGACCCCGAGGAGGACGCCATAGAGCAGCGCCGCCGCGACCGTGTAGGAGGCGTAGGCCGAGACGACGACCTGGAAGAGCGCGATGAGCAGGGCGCCGAGCACGGCACCCGGCAGGCTGCCCCAGCCGCCGATGACGACCGCGATATAAGCGCTCACGACGAGATCCCCGCCCTCCGTGGGCACGACGAAATAGCGGTTGGCGAGGAGAAGACCGGCGGCTCCAGCGAGGGCGGCCGCGAGCATGAAGGTGAGGGCGATCATGCGCCGCGTCGGCACGCCGAGCGCTTCGGCGATGTCGCGGTCTTGGGCGGTCGCGCGCAGCGAGCGGCCGAGTTGGGTGCGGGCGAAGAGAAGATACTGGGCCGCGACGAGGAATGCTGCCACCAGGATGATGGCAAGCGACTGCCGGCCGATGGTGAGGCCGTCGAGGCGGTAAAGCGCCTCGCCGAGGAGGGCCGGCGCCTTGCGCGGCTCCGCACCGAAGATCGCGTTCGCCGAGTTCTGCAGCATGACGCCGCAGGCGATCGTGCTGATGAAGACGGCGGTGGGAGGGCGGCCGAGCAGCGGAAAATAGGCCAGGAGCGAGAAGAGCAAGCCCAAGGCCGCCATGAGGAGGAGGACGAGCGGGAGCAGCAGGAGTCCCGGCACGGGCAGTATTTGGGCGAGAGCGACCGCCACGAAGCCGCCCGCCATCACCAGATCGCCCGCCGCGAAATTGACCGCCCCGGTCGCGTTCAGCACCAGCACGAAGCCGAGGGCCACGAGCGCATAGGCGGCACCGAGCGAAAGCCCGTCGAGGATCAGCTGGAGCAGTTCCACGAGGTCATTCTAGCAGGCCGCCCAAGGGCGGGGCGCGGGAGAACTGGCGAGCGCGCCCTTTTCCGCGAGGGGTGCTGGCCGCGGGCTAGCGCCGCTCCGATAGCGCAAGTCTGAGCCCGAGGCCGACGAGCACGGCACTCGAGAGCCAGCTCTGGAGCCGCGCCCAGCGGGGACTTCGCGCCAAGAGGCGAGCGAGCGAGCCGCCGGCAAAAGCGACCGCGAGATTGGTCGGCAGTGCGGTCACCTGGAACAGGAGCCCCAGGAAGAGCATCTGCGCACGCGGCGCGCCCACTGCCGGGTCGACGAACTGCGGCAGAAACGCGAAGAAGAACAGGAGGAGCTTCGGATTGAGCAGCTCGACGGTCAGCGCCTGCCGATAGACCCGGGCGAGCGAGACGTTGCCTTTGCGGCGGGCGGATGCGGCGATGCCGGAGATGCCGCCCGCAAGGACACCGCTCACGCCGAGATATACGAGATAGGCGGCGCCGCAATATTTCACGATGGCGAAGGCGAGGGACGAATAAAGGAAGAGTGCGGCGAGGCCGAAGGCGGCAGCCAGCGCCTGCACCACCGCAGCACTCGCGAGCCCGAACACCGCTACGAGTCCGGCGCGCCGCCCCTCGGCGATGCAGCGTGAGAGGATGAAGAGGATCGACGGCCCCGGCGAGAGGTTGAGCGCGAGTGCGGTAAGCATGAAGAGCAGGATGGTGTTCGGACTCGGTATGATCATTTCGCGCCCGCTGCGAGTCGACTCAAATCATGAGCCGATTCTGCACCTCTCCGAAGCCGCGCAACTCCTCATTCGCGACGCTGCGCGCCGGCAGGGCTGCTCCCGGCATGATGGAAGCGCCCCGCTCGTCCTTCTCCCTCCTCCGAGGCGGGGGAGGGGGGCGCGTTGCGAAGGCTTGTGCCTCGCACAGCCTAATCAAGCCCCGATCGGCGTGCGTAGGAGCACGCGGGCCGGCTCAGCCAAACCGGTCGCGCAGTTCGATGGCCCGTTTTATGATAGTGGTAGAAACCCGCATCGTCTATGCTACCTATGCTTGAAGAGAAGGACAGTCCATCGAAGGGAGGCGAGCCATGGCGAAAGCGAAAGCTAAACCGCCCACAGAACCGTCCGCCAGCAATGTGACTAGCGATTCCTCGCAGAGCCTGCAGACGTTCAATCTCCTCGACCTTCAGCAATACACGCAGGAGGGAACCTACGCCACCGCGGCAAGCAAGGATTTCCACCTCTTCTTCGTCGGGCGCGACGATGTTCACGACATCTTGAAATACGTGCTATCCCGAGTGCGGGTGTCGCTGTACACCAACATGTTTGGTTACGATGACGAAGAGCTCAACGACATCTTGATGGCGAAGGCATTGGATCCGAACATCACAATGCTGATCACGCTAGATAAATCCCAGTCGGGCGGTCGGCACGAAAAAGCCTTGCTGGACGCCGATCGACAGAAAGAGCTGGCAGCCTTCAACACCCACTTCACCATAGGCGAATCTTCGACCCATCAGATCAGCCACACGAAGGGCTTCGTGGCGGACGGCAAGGTGGGTGCGGAGGGATCGGTGAATTGGTCGTCATCAGGGGAGGGCACCTACGTGGTCACGGGGAAGGCCGGCGGCGCGGGCTATAAGGCCCAGAACAATACCCAGACGATTTTCACCGACCCCGACTCGATTAGCCGCTTTCAGACCGAGCTGATCGCGGAACACATGATCGCGGAAAACCAGGAGAAGAACAGTACTTCGCCAAGCAAGATACAGCGAACGCCTTCCGCTGCTAAGAAGAAACCGACGAAAAAGCGCTCCAGCTGACCGTCCGATCAATTGACGTGCGACGCGGCTGCTTGGCGATCCGAGCGGAGGCCGGTGCGGCATAGCGAGACGGGTCGAACCTTCGGCTCAGGCGGGCTTGAAGCCCTTTGCCTCGAACGTAGGTGCCGCGGGCAGGATCTCCCGCGCCTGCGCGAGACCAATGCTTGGCCTAGATCGCGCGGGCGTGTTTGGCGGCGGTGCTGTCGAGATAGCCGTCGAACACCGCGGCGACGACGCGCACGAGCATGCGGCACTCCTCGACGACCTCGATGTTGTCGCCTTCAAGTCGCACGATGCCCTGCACTGCCAGCTCTTCCAGCTTGTCGCGCTCCGCGGCAAATCGCGCGGCGTCCGTGCCGTGGCGTGCGGCGATTTCCCCGAGATCGGCCGCGAGATAGCACATGAGCTCGTCGATGACGTCGCGGCGGAGCCGGTCGTCGGCAGCGAGGGTAGCACCGCGCGCGGTGGCGAGGCATCCCGCCGCCGCCGCTTCGCCGTAGGCGCTGATGAGCGGAGTGTTCTGGAGATAGCCCTGGGGCAAGGCGGAGATCGCCGAGGCGCCGAGGCCGATGAGCGCTGCCGCGGGATCGGCGGTGTAGCCCTGGAAATTGCGCCGCAGCCGCTTCGCCGCGAAGGCGCGGGCGAGCTCGTCCTCGGGGCGGGCGAAGTGATCGAGGCCGATCGAGACATAGCCGGCGCGCCGCAAGGCATCGGTGATCGCCTCGGCTTGGGCATGGCGCGCGGCCGCACCGGGAAGGGCCGCCGCGTCGATGCGCTCCTGGTGACGCTTCATCGCCGGCACGTGGGCGTAGCCGAAGACGGCGAGCCGGTCGGGTGCGAGGGTCAGCGCACGCTCGACCGTTTCGGCGCACGAGGGGACGGTCTGGTGCGGCAATCCGTAGATGAGGTCGAAATTGATCCGGGCGATGCCGGTGCCGCGCAGGAGAGCGACGGCGCGCTCGGTCTCGGCAAGGCTCTGCACCCGATTGATCGCCGCTTGCACGACGGGATCGAAGGATTGGACGCCGAGGCTCGCGCGGGTGATGCCCTCCTCCCCGAAGGCTGCCGCCATCTCGGGCGTGAGCCGGCGCGGATCGATCTCGATGGCGAGCTCGGCCTCGCCGGCGACGGCGAAACGGCGCCGGATCGACCCCATCACCCGGCGAAAGCGGGCGGGGCCGATGATGGTGGGCGTACCCCCGCCCCAATGCAGATGGACGACGCGCATCCTCGCCGGCAGGAGATCGGCGACGGAGAGGATTTCGCGCTCCAGTGCGGCGACGTAGCGCTCGATCGGCTCGTCGTGCCCCGGCACCTTGGTGTGGCAGCCGCAATACCAACAGAGAGACGTGCAGAACGGCACATGGAGATAGAGCGAGAGCCCCGCCGCGGGATCGAGGGCTGCGAGCCATGCCCGGCAATCGCGCACGCCCACGCTCGCGCTGAAATGGGGTGCGGTCGGATAGCTGGTGTAGCGCGGGATGCGCTGGTCCTCGAAGCGGCGGATGAGGGCGGCGTCCATCGGCTCAGGCCACCGGCTGCGAGGGAAAAGCCAGCTCGTGGCGCGAGCGCCATTCCGGCTTGACGTAATTGACGATGAGGGAGCGCCGCACGCCGGCGATCGGCCGCTTGCGGAAGCCGTGCCAGCTGTCGCTGCCCGGGATGAAGATGACGCCGGTGTTGGCGCGGTAGGGCACTCTCGCCGCCACGTCGCCTTCGGGGGTCATCAGGTCCGTGCCCCAGTCCTCGGAGCCCTCTTCCGTTGCGAGATAAATCAGCATGGTGAAAAGCTTGGCGCCGATGTCGGTATGCGGCTCGAGCCAGAAACCGTCGGTGTCCTGGCAATATTCGATGCGAAGATATGCGCCGCCGAGTGCCGCGCCGCAGAGCTGCTGTACGCGATCGACGACGTTGTCGCCCTGCAAGGCGGCTGCCACCGCCTCGCAGGCGGGAAAGCGGGAGCGGTTGGCCGGGGAGAGGAAAATCCGCGTGCTGTTGTTGGTCTCGCGCTTGCCCTGGCTGTCGCCGACCGCCGGCGGGGCGAAGGGCAGGACGGCGATCGCCGACGCGATCTCGGCCGGCAAGAGGGCGGCGACGCGCCAATGCCGGAACGGCAGCGCTGCCGGCTGCGCCTCGTCCAGCGCGCGCAGGAGCTGGCGCGCGACGTGGCCGGGGCCGGTCATGAGGCGCTCCAGCGCTTCGGCACGAGCCGCTTCGCCGCCGCCGACAGGCGATGGCGCAGGACTTCGCGCCGGGCCGTGGCGTGGTCCGCCATCCAATTGAACATGACGTAGCGACGCGGGCCGACGTAAGGCTTGTGGCCATGATAGGAGCGCTCGGTGCGACGAAAGGCCACGAGCGTGCCCCCGCTCGGCGGCACCTCGGCAACCACGTCCTCGATGTCGTCGGGGCCGCGCAGAAGCCGCAGCCTCCCGTCCTCGGCGGCCCAGGACTCGTTGAGGTAGATGAGCGCCGTCACCAGCTTCGTCGGGCTGTCGGCGTGGATGCGGCCGTCGCGGGCGCCGCAATTGCCGCGCACCGTCGTCATGACCTGCATCGGCGTGAGCGGCATGTCGAATTTCTCGGCAAATGCCCGGCTCAGCGCCTCGCCCTCGATCTCCTCGATGAGCTGGCCAAAGACGGACCCGTAGCGCGTCGAAGCGACCGGCAACAGCCCGGTGTCGTCGATGCGCGGAAAATCCCGCAAGACCGCGGGCAAAACCGCGGGCCGGATGAAATCGCGCACTACCAGATATTCGAAGGGCTCGGTAACGAGTGGGGTGCGCCAGAAAGCGGGGAGATCGAGAAGGTCCATGACGCCGGCAACTCCTCTGCCCCAGCTTCATAGACCCGCCGGCGTTGCCCCCTGTTGATCTAGATCAAGAGACCAGGGTGCCGCTGATGCAAGACATTGACGGCATTGGCATCTCTGCGGATAAGGGGGCATGCAATCCCGCACCATCAAGATCAATCGCGCGCCGGTCATGACCCTATGGGCCGCCGTCGTCGCACGGCACCTGGGCTTCACCTGGGACGAGGCGCTGACCATGGGCCGGGCGGTCGCCGGGCTCAACGCCCATGCCAAGGGCCTGTCGCTCGGACTCTTCCAGCCGACGCCAAGAGCGCTCTTGGCGCACCGCAAGGACTTGAAGGGACGTGCCAAGCTTCATGTCGACTTGCTGCATCGCGCGGTCCCGGTCGTGCGGACGCCTGCCGGACTTCGCGCCGCCAGCAAAGGCCGCCCGATCGAGCCTCGGTCGGTGAAGGCCTATCTCGAGGGCCGCTTCGGCGACGCCCTCGGCGAGGTGACGGCGGCCATGCAAAAGCTCGCCGGCTCGTTGCCGCCGGGCGAGCTCGCGGCCCGCGCCTACGCCCTCTATGTCAAGTTTCGGCCGAGCGTTCCGGCGGGTGCCGCGGGATGGGGAGCTGCGGGCGTCTTGAGCGTCAAGGCCATCGCGCGCGCCGCGGATTAGGTCCAATCGACAATCACCCCTTGGGCAAGGCCCGGAAGATGACGGAGCCGCACCCGTCAAACCGTGCCGCCGGTCGAGAAGGGCAGGACGCGAAGACGCTTGCCGGTCGCCGCGAACACCGCATTGGCGACGGCCGGGCCGATCGGGGCGACGCCGGGCTCGCCGACGCCGGTCGGGGCCGCGCTTGAGGGCACGATATGCACCTCGACTTTCGGCATCTCGTCGATGCGCAGCACCTGATAGCTGTCGAAATTCGCCTGTTCGACCTGGCCCTCCTTGAGCGTGATCGCGCCGTAGAGCACAGCACCCAGGCCGAAGCCGATGCCGCCCTCCATCTGTGCCGTGATCACGTCCGGATTGATCGGGATGCCGCAATCGACCGCGCAGACCACGCGGTCGACCTTGATCTTGCCGTTGGGGGCTGCCGTGACCTCGGCGACCTGGGCGACATAGGTCCCGAACGCCTCGGCGACGGCAATGCCGCGGCCCTGGCCCTTGGGCAATGGTTTGCCCCAGCCGGCGGCTTTGGCCGCCAGTTCCAAGACCCCCTTGTGGCGCGGGTGACGGCCGAGCAGCGCCCGACGGAACGCGAACGGGTCCTTGCCGGCCGCGTGCGCGACCTCGTCGATGAAGGCCTCCGTCGCGTAGGCCGTATGCGAGCTGCCGACGACGCGCCACCACAGCACCGGCACGCCCGTCTCGGTCGTCGCGAGCTCGACCGAGAGATTGGGCACGGCATAGGGCAGGTTTGCCGCACCCTCGACCGAGGTTCCATCGATGCCGTCTTTGATCAGGGACGCGAACGGCGTGCCGCTGATGATCGACTGGCCGACGATGCGATGCCGCCAGGCGACGAGTTGGTCCTTCGCATCGAGTGCTGCCTCGATCTTATGGACATAGATGGGGCGGTAGCGCCCACCCTGGATGTCGTCCTCGCGCGTCCATTGCAGCTTGACCGGGGTGCCGTTCGCACCCAGCGCCTTGGCGATCGAGACTGCCTCGACGATGTAGTCCGACGCCGCGTTGGCGCGCCGGCCGAAGCTGCCGCCGGCGAGGAGCGTATGGATCTTGACCTGCTCCGGCTTCAGCCCGGCGGTCGCCGCGGCATTCGCCTGATCAATCGTCTGGAACTGGTCGCCGGCCCAGATTTCGCAGCCGCTGCCGTCGAGCTTGACGACGGCGTCGAGCGGTTCCATCGGCGCATGGGCGAGATAGGGGAACTCGTAGGACGCCGAAATAGTCCTGGCCGCGCCCTTGAGTGCGGTCGCCGCGTCGCCCTCCTTGCGGGCCGGCTTGCCCGGCTGGTCGGCCAGCGTGCGGTACGCAGCTATGATGGCGGCGGAGCTACGCTTCTCCGCCTTGCTGTCGTCCCACTCGAGCTTGAGTGCGTCGCGACCCTGCTTGGCCGCCCAGAAGCTCTTGGCGACGACGGCGACGCCGCGTGGCACCTGGACCACGTCGGTCACTCCCGGTATTGCCTTGCTCGCGGCCGCGTCGAACGACTTGACCGCGGCGCCGAAGAGCGGTGGGCGCTGCAAGAGGGCCACGAGCATGCCGGGGAAAGTCACGTCGATGGTGAATTGCGCCGTGCCGTTGGTCTTGGGCAGCAGATCGACGCGCGGAAGCTTGCGGCCGATCAGCTTGAAGCCCTTGGGCTGCTTCAAGGTCACCTTGGCCGGGACCGGCTGGGCGGCGGCCTTCACGGCAAGCGCTCCGAACGTCGCCTGACGCTTGCTTGGCGCGTGGCGGACCACCCCACCCGCTACGGTCAGGCTCGCCGCCGGCACGCCCCACTCCGCCGCGGCGGCTGCGACCAACATGGCCCGCGCGCTGGCGCCGGCCTGGCGCAGCTGCATCCAGGAATTGGCCATGGCCGAGCTGCCGCCGGTACCCTGGACCGGACCCCAGTTGAGATTGTTGTACTTGCTGGCGTCGGCCGGTGCGGATTCGACGCGGATCTGCGCCCAATCGGCGTCGAGCTCCTCGGCGACGATGGTCGCGAGACCGGTATAAGCACCCTGACCCAGCTCGACATGCTTGGCGATCACCGTGACGCTATTGTCCGGTGCTATCCGCAGAAACGCGTTGGGTGCAAAATCCTTGGGTGCCTCGGCCAAGGCACGGCGCAGCGGGCCGGACCAGTGGAAGCCGATGGTGAGGCCGGCGGCACTGGCGGCGGCACCCTTGAGGAAGCCGCGGCGGCTCGAAACGGGCAAGGCGAGCGGAATATCGCCCATGGCTCAGCCCTCCAGCCTGTGCGCGGCCGCGTGGATCGCGGCGCGGATGCGGACGTAGGTCGCGCAGCGGCAGATATTGCCGCTCATGGCGCCATCGATGTCCGCGTCGCTCGGCTTCGGGTTCTGCTCGAGCAGTGCCGTGGCCGACATGATCTGGCCGGACTGGCAATAACCGCATTGCGGCACCTGCAGCTCGACCCACGCCGCCTGCACGGCCTTAGCCGCCTTGCTCTCGATGCCTTCGATCGTGGTGACGTGCTTACCCTCGACGGCCGAGAGCAGCGTCACGCAGGAGCGCGTGGCCTGGCCCTCGATATGGACGGTGCAGGCCCCGCATTGCGCCACGCCGCAGCCGAACTTGGTGCCATGCAGGCCCGCAACCTCGCGGATCGCCCACAGAAGCGGCATGTCGGGATCGGCATCGAGGGTCGCCGCCTTGCCGTTGAGCGTGAAGGAAATTGCCATGAGATGGGCCTTCTGAAAGGGGGAGGTTAGCGTTTGCCGCTTATCGGCATGTTGTTTCTGCTCATTGGCTTAAAGATAAGATGCACATGAACCAATGGAAAGCAGACACGTGCAAGCGCCATAATCACGGAAAATTGAGGAGGTCGTCGGATCATGGAAAACATCCTCGCCACCCGGCGCGAGCTCCTTCTCGCACCACTGCTTGCGGCCTTGCCCACAGCACTCCTCGCGGAAGCGGCCGAGGCAGCACCCAATCCCAGCATGACGATCGTCCGGCGGCCGGACCAGATCGCCTGGCAGAAACAGGAGGGCTTTCCCGAGCGGAGCGTCGAGCAGGCCCCGCTCTGGAGCCGGACCTCCGACTCCGGGCTCTACATGACGCTGGTGCGCTGGTACCCCGGCTACATGAGTGCCCCGCACTGGTACGAGACCGATCGCTGCTGTGTGGTGGTCGCGGGCGTTTGGTGGGTGGCAAGCGGCGACAAATTCGATCCGGAGAGCACCGTGCCTGCACCCCAGGGCACCTTCGTGCGGCGCGTCGCCCGCACGCCGCACTATGACGGTGTCAAGAAGGATGGCGCCGAACCCGCCGTCATCGCCATCTGCGGCGTCGGCCCGATCGCCTTCCACGCGACCGAGGAGGGTACTGCCGGCTGGCGCAGGCTCTAGTGTCCGGATTCGCAAATTCATCTCACTCGAAGTTGACCGTCATTGCGAGCGCAGCGAAGCAATCCAGGGCACTTGGTTTGCGAAATTTCCTGGATTGCTTCGGCGCCGCTCCTCGCAATGACGAGTGTCATCTTATGGTGGTGAATTTCGGAAACAGGACGCTTGCCGTCACGGCGCCGCGTCGAGCCTGTCGTAGTGCTTGATCACCGTGGGGATGCGCGTCTTGCCGTCGTAGCAGACGATCTCCGCCGCATGCGCCATGTTGCCCCTGCCGTCCGAGCGATAGGTCGTGGCGAGGCCCGCGTAGCTCTTGCTCGCGAGATAGTCGCGCACCTCGGCCGGCGTGCGCGCACCCTGGGCGATCGCCTGCTCGACCATCTCGACCCCGTCATACTGGGCGAGCGCATAGGCGTCGGGATCGCCGCCGAAGGCAGCGCGGTAATGGGCGAGCCAGGTCTTGATCTGAGGGCTCTCCGCCGAGACGGGGGAGGAGCCGGTCTCGGCGCACACCCCCTTGAGCTCCGCGGGCTCGACGAGGGCCGCGGTCGAGGGCTGGTGCATGGCCGAGCCGGCGACGATCGGGAGGCCCAGCCCCATGCGCGCCGCCTCGCGGACGAGAAGGGCCGTCGGTCCGGCGTGAAGCTGGAGCAGGAGCACGTCGGGTCGTGCCGCCTTGGCGCGCGTGAGGACGGGCAGCATGTCCTTGACCGCCAAGTCGATGCCCTCCTCGAAGACGAGGGGAGCGCCGAGCGTCTTCAACGCCGGCAGCAGCACGGCCTCCCCGCTCTGGCCGTAGGCCGTGGTCTGATAGATGAGGGCCGGCCGGCGCTTGCCGAGCTCCTCGACGGCATAGCGCGCCTGTGCCCACTTGACGAGTGTGTCGGCGGGAAAGAAGCGGAAGACGTAGGCGTTGCCGAGCTCGGTCACCTTGGCGGTGCCGGAGATGGTGAGGAGCGGCAGCCGGTAGCGCTCGGCGAGCGGCAGCATGGCCAGGATCTGCGGGCCGAAGATGGAGGCGACGACGGCGATCGGCCGGCCGGACGCGGCGGCGCGCTCGAGCGCGTTCACCGCGACCTCGGGCGTGGTGTCGGTGTCGGAGACGGTCCCCTTGAGCTCGACCCCGGGGGGCGCCTCCTTCAGCGCGAGGAGCGCGCCGTTCTGCTGGCTCGTCCCTTCGAGCGCCAATGGACCGGTGATCGGCACCAGGATCGGCATTTCGGCCGCGGCGGCGCCTCGGGCGGCGAAAGGCGCAAATGCGGCGAGCACAAGCAAGACGGCCCCAACGAACGCCGCGGTCGGTTTCGGCATGTCCATGTCAGCGCTCCCGTCGCTCGCGGATCGTCAGCCTGGCAGCAGCGCCTCGATCTCGCGGGCGATCTCCGCCGAGCCGGGCGAGACGCGCGAGGGCCACATGCCGGCGAGCGTGCCGTCGGGGCCGATGAGATATTTGTGGAAGTTCCAGCGCGGGGCCGCGTCCTCGCCGAGCTCGGCCGCCACCCAGCGGTAGAAGGGATGCGCCTCCGGGCCGATCACCCGCTCCTTGCCGGCGAGCGGGAAATCGATCGCATAATTGGTCGCGCAGAAGCTCTTGATCTCGGCGGCACTGCCCGGCTCCTGCTGGCCGAAGTCGTTCGAGGGCACGCCGAGTACCACGAGCCCGCGCTTCTGATATTTGCGCCACAGCGCCTCGAGCTCCTTGTATTGCGGCGTGAAGCCGCAGAAGGAGGCGGTGTTGACCACGAGCACGGCCTTGCCGCGATAGGCCGCGAGCGGCAGGGCCGCACCGTCGATCGACCTGAAGCTGTAATCATGCGCGGACATCCGGGTGCCACCTCCGTCCTCTTAGCCGTAGCGCTCCTCGCGCCACGGGTCGCCGTGATTGTGATAGCCGCGCACCTCCCAGAAGCCGGGGCGGTCCTCCGTACTGAGCTCGATGCGCTTCAGCCATTTCGCGCTCTTCCAGAAATAGAGCCTGGGAATCACCACGCGCAGCGGACCGCCGTGCTCGCGGCTGATCGGCTCGCCTTCCCAGTGCGAAGCCAGGAGCACGTCCTCGCCCGCGAACTCGGCCAAGGGAACGTTCGTGGTGTAGCCGTCGAAGCTCGTGAAGATGACGTGCCGGGCCTCGGGCTTGGGGCGCACGAGGGCGAGGAGGTGGCGCGCACTCACCCCTTCCCAGCGGTTGTCGTAGCGCGACCAGGCGGTCACGCAATGGATGTCCGAGGTGAACCGCACTCTCGGCAGGGCGGCAAATTCGTTCCACTCCCATGCCATCGGGTTCTCGACCAGGCCGTCGAGCGCGAGGCGCCAGCGGGCAGGGGGCAGCATCGGATGGATGCCGAGATCGAGCACGGGCCAGTCCTTGACCTGGCGCTGGCCGGGCGGCAGGCGCGGGTGGGAGGGGTCCCCGCCCTTGCCGGTGAGAAGACGGCCCTCGCGCGCCCAGCGCTCCTTGCTGGCGACGAGCTTCTCCTTGATGCCGGCGAGCAGGCCGGGCTTTTCCTCGCCCATGTGCCGCGCACTCCCTACTCGGGCCGAGGCCCCGGGTCCACACCATTACATACCGCGGCCCCTGCGGAGGGCAATCGCGATAAGCCCCTCGCCCGCTTGCGGGA
>DATJAC010000119.1:0-22742 GCA_035516655.1 Alphaproteobacteria bacterium | reverse complement strand
CCCCTCACCCTACCCTCTCCCCCTGGAGGGGGTGAGGGTTACGAAGGGTTGGCGAGGCGAAGCCGAGCCTACCCGCAGTTGGGTGAGGGGGCGACGCGCGAGCTTTCTCGCGCGCTAATTCCCGAACAGCGCGGTGATCTTGTCGAAGGGGTAGGAGTAAGTCATGAGGGCGGTCTCGGAGCCCGGATTATGGACGCCGATGCCGGCGTTCGAGATGTGGTGGAACATGACGCCCAAGCGCGAGCGGTCGTCGAAGCGGTAGGCGACGGCGACCGAGGAGCGGAACTCGGGCACCGCACCGAGATGGGCGTCGTTGCCGTGGTTATAGGCGCCGACCGCCTCGCTCGGGGTGACCACCCAGCGGTCGCCGAAAAAGAGATCGACCGCGAAGCCGCTATAAACATAGGTGGCCCCGCGCGCGGTCGCGAAGAAGCCCGCCATGGGCTTGAAGACCCAGAGCTTGTAATCCGAGCGGTATTCCAGATCGCCGACGAAGGTATGGGCGTGGCGGACGCCGAATGCGCCGAGCTGGAGGTCGAGGAAGGCCGGGTCGTCGGCGCGGGCCGAGCCGGCGGTTAGACAAAGGGCAAGCAGGCTCATGAGCAGCGAGATGAAACGCACGAATCCCTCCTGGCAAGCCGGCGCGGTCGCGGCGCCATGATACGGGTTTCCCGTGGCTTGGCAAGCTGCCCTAAGCGTCGAAGAGCCTATTTGAGCGCGCGGAAGCGATCGGTCGCCTCGACCAGGGCGGAGCGGATGCCGGGCTCCATGGCGGAATGCCCGGCATCGGGGACGACGGTGTAGCGCGCCTCGGGCCAGGCCCGGTGCAGCGCCTCGGCGGTGACGACCGGACAGACCACGTCGTAGCGGCCCTGCACGATCGCCGTCGGCAGATGGCGGATGCGGGCGAGATTGTCGAGGAGGGAGTCCTGGGGCAGGAAGATGTCGTTGACGAAATAGTGCGCCTCCAAGCGCGCGAGGCCAAGCGCCATGCGGTCGTCGCCGAAAGCGGCGACCGTCTCGGGGCTCGGCAGCAAGGTCGAGCAGGAGCCCTCGTAGACGCTCCAGCGCCGGGCCGCCGGCATGTGGATCGCGGGGTCGGGGTCCATGAGCCGCTTGTGGTAGTTGGCGAGGAGGTCGCTCTGCTCCGCGCTCGGCAGATATTCGGCGAAGGCGCGCCACGGCTCGGGGTAGATGCTGCGCACGCCGTAGAGGAACCAGTCGATCTCGCTTCTGCGGCAGAGGAAGATGCCGCGCAGCACGAGGCCGATGGCGCGCGCGGGATGAGCCTCGGCATAGGCAAGTGCCAGGGTCGAGCCCCAGGAGCCGCCGAAGACGAGCCAGCGCTCGATGTCGAGATGCTCGCGCAGCTGCTCGATGTCGCGGATGAGGTGCGGAGTGGTATTGTCGCGGGTCTCGCCCAGCGGCACCGAGCGCCCGGCACCGCGCTGATCGAAGAGCACGATGCGGTAATGTCCCGGGTCGAAGAAGCGGCGATGGGTCGGCGTGGTGCCCGCACCCGGGCCGCCGTGCAAAAAGACGACCGGCGTGCCCTGCGGATTGCCGGAGACTTCCCAATACATGGTGTGGATGTCGTCCAGCCTGAGCATGCCGCTCTCGATCGGCTGAACCTCGGGATAGAGCTCCTTCAGTGGCGGCATCGGTCTCTCCTCGTCGGCCTCTTGTCGTCTCGCTTCAGCCATTCCTGGGCAGGCGGCGGGCGCGAGTGTACGATGCGCGCATGGAGCTGCCTAGCCGGGACCGCGGCCGATTCCGCCATGTTCCGCACCTGCGCACCGCCGTGCTTGCGGCAGCGCTCGCATGCCTCGGCGCGGCATCGCCGAACCCCGCGCGCGCGGCCCCGTCAGCCCCCCGAGACGTGCCGGCGGCTGAGGAGACCGCCCGCGTCAAGTCCGTCATCGACGGCGACACCTTGGCCCTCGAGGACGGCCGCATCGTGCGTCTTTCGGGAATCATGGCGCCCAAGCCCCCGCTCGATGCCGAGGCCGGTCGGCGCTGGCCGCTCGCCGAGCGCGCGAGTGCCGCCTTGCGCGAGCTCGCCCTCGGCCAGGAGGTGCGCCTCGTCTATGCCGGACCGAAGAGCGACCGTTACGGCCGCCTCGTGGCCCAGGTCTACCGTGCCGACGGCACATGGCTCGAGGGCGAGCTGCTCGCGCAAGGCCTCGCGCGCGTCTTGACCCACAAGGACGACCGCGCCCTCGCCGCGGCCATGCTCGAGCGCGAGCGCGCGGCGCGCGACAAGCGCCGCGGCCTTTGGGCCACGCGCGCGTTCCAAGTGCTGACGCCGGACGAGACGCGCCGTCACCTCGAGAGCTTCGAGCTCGTCGAAGGCAAGGTCGAGCAGGTGACCAGGAGCGGAGGCCGCGAATTCCTCCGCATGGGGCAGGATGCGCGGAGCGGCTTCACCGCCGTCCTTCTGCCTGAGAGCAAGCACCTCTTCGCCGCGGCAGGGATTGCCCCCGACTCCCTGGCCGGCCGGCGGGTGCGCGTGCGCGGCTTCATCCGCTGGTGGCGAGGGCCGATCATCGAGGTGAGCTACCCCGAGCAGCTCGAGCTGCTGGGGCCGTAGACGCGAAATCCGATCACGCGTGCAGGACCGTCGCGGGTCCTTCGACACGCGCCCCTTCGGGGCGCTGCTCAGGATGAGGAAGATTTGCGTGTGGCAGAAAGATTCGACCTCATCCCGAGCAGCGAGCGCAGCGAGCGTCTCGAAGGATCGCCGCAGCCTGTCCAAGCCGCCGTAAGGGCGCCTCAACCGAGCTTGTTGATGAACGCCGCCATCGCCGCAAGGGTTGCCGCCGGCTGATCACGGTGCGGCGCATGGCCGCACTGGGCGAGGATGCAGCGCTCGACCGGAGCCGCGACCTGACGCTCGATGCGCTCGATTTGGGCAAGCGTGCCGTACTCGTCGTCTTCGCCCTGGATCAGCAGGATCGGCACCTTGATGGCGGGGAGGAATTCCTCGATGTTCCAGCTGCGGAAGCCGGGATCGAGCCAGCTGTCGGCCCAGCCGTAGAAGGCGCCATCGACGTTGTCGCCGTGATGGCGGGCGAGCCGCTCGCGCAAAGGCCCCGCGCGGTAGCTCTCCCGCGCGCGCGCGATCGAGATGACGGATACCTCCTCGACGAAGACGTGGGGTGCCTCGAGCACGAGGGCGCGGAGACAGCCTCCCTGCTCGCCCGCATAGATGAGGGCGATCGAGGCGCCGTCGGAATGCCCGACGAGGATGGCGTCCGAAATACCCGCCGCCGCGAGCAGTGCCGGCAGTGCCGTGCGCGCCTCGTCGTGCATGAAGCTCAAGGGCCGCGGCAAGGCGATGGGGGCCGAGCGGCCGTAGCCCTGCCGGCTATAGGCGAGTGCCGGACAGCCGGTCGCGTCCGCGAGTGCCTGCGGGAAGTCGCGCCACAGGCCGACCGACCCGAGCCCCTCGTGAAGGAAGACGAGGGTCGGCGGGCGGGGCGACACGACCGCGTGCCCGCGCGGCGCATAGTGCCGCACCTCGAGGTGCTTGCCCGCGACCGTCATCTCCGTCGTCGCGGAGGGCAAGGGTCACATCTGCCTGAGCTTGAAGCGCTGGATCTTGCCCGTGGCGGTCTTCGGCAGCTCGCTCACGAAGTCGAGCCAGCGCGGAAACTTGTAGTGCGCGAGCTTGCCTTTGACGTGGGCCTTGAGCGTCTCGGCGAGGGCTTCCGACGGCTGGTAGCCGCTCTTGAGCACGACGAAGGCCTTGGGCTTGACGAGGTTGTCCGCGTCGTCGTGGCCGACGACGGCCGCCTCGAGCACGGCCTCGTGGCTCGCAAGCGCGGCCTCGACCTCGAAGGGCGAGACGAAGATGCCGCCCACCTTGAGCATGTCGTCGGAGCGGCCCTGGTAGACGTAGTAGCCGTCGGGATCGACGACGTATTTGTCGCCGGTCTTGGTCCAGCGTCCCTGGAAGGACTCGAGGCTCCGCGCGCGGTTGTTCCAATACATGATGGCGCTCGTCGGCCCGCTCACGTAAAGATCGCCGATCTCGCCCGCTCCCACGGCACTGCCGTCCTCGCCCACGAGCTTGAGCTCGTAGCCCGGCACGGCCGTGCCCGTGCTGCCGTAGCGCAAGGCGTCGAAGCGATTGGAGAGGAAGATGTGGGTCATCTCGGTCGAGCCGATGCCGTCCAGGATCTCGACCCCGACATGGTCGTGCCAGCGCCGCGAGATCTCCGCCGGCAGCGCCTCGCCCGCGGAGATGCAGGCGCGCAAGGCGTGCTTGCCCTTGGCCGGCAAGCTCGGATCGGCGAGCAGGGCCGCATAAAGCGTCGGCACGCCGAAGAAGAGGGTCGGGCGCCCCTCGGAGAAGCGCTTCGTCACCGACTGCGGCGTCGGGCGCTCGGCCATGAGCAGCGCCGTGGCCCCGACGCGAAAGGGGAAATACATGGCGTTGCCGAGGCCGTAGGCGAAGAACAGCTTGGCCACCGAGAACATCACGTCATCCTCGCGGATGCCGAGGACGGGGAGCGCATAGAGCTCGGTCGCGTAGATCATGTCGCTTTGCAGGTGGACGGCGGCCTTGGGCTGGCCGGTCGAGCCCGAGGTGTAGAGCCAGAAGCCGACGTCGTCGGCGACCGTGGCTGCCGGCGCCAGTGCCGGCGAGGCCTGGGCGATGAGATCGGCGAGGAGTGGTTTGCCGTGGGCGCCGGCCCCGTCGACCACGACACCCTCGAGCGAGCTCGATTGCGCGAGAAGAGGAGCGACTTTCTCGTAAAGCGGGGCCGAGACCACGAGCAGGCGCGCGCGGCTGTCGCGCAGCATGAAGCCGTAGTCGTCGGTGGTGAGGAGCGTATTGAGCGGCACCGGCACCGCGCCGAGCTTGATCGCTCCGAAGAAGAGGGCGGGAAACTCCACGCTGTCGAGGAGCAGGAGCAGGACCCGATCCTCGGCACGGACGCCAAGCGCTTTCAGCATGTTGCCGGCGCGGTTCACGCGCTCGGCGAGGGCGCGATAGCTGGTGCTGCCGCGATCGTCGCGCACCGCGATGCGCTCGCCGCGTCCCGCTGCCATGTGGCAATCGATGAAGTCGGCCGCCGCGTTGTATTGGCGCGGCACCGTGATCTTGGGCGGCGAGGCCGTGCGATCGACGGAGGTGAGGCTCGAGGGGGTGCTCATGGCGGCCTTGGTCCTTCAGGCCTTGGTGAACTCGATGGCGCCCGCGGGCAATAGATAGAGGATGAGGGCGCGGCCGCCGCGCACGCTCGGGTAATGCGCGGTTCCGGGGCCATAGACGCACCAGCCGGCACCATGGCCGTCGAACACGGCCCCCGCCTCGAGCGGCATGATCATGTCGATCTCGC
Organism: Alphaproteobacteria bacterium; assembly: GCA_035516655.1. Taxonomy (GTDB): domain Bacteria; phylum Pseudomonadota; class Alphaproteobacteria; order JACZXZ01; family JACZXZ01; genus DASPPM01. The sequence continues at coordinate 17,394 of DATJAC010000119.1, read as the reverse complement.
CTTGCGGATGGCGATGGTGCGGCCCTCTCACGTCGGCCATGTCCACCACGTCGATGCTGAAGCCGCCGAGTGCCGGGGAAGGCTTGGCGACCCTGCCGTACTTGATCCCGCCCGCCTCACGGTTGCACATCCAGCCGTCCTTGATCGCCTCGTGGCAGGCGGCCTCGATCGCCTTGAAGACGGGGCCCGTAGGGGGAAACGTCGCATTGAGCTCGGCGGCGAGTGCCGGCTCGAGGGGCTTGCCCGCCAGCGTGGCCGTGATCCGGGAGAGCAGCAGCTCGAAGGCGTCGCGTTCCATCCCGTGCACTCCCCTTTTTGGCACGCACTCAGGCGGCTTCGCTCAAGCGCGCGGCAAGGGTTTCGACCCACGCCTCGGCCCAGGCGACGGCCACTTCCTCAGGCACGCTGCCGGCACTGGCGTCGTGCGTCATCACTTGACCGATGCGCTCGGCCTTGAGCGCCTGCAGGAGCTCGTCGAAACGTTTTCCCCCGTGACAGAAGGTCTGCGCGTAGGTGCGGTCGCCCAGCGCGACGACCCCGTAGCGTACGCCGGAGAGATCCGGCCGCGCCTGCTGCAGGTCGTCGTAAAGCTTCATCGCATTGTCGGGCACGTCGCCCTGGCCGTAGGTCGAGGTGCAGATGAGGTAGGTCCGGCCGCGCTCGAAGACCCCGGCAGCGAGGCCGTCCATCGCCCGGACGTCGATCGCGTGACCCTCGGGCGAGAGCGCATCCCTGATCTCCTCGGCGACGAGCTCGGCCGTGCCGGTCATGGTCCCGACCAGTATGGTAAAGCGCGTGCTCAAGGGCACCTCCCCGCGGCCTCGCCTCGACGATAATGCAGCCGGCGCCCTTCTGACAAGCATTATATTGCATGCGGATGCTCGGCGCGCTAAGCTCGCCGGTAGGGAGCGAAGGTAGCTGGCGATGACATCGGCACGCGCGCTCGCGAAGCAGAACGCCGTCGCGCTCGACGGTGCTTCGGCCTACTTGCGCCTGATCGGGGAGCGCGTGCGCAACGCGCGCGCCCGGCGCGGCATGACGCGCAAAATCCTCGCGCGCGATTCCGGCGTCTCCGAGCGCTACCTCGCCGAGCTCGAGAGCGGGCGAGGGAATATCTCGATCCTGCTCCTGCGCCAGATCGCCCGCGCCATGGGGTTGCCGCTCGCCGATTTGACGCGCGACGGACCGGACCGCGCCGTCGAGTTCACCTTGGCACGCCAGCTCCTCGAGCGGCTCGCGCCCGAGGAGCTCGCGGAGGCGCACGGCCTGCTGCGCGCCCGCTTCATGCCGGCCGTGGCCGGCGAGCGCAGCGGCAGGATCGCCCTGATCGGCCTGCGCGGGGCCGGCAAAACCACGCTCGGACGGCAGCTGGCCGAGCGTCTCGGCGTGCCCTTTTTCGACATGGGGGTCGAGATCGAGCGCGATTCCGGCATGAGCTTGAGCGAGATCTTCTCGCTCTCCGGCCAAGCGGCCTATCGCCGTCTCGAGCGGCGGGCACTCGAACGCCTGCTCGAGCGCCACGCGCGCGCGGTCATCGAGACGGGCGGCAGCCTCGTCTCCGAGCCGGGCACTTACGAGCTCCTGCTGCGAGCCTGCCTGACCGTCTGGATCAAGGCGACGCCCGAAGAGCATATGAGCCGCGTCATCGCCCAAGGCGACGAGCGCCCGATGGCCGGGAACGACGAGGCGATGGCGGACCTGCGCAGCATCCTCGCCGAACGCGATCCGCTCTACGCCAAAGCGGACGCCGTGGTGGACACCTCCGGACGCAGTGCCGCGGCGAGCCTGGGCGAGCTCTTTCGCGCCGTCGGGGGCAGGGTGGGGCGCCGCCGCCGCGCGCGGGCTTGAGCGGCGGCTTATACGCAAAATAATGCTTGCGAGCTCGGATAAATGCAATATAATGCCGGCATCCGGGCGGATGCGTGCAAGGCGGGAGCTGCCATGATCAGTTTCGAGACGGCACCGGAGCGCTACAAGCATTGGCGCCTCGCCTTCGAGGGCCGGCTCGCGGTCTTGACTCTCGACGTGAAGGAGGATGGCGGCCTCAAGCCGGGTTACGAGCTCAAGCTCAACTCCTACGACCTGGGCGTGGACATCGAGCTCCACGACGCCCTCCAGCGCATCCGCTTCGAGCATCCGGAGGTGGCGGCGGTGCTGCTGACCTCGGGCAAGGAGCGCGTCTTCTCGGCGGGTGCCAACATCCGCATGCTGAGCCAGGCGAGCCACAGCGAGAAGGTCAATTTCTGCAAGTTCACCAACGAGACGCGCAACGGCATGGAGGATGCGAGCCGGCACGGCGGGCTCGCCTTCGTCTGTGCCGTGAACGGCCCCTGTGCCGGCGGGGGCTACGAGTTGGCGCTCGCCTGCGACTGGATCGTCATGGCCGACGACGGCAACACCTCGGTATCGCTGCCCGAAGTACCCCTCCTTGCCGTCCTGCCCGGCACCGGCGGCCTCACCCGCCTCGTCGACAAGCGCATGGTGCGCCGCGACCGCGCCGACTTCTTCTGCACGACCGAGGAAGGGCTCAAGGGCAAGCGGGCACTCGACTGGCGCCTCGTCGACGAGCTCGTGCCGCGCTCGAAGCTCGGGGAGGCGGCGCGCGCGCGCGCGCGCACCCTCGCCGCAGGCTCGAGCCGCCCCGCCCAAGGCAAGGGCATCCGCCTCGCTCCGTTAGCCCCCGTGCGCGAGGGCGAGCGCATTCTCTACCCGCACTTGCGCGTGAGCCTCGATCGAAGTTTGCGCACGGCCGAGCTCACCATCCTCGGCCCCGCGGCGGGGCCGCCCGAAACCGTTGCAGGCATTCACGCCTCGGGAGCCGAGTTCTGGCCGCTCGCGCTCGCCCGCGCCCTCGACGACGCCATCCTCCATCTGCGCGCGAACGAGCCCGAGATCGGCACTTGGGTGTTCAAGAGCGAAGGCGACGCGGATCTGGTGGACGCCATGGACGCGGCCCTCTTGGCGCATCGCAGCGACTGGCTCGTGCGCGAGACGACGCTTTATCTCAAGCGCGTGCTGAAGCGCCTCGACGTGAGCTCGCGCACGATCCTGACGCTGGTCGAGCCGGGCAGCTGCTTTTGCGGCACCCTCCTCGAGTTGGTACTCGCGGCGGACCGCAGCTACATGCTCGCGGGGGCGCTAGCCGGGGACAATCGCCCGCCCGCAAGCCTGCGCCTGGGCGAGGTCAACTTCGGCGCTTATCCCATGCCGAACGGGTTGACCCGGCTCGCGAGCCGCTTCCTGGGCGAGCCGCAAGCGCTCGAGACCGCACGCGCGCGCATCGGCGAAGCCCTCGAGGCGGAGGCGGCCGAGGCAGCGGGGCTCGTCACCTTCGCCCCCGACGAGATCGATTGGTCCGAGGAGGTCCGCCTGGCGCTTGAGGAGCGCGCGAGCTTCTCGCCCGACGCCTTGAGCGGCATGGAGGCTTCATTGCGCTTCGCCGGCCCCGAGACGCTCGAGAGCAAGATCTTCGGCCGGCTCTCGGCCTGGCAGAATTGGATCTTCCAGCGCCCCAACGCGACCGGCGAGGCGGGTGCCCTCAAGCGCTACGGCACCGGCCAGCGCGGCGAATTCGACAAGCGAAGAGTGTAAGCCGGGGGCAGCGCTGGGCCCTAGCGCTGCCGGGCTTCAGAGAGGAGCACGAGCCATGTCGATCGACTATGCCGAGCGCATCCCCAACAACGTCCATCTCTCCGACGATCGCCGGCTGCAGCGCGCCCTCGAGGCATGGCAGCCGCATTTCCTCTCCTGGTGGCAGGCCTTGGGGCCCGAGGGCTACCAGGCCAAGGAGGTCTACCTGCGCACCGCCACCTCGGTCGACGCCAAGGGCTGGGCCAGCTACGGCATGGTCAGGATGCCCGACTACCGCTGGGGCATCTTCCTCGCCGACCCGGTCCCCGATCGCCGGATCGGCTTCGGCGATTTTCTGGGCCAGCCCGCCTGGCAGGAAGTACCCGGCGAGTTCCGCGCCACCTTGCGCCGGCTCATCGTCACCCAGGGCGACACCGAGCCGGCCTCGGTCGAACAGCAGCGCCGCCTCGGCCAGACCTGCCCCTCGCTCTACGACCTGCGCAATCTCTTCCAGGTGAACGTCGAGGAGGGCCGCCATCTCTGGGCCATGGTCTATCTCCTCCACGCCTATTTCGGCCGCGACGGGCGCGAGGAGGCGGAAGCGCTGCTGCAGCGCCACTCGGGTGACGCCGACAATCCGCGCATCCTCGGCACCTTCAACGAGCCGATCGGGGATTGGATGTCCTTCTTCTGCTTCGCCTATTTCACCGACCGCGACGGCAAGTTCCAGCTCAAGAGCCTGGCCGAGAGCGGCTTCGATCCGCTCGCGCGCACCTGCCAGTTCATGCTGACCGAGGAGGCCCACCACATGTTCGTGGGCGAGACCGGGATCGGTCGCGTGATCCGGCGCGCACTCGAGGTGATGAAGGAGCTCGGCAGCGAGGACCCGGAGAAGGTGCGGGCGGCGGGGGCCATCGATCTCGCGACCGTGCAGCGCTACATCAATTACTGGTGCTCCTCCTCCGTCGACCTCTTCGGCTCCGAGGTCTCGACCAATGCTGCGAGCTATTTCGCCAACGGCCTCAAGGGCCGCCCGGACGAGACGAGCTACGAGGACCATCGCTGCCTCGACACCACCTACGCGATCGATAAGCCGGCTGCCGGCGGGGGCATCGAGGGCGAGGAGGTGCCGATGCGCAACGCCATGAACGAGATCGTGCGCAAGGCCTATCTGCGGGATTGCGATATCGGCGTGCAGCGCTGGAACCGCGCCATCAAGAAGGCGGGGATCGCTTTCGAGCTCAAGCTCCCGAGCGAGCGCTTCCGCCGCGCCGTCGGCCTGTGGGCGGGCCACACATGCGATCCCGCGGGCAAGCCCGTCTCGGCGGCCGAGTGGGAGGCGCACGCCGACGCATGGATCCCGAGTGCGGCCGACAAGGCCTTCATCGCCAGCCTGATGCGCCCGGTGACCGCGCCCGGCAAGATGGCCGGCTGGATCGCACCCCCCGATCGCGGCGTCAACAACCTCGCGGTCGAGTACGAGTACGTGAGGCTGTAGAGCCGCGATGCGGAGACTTATCTCACCCGAAGATAAGCGTCATTTCGAGCGTTTTGCTTATGTCGTGAATTTCGGAACCAGGATACTTGGGGCATCGCACGCGGCGCGTCACTGTGCCACGGTTTGGTGCCTCACGAAGAGAAAGTCGCCCGCCTCGTGGCCGGCCATCTTGATCGGCGCATATTCCGGTACCTGATGCATCCGCGCGTCGTCCATCTTCGTCGCGACCGCGGGCTGGATCTGGGTGTAGACCTCTTGCGCCGACATCACGCTCGCATTGCCGTGCAGCACCTTGAGGAGGATGCTTGCGAAGAGCGAATGGTTGCCGCCGTTGCTGTCCGCGACCGGCTCGAGGCCGCCTGAGGTCAGCGCCACTCGCGAGGGCTTCGAGATCATGATCTTGTACCAGTTCGTCCGGTCGACGCCGCTCTGGGTGCGCTGCATGGCCGTGGCGACGCCGCGGGTCAAGATGCCGGAATAGCAGGAATCGGCGATGACCAGGATCTGGCGGGCGGCAATGGTGTTGAGGATATCCGTGATCTGGATGTTCGATATCCAATTGGCCGTGCTGTCCGGCTCGGCATCGACCGGGAGCCAGTTACCGCGCTGGTTGACGCGGTCGAGCTCGCCGTGGCCGGCGTAATAGACCAGCAGGTTGTCCTTTTCCGTGAGCGTCTCACGCAGCTTATTGAGCTCGCTCAGGATGTGGTAGCGATCCGCCGCTTCGTCGAGCAGCGTCACCACCTCGAACCCGTAGTCCTTGCGCAGGATTTCGGCCACGGCGGTCGCGTCCTTGACCGGCGTCTCGAGTTTCTTCAGGCGCTGGTAATCGCTGATGCCGATGACCAAGGCGTGATAGCGCCCGAAGGTCTCGAGCGGAAGCGACGGCGCAGGCGCCGCCGGCTCGTTGCCCACCGAGCGCGCTTCCGCCGGCTGGTTGCTCCGCGACGTCTCGAGGCTCGCCAGCTTGCCCTTGAGCGCCTCGATCTCGCTGTCCTTCGCGGCGATGCCGGCCTGCCGCGTTTTGATCTCCTCCTCGAGGCGTACGACCGTATCGTTCAGGGCGTGCTCGCGTGAGGCGCTGTTCGTCTGCAAATCCGCCAGTTGCTTTTTCAAGCCGTTCGCGTCGCCCTGCACCTTCTCCATGGCCGTGCGCGCGCCCGAGAGCTCGCCGCGCAGCTTGTCGAGCTCGGCGGGATCGGGAGCCTGCTGCTTCGGCGCATTCTCGAGCGCTGTGAGTTTCGCCTGGAGTGCCGCGATGGAGGTCTGGCTCTGCGCGAGCGCGCGCTCGCGCTCGGAGAGCGCCTTGTTCAGCTCCCTCGCGGCCTGCTCGCGCTGAGCGTTGCTCGCTTGCAAGACGGCAAGCTGCTTCTTCAATCCGTCCGCGTCGCGTTCCGCCTTCTCCATGGCCGCACGCGCGCCCCCGAGCTCGCCGCGCAGCTTGTCGAGTTCGGCGGGATCGGCGGCCTGCTGCTTGGGAGCATTCTCGAGTGCCGAAAGCTTCGCCTGCAGGGCCGCGATGGAGGTCTTGCTCTGGGCAAGCTCGCGCTCACGCTCGGCGAGCGCTCGGTCCAGGTCCTTCGTGGCCTGCTCGCCGGCGGCTGGGGCTGCCTGGCGCGATTTGGCAAGACGGGCCTGCAGGTCCTTGAGCGCGTCCTTGTCCTGCTTCAGGTCGGACTGGCGCTGCCGCAACATGCGCCGCAGATCGTTCAATTCCTTGGCCTGCTGGTCGAGCTGCTTCTGCTTTTCCGCATTGGATTGGTTCGCCGTGGCGAGCTGCGAGGTGAGCTCCTGGATTTTCTGCTGATCGCCGGGGAGCTCTTCCGGAAGCCCGGCCGCGCGCCTGAAGAGCTTCGCCGCCTCGACCGGATCGCGCGGGCCCCCCAGGCCCTGCTCGAGGAGCGCGCCGAGATTGATGGCCGCCTGGGAGTTGCCGAGATCTACGGCGCGCCGGTACCAGACCGCTGCGGCGGCGTAATCGGGCTGGCCTGCCAAGCCGCGCTCGAAGATCTCTCCGACGTAAAGCTGTGCGGCCGGATCGCCCTTCTCCGCGGCGGGAAGCCACATCTTCAACCCGGCGGCTCCGCCGGCGTCGGCCCGCGTGAACTCGCCGCCGCGCGTGGCACATTCATCGGCCGAGGTGCGCAGCGCCTGCCGCGGCGCCAGGAAAGTCATGTTGCGGCCGAGCTGGCGGATTTGCGCGGGCAGGAGGCAGTCGACGATCAGGAACTTGTCGGCGCGGTTGTCCGTCGCGGCGGGAGCCGCCTCCCCGCGCAAGCTGAGGGCGAAGACTTGGCCGACCAATACGGCGCAAAACAACGAACTCCGCAGCATCCTGCGGGGAGCCCGGTTTGGCACGCCACTACTCCTTCTATCGACGGAACCGACGGCTCAAAAGGCCAGCCGTACGCCCGCCGTGAAACTACTATAGCTCGTGTGGGAAAGCCCGACGATTCCGTCATAATTGAGGAAGAGCGAGACGTCCCCTTGGAGCTGCGCGGCAATGCCCGCGCCTACGTCGAAATAATTCCGCGTCGGCGCGTCGCCGAGCAGAACGAAGCTCGAAGTCCCCGTCGGGTCGTTGGAGTAGGCCACGTTCAACGAAGTGTTGCCGTTGTTGTACTGGTGAGCCCAATCGGCCCGCACGGTCGGCGAGAGCACGCCGAAGCTCGTGCTGATCGCATAGCTCGCCTGGCCGCCCAGCATCGACAGCACGGCGTTGCTCGTCGTCCTGCCGTAGCTCAGATCGAGTCCGGACGCCCCGCTTTCGCTAAACGGGTCCGAGGCGAGGCGGCGGTATTCCACGCGCGCGGTCGGCGTCAGGGTGAGGGCGGCGATCGGGAAGGCATAGCCGGCCTCCAGGGCCGCCGAATAGGTTTGCGTGCCGAAGCTTCCGTTGGCGAAGCGATCGATCGACGGCGCTGTCGTGGTGCTGTTGATGATGATGTGGCGGACGGAGTCGCTGCTGCCACCGCCGACCGTGGCAAGTCCGTCGAAGTAGAGCGCATCGGTCGCTTGGAACGTACCGTAGAGATTCCCTTGGAAAAGATTGCTGTGGATGTACTGGCCCGGTGCCGACGCCGCAGTGACGTCGAAATCGGTGCTGGAGCGGGTGTAGCCGAAGGCACCTCCAGCGACGAACTTGTCCGTGAAGCGGTAATCGAGGCCGAAGACCGTGCCGATGTTGTTGAAGGAATAGCCGTCTTCGCTGCCCGTCGAATCCCGCCCGCCGAACTGGCCGAGCGCGTTGACGAAGAGGCCCAGGCGGCCGCTCGACAGCGTGGCCTCGGTGGGCGAGCTCTGGGCGAGCAGGAGGTCCCCGGCGGCGGTGCCGGCGGAGGCGATCTGGTAGTCCTGGTGGGGATCCGCGGACGCCGTGCCGGTAAGAAGCCGGGTGCGCAGCACCGAGAGGCGCGCGCCGATGACATTGTTCTGAAGGACGCGCAATTGCGATGCCTGGCTCGTCGGGATCGTGGTCTCTCCACCGCCGTTGATCTCCTGCAGCGCGTTCTTGGTCCCCGTCACGTCGAGCCCCCAGCTCGGCAGGCTGAGGGGGTTCGCCTGCCCTAAGGCTGAGAGCGAGGTGCCGATCATGGTCGAGCAGATATTGGCGAGGTCTTTCTGGGCTGTGGTGGTGGCGCTTGTGTTGATCGGCGGGCACACGTTGTTGATGGAGCCCGCCATCGAGTTCTGCACGGCATTCATGCCCGGCAGCGTGACGACGCCGGTGCCCGGAAAAAGGCTGGAATAGCTTTGCGCGAAGGAAGTCGTCGCAAGTGCCGTCGCACTGACGAGCGCAAGGGCGAAAACCGCGGCTAGTCGCAAGCGATGGCCGCGGTAACGGCAGCCGGCCACGGCATGGACGTTGCCCGTGGCTCCCCTCTTTGAGCCCATACCTTGATCCCCCCCGGCATCAAAAGCGTCAACCTTTCCCGAACATTACGGAGGGTAACACAATGGTCGCGGAATACAATGACCGTTGCGGGGACCCTTCTGGGTTCGCTCGGACGGCGGCCGGGCGCGGACGGCCGGCATTGTTTATTCTGAGTGCATGTTAACGGAACGATCCCTGGTCATTTCGTCGTCTTGACGAAGATCCCGGTCCAGTCGGGCCCAGGCGGGGCTTGGGCAAGGAGTTCGGCCCGGTCCGCCATGACCTCGTTGGGCGACGCCTTGCCCGTCTCAAGGCGCCCCGGATAGCTGAGCCCGCGCCAAAGGGCCGCGGCCTCGCGGAAGCGGCGGCGGCGGTAGCGCGCCAGGGCCTCGGCGTAGCTGCTCACATAGGTGCGGTCGGCGGCGTGCGCGGCCTGCTGCCTCGCGATCACGTCATAGATGGCGACGGCGTGCGCCTTGCCTTTGACCTGGATGCGGTCGAGCTCGCAGAGGAGAAACTCGGCACTTGCCTGCCGCGCCGTCTCGGGCCCGAGCACGACGTGGCAGCCGTAATCGTTGGGCACACCCTCGAGGCGCGAGGCGAGGTTCACGGTCTCCCCCACCGCCGTATAGTTGTAGCGATTCGCCGTGCCGACGTTGCCGACGATCGCCGGGCCCGAATTCAGCCCCATCTTGACCGAGAAACCGGGCCGCCCCTCGGCGAGATCGGCGGCGTGCGCTGCGGCAATGCGCTCGGCCACGCGCAAGGCAGCTTCGGTCGCGAGGGTTGCATGCGCGGGATTGCCGAGGGGAGCACCCCAGATCGCCATCACCGCATCGCCGATGAATTTGTCGACATAGCCGCCGGTCGCCTCGACCGCCTCCACGATGAAGGCGAGATAGCGGTTGGTGAGCTCCATCAGCACTGCCGGCGAAACCTGCCCCGAGAGTGCCGTGAAGCCGCCGAGGTCGGCGAACATGACGGTCAGCTCGCGCATCTCGCCGCCGAGCTTGAGGGCGGCTCCCTCCTCGCCCAGGCCGCGTACGATTTCGGGTGACAAATAATGGCCGAAGGCGTGCTGGATTTGGCGCCGGCGGCGCTCCTCGACGAGAAGGCGCACGAGGTAGGCCATGAATACCGAGGCGAACATGACGGCGATCGGCAGCCCGACCGGCAGCCACAGCCGCAGCGCGGTCGAGACGGTCGAGGCGAGAAAGAGGGCGAGCGCGCTCGCAGTAAGTGCCGCCGCGAGTGCCGTTGGACCGAGGCTGAAGCCGAGGAGGGCGCCGGCCGCGCCGCCGAGGGCCGCCAGGCCCATGCGCGCCGTTTGCGGTGCTGCCAGTGCGAAGCCTCCGTTGACGATCGCGTTGACGGCGGCAGCATGCAGGAAGACACCGGACACCATGGCACGGTCGAGCCGCGAGGGCAGCGACGGCTTGAGCGCGCATGCCGGTGCCACCGGGGTGCGGTCCTCGAACCTCGTGGAGGCAATGAAGCGGTCCGGGCTGCGCTTCTGATCCGCCTCCGCCATGCTCGTCCCGATGAGGACGATCTTGCCGCCGAAGGCCGCCGCGAGCTGCGCGTCCCCCGCGGGGCAGCGCAGGACGTCGACGACCGAGTACGACGGGATCGTATCGAGCGGCCGACGGGGTGCGATCATGAATTCGGGCGGTGCCGCGAGCCCTGCGATCGAAAGCACATTCCCGACGATGGTGGGTGCCGTCTCGCTCCCTTGCAGCGGAAGGCGCAAGGCGAAGCTGCGGTAGACGCCGTCCGCATCAGCCTCGACTTCGGCATAGCCGACCGCGGTCGGATTGCGATCGGGATTCATCACGTAATAGACGGCATCGAGCGGCGGCCGCCGCGCCGAGCGCGCCACCACTACCTTGCTGGCGTGGCGCTCCAAAGCCGCGAGTAGCGGCGCGTCGTAGCCGCTCTGGAAATTCTCTCCGCTGTAGCCGAAGATCAAGTCGAACGCTACCGCCTTCGTCCCGCCCGCGAAGAGCCGGTCCAACACCCCGGCCCATTCCTTGCTGAAAAGCGCCAACGGCGTCTCGGCCAGGCCCTCGGCATCGAGACTGCGCCAATCGACGGCGACGACTGCGACTTGCGGCTCAGCCTCGCGCGGCGAAAGCAGCGAGAGTGCCGCAAGCGACAGATCGTAGAGAACGCCATCCGCTTGCGGGATGATGCCCCCGCTCCAGGCGCTGAGCAGTGCGCCCACGAGCGCGCAGGCGGCGCCTATGATCGGGCGCCGCCACCGCCGACTCCAAGGAGGGCGCCCCTCCCGCACGCTCACTGCAGCTCGATCACGAGTATGTCGGGTGGATGTTCGCCCGGCTTGAAGCGGGCCTCGAAGCGGGTTTCGGTACCGTCGCGCGCGGCGAGCCTGGCCTTGTAGAGGCCGGGCTCGAGGTCCGGCGCGCCGCTCGCAAGACCGGCTTCGTTGCCCTTGAACTCGAGGGCTACCGTTCGCCCCCCGTCCGCAAGGGAACCCGAGACCACCTCGGCGGCATGGTCACCGGCGAGCACGATCGTCGGCCGCGCCGGGATCGCATAGGGTTGCTGAACGTCCCGCAGCACCATCGCAGCGACGTTGCCGTAGGCAAGCTTTTGCTGCTGCGGGCAGGTCCGCACCTCGTCGAGCTCGATCCGCCCGCCGACCACCTCCATGGCAAGAGCACCCACTTTGAGGGTTCCGCCTGCGAGCGTCACGACCCGGCAGGTGGGATAGTAGATGAAGGTGAGCTTGGCATCGGGGGCGACTTCGATCGTCGCGGGGGCGCGCACTTGCGCAAAGCGCGCGACCGGCGGCTCGACTTTGCCCGAGACATCAAGGACTAGCCCGCCCGGCACGACGCGCTCCGCCGCCCTGCCGGCGGCAGGACCGGCGATCAGAGCGACGGCGAAGAAGGCCGCGGCAATCTTCCAACTGGTCATGACTATTCTCCGCTGTGCCGACGAATACGGCGGCGCTGACGACGAAGGGCTCGCCGGCATGCGCGCGAATCGACCGTCATCCTGCAGTCGCTCCCATGAAAGGCAATCGAACGAATGAGCGATCCGGCAATGTGCAGCAGTGCCGAGCGGTCCCGATCGGCCAATGCCTCTTAACATGGTACCCTTCCATGCAGCAAGAACCATGCCGGGACCGCGGGCGGCACGGCAATCGTAGAGCGCGCGCGGACTGGCGCGTCGCATCGTCGGCGCCGCCGGCGGCGCCTCGCAGAGGCGCGTGCCGTGCGTTTTTTGCGGCACTGCGGCAGTCATAATGCGTGTCGTCTCGGCTCTCCCGCGATGGCATAATGCGCGACCCAACAACAGGGGGCCGTCGTGTACGACAGGAAGAAGCTCGCCGCACTCCGCGCAAAATACGCCGACGCCAAGGGCGGGGACGTATTCGATCCCGCCTTCAAGAAGGTCGTCTCGCTCGTCTTCAAGAGCCGCGACCGGCGCCGCTTGCCCTATGCCGACATCTCGACCTTCCTCGATGCGCCCCACCGGCCCGAGGCGGCGGACGCCGCCGATTTCGGCGGGCTCGACGTGGCGCTCGTCGGGGTCCCCATGGATCTGGGGGTCACCAACCGTGCCGGTGCCCGGCTGGGCCCGCGCGCGGTGCGCGCGGTCGAGCGCATCGGCCCCTACAACCACGCGCTCAAGGTCGTCCCGCTCGCCGAGTGCAAGGTGGCCGACATCGGCGACGTGCCGCTGCGCTCGCGCTACAGTCTCGAGAGCTGTATCGAGGACATCGCCGCCTTCTATGCGCGCATCGCGGCGGCGGGCGTGCGCCCGCTCTCGGTCGGCGGCGACCACTCGGTGACTTTCCCCATCCTCAAGGCGCTAGGGGCGAAGCGTCCGCTCGGCCTCGTCCATATCGACGCCCATTGCGACACCGGCGGGGAATACGACGGCTCGAAGTTCAACCACGGCGGCCCCTTCCGCCTGGCGGTGCTCGAGGGCGTCCTCGACCCCGAGCGCACCATCCAGATCGGCATCCGCGGGACCGCCGAGTTCCTCTGGGAGTTCTCCTACGATTCCGGCATGACCGTGCTGCACATCGAGGACGTGATGCGCATGGGTATTGCGGGCGTGGTGAAGAAGGCGCTCAAGGTGGTGGGCGACGGCCCGACCTACATCTCCTTCGACGTCGACGGCCTCGATCCGGCCTTTGCCCCGGGTACGGGCACGCCCGAGGCGGGCGGGCTCACCCCGCGCGAGGCGCAGGAGATCCTCCACGGCCTCAAGGGCATCGACGTGGTCGGCGGCGACGTGGTCGAGGTCGCCCCGCAATACGATCCCACCAGCAACACCGCCATGGTCGCGGCCCAGTTGCTGTTCGAGATGTTCTCGCTCATGGTGCTCGGCCCGAAGTTCAAGCGGCGGCGGTGAAGCGCGGCGGCCAAGGGAAAGAACGAACATATAAGGGGAGGAAGGAAACAATGGTACGGATCGATCGGATTCTCGCGGCCGGCATCTTGCTCGCAGCACTCTCGGCGGTGCTGCCGGCCGCGGCACAGGAAGTACCCGCGCCCGGCGCCAGTCCGCGTATCGACGCCATCCGCAAGGCGGGCGCCTTGCGCGTCGCCGTCTTGGCCAACGCACCCTGGCTGATCGAGAACACGACCGGCTCAGGCGAACATTGGTCCGGCCCGGCCTGGGTGCTGGCGGGCGAGTACGCGAAGCGGCTCGGGGTGAAGCTCGATCCCATCCTGGTCTCGCACGAAACCAAGATTCCGATACTGGCCGCCAATCAGGCGGACATCTCGATCACGGCCCTGGCCGAGACGCCGGAACGCGACCAGGTGGTCGATTTCGTGCTCTACTCCAACACCTCCGTCTGCATGTTCGGCCGCGCCGACAATCCGCACTTCGCGCGCGCCAAGACGGTGGACGATCTCAACCAGCCCGACATCACCATCGCCTACTTCATCGGTGGTGCGGAGGAGGGCTGGGTCAAGCAGCGTTTTCCCAAGGCGAAGTTCCTCGGGGTGGCGAATTCCGGCGCTACGGCGCCGCTCGAGGACATCATGGCGCGGCGCGCCGACGCGGCACCGATCAACCGCATTCCTTGGGTCCCGATGAACCGCAAGGTGAAGGGCCTCGCCGTGCTGCCGAGTGCGAACAACTGCCAGGACAGCACCGAGAAGGCGCAGCCCGTCGGCGTCGCGGTGGACAAGAAGCAGCCCGTGTTCCTGGCCTGGCTGCGCGCGGTCGAGAAGGCCATCCACCCCGAGCTCGAGGCGGCCGAGCAGCAGGTCATCGCCGCAATGAAGTAGCGGCCGACGGAACGGCATCATGGAGCTCGATTTCGCGCCGATCCTGGAGAGCCGGCGCTTCCTCTTGGGCGGGCTCGAGCTGACCCTGCTCCTGTCGGCGCTGACGGTGCTCTCGAGCCTCGTGCTCGGCGGTGCCGTCGGGCTGGCGCGCTGCTATGGGCCGCGCTGGCTCAGAGCACCGCTCGTCTTCTACATCGACTCGATGCGGGCGGTACCGGTCCTGGTCGTGCTGGTCTGGACCTATTTTGCGCTCCCGCTCGTGACCGGCGTCACCTTGCCGCCCTTCTGGGCGGCGCTTGCGGCCCTCACGGCCCATATCGCCGCCTACGTGGCGGAGATCGTGCGCGCCGGAGTCACCTCGGTCCGCCCCGGCCAGATGCGCGCGGCCCTGGCCCTCGGCATGTCGCGCGCCGAGGCGGTGCGTCAGGTGATCCTGCCGCAGGCGGTCGTGCGCATGCTGCCCGCCTTCGGCTCGATCATCTCCATCACCATCAAGGATACCGCGATCGCCACGGTGATCGCCGTGCCGGAATACATGAACCGCTCCCAGACGCTCGCGGGCGAGAGCTTCCACCCCATCGAGGTCTTCGTGGTGGCGATGGCGGTCTACTTCGTCATCCTCTTCCCCGCCACCCGCGCGGTGGACATGGTCTATGCGCGGCTGGCGCATCTGGGGCGCTCGTGAAGCTCGATTGGTCTGTGGTCTGGGCCAATTCCGGTGCCCTCGCGCAAGGTACCGCACTGACCGTCGCGCTCGCGGTCCCCGGCGGCATCCTCCTGGCCCTTCTGCGGCTTTCCGGCTCGCGCGCGCTTGCCGGCGCAAGCGCCGGCTTCACCGAGCTCTTCCGCAATCTGCCGCTGATCCTGGTGATCTACTCGGCCTATTACGTGATGCCGATCGCCCTTGGCGTCTCCTTCTCGCCTTTCGTCACCGGACTCGTCGCCCTCTCGCTCAACGTCTCGGCCTATAACGGCGAGACCTTCCGCGCCGGCATCGCCTCGATCCGCAAGGGCCAGGGCGAGGCAGCCCTCGCGCTTGGCATGAGTCGCTGGCAGACGATGCGCGAGGTCGTCCTGCCGCAGGCCGTGCGTCGCGTGCTGCCGGTCTTGGCGAGCACCTGGGTGTCGCTCTTCAAAGACACGTCGCTCGTCTCGGTCATCGCCGTGGGCGAGCTCGCCTATACCGCGATGCGCATCCGCTCGCAGAGCTTCCGCGTCCTCGAGATGCTGACCGCGATGGCCGCCATCTATTGGCTGCTCGGCTACCCTCAGGCCAAGCTGGTCGACTGGCTCAACCGCAGATACGGGATCAGCGAATGAGCGGAGCGGAAGCAACCCCCGTACTCGCCTATCGCGACGTGCGCAAGCTTTTTGGCGACTTCGTGGCCCTTGCCGGCGTTTCGATGGAGGTCCGCAGGCGCGAGGTGATCTGTCTGATCGGCCCTTCCGGCTCGGGCAAATCCACGCTTCTGCGTTGCACGAACGGGCTCGAGGCGCTCGACGGCGGCGAGATCAGGCTCGACGGCAGGGTGCTGCCGACGGACCCGAGCGGCATGCGCGCGATGCGTCGGCGCATGGGCATGGTGTTCCAGAGCTTCGAGCTTTTCCCGCACCGCACGGCGCTCGCCAACGTCATGAGCGGTCCCCTCACGGTGCTGCGCCTCCCGCGCCGGGATGCCGAAGCGCGCGCCATGGCGCTCCTGGTGAAGGTCGGCCTGGAGGACAAGGCGGCGAGCTACCCGGCAAATCTCTCCGGCGGACAGCAGCAGCGCGTGGCGATCGCGCGTGCGCTCGCGATGGAGCCGGACGTGATGCTTTTCGACGAGCCCACCTCGGCCCTCGATCCGGAGACGATCGGCGAGGTCCTGAGCGTGATGAAACGGCTCGCCGAGGAAGGCATGACCATGATCGTCGTGACGCACGAGATGACCTTCGCCCGCCGCGTGGCCGACCGGGTCGTCGTGTTCGAGCACGGCGCCATCATCGAGGAGGGGCCGCCCGCCCAGATCTTCGACGCGCCCAAGGTTGAGCGCACGCGGGACTTCCTCAGCCATCTCGGCTGGAGGGGGTGAAGGCGCGCCGGCTTTTCGCCCCAGCCGGCCATGACCGAATTCCCGCGCGGGGCTGGAATGTCCGCGCAAGGGTGGTACAACCAGCGCTTCGCGGATGGCGGCACCCCGTCCCCGCGTGCGCTGCCGGCCGATCCGCCCCGCCGAGGAGAAGCCTCGTGGCCGTGAAGGCTCAAGATCCGCCGGCCGCTCTCGGTCGGCGCCAGGCGCTACGACCATTTCACCCTCGAGGCGGCGGCGCTGACGTGAAGCAGCCAACCGGTCGCCCATCGGGCCTCGAGCGATGGCCGCCGCCGCCGGAAAGGGGAACCCGATGAAACGGCAGCTCGGCGCGGCAGCACTCGCGCTGACACTCTTCCCCGCGCTTGCCGGAGCCGCGGTGCCGGTCGATTGCGGTGTGCCCAATGAGATGGTGGACGGGTGGCCGGTCTCATCGCCGCCGCAACAGGATCTCGATCCCAGCCTCATCTGCGCCATCGGCCCCGAGCTCGAGAAAATGCCGGAAGCCAGTCCGAACGGGGTCGTCGTCGTCCGCAATGGCGTGCTCGTCTACGAGCATTATTTCGCCGGCGCAGATCAGCGTTGGCCGGAGCAGCATTGGGGCGAGCCGCTCCCGAGCATGCCGCACGACGTGGGCACCCTCCACGACCTGCAGTCGATTACAAAGAGCGTGATCGCATTGTTGGTCGGTATCGCCCTCGACCGCGGTTTGATCAAGACGATCGACGCGCCGATCCTTTCCACCCTCACCCAATATGCCGATCTGCGCACTCCGGATAAGGCTCGCATCAGCTTGCGCGATCTCATGACCATGACCGCGGGGCTGCGCTGGCCCTACAAGCCCTATCTCAGCATGGCGCGCAAAATGGATGCCGCGAGCGATCCCTACCGGTTCGTCCTGGAGCAGCCGCTGGTGGCGGCGCCAGGGACGCTATGGCATTACAATAACGGGAGCGTGGAGCTGGTCGGCGCCGTCGTGCAGAAGGCCGCCGGACGTCCGCTTGATCAGTTCGCCAAGGAGGCGCTGTTCGAGCCGCTCGGCATTACGGATTGGGAATGGGGGCGAATGGCAAGCGGCGATCCCGGTGCCTCCTGGGGCTTGCGCTT
>DATJAC010000118.1:0-4332 GCA_035516655.1 Alphaproteobacteria bacterium | reverse complement strand
ACCTCGGCCTATCAGGCGATCGACGACTGAGCGCTATTGCCAATCACCCCAAGCCAGGAGAAGGAGCGACCATGCACGTCCAACCCTACCTCAACTTCGACGGCCGCGCCGAGGAGGCGCTCGAGTTCTACCGCAAGGCGCTGGGTGCGGAGGTGCAGATGCTCATGCGCTTCAAGGACAATCCCACGCCCCAGGAGGGCTGCATGCAGCCGGGGACCGAGAACAAGGTCATGCATGCGAGCTTCCGCATCGGCGATACCGTGGTGATGGGCTCCGACGGCCGCTGCCAGGGAAAGGGCGGCTTCCAGGGCATCTCGCTCACGCTCACCGTACCCGACGAGGCCGCCGCCGATCGCTACTTCACCGAACTCGGCGAGGGCGGGCAGGTTCAGATGCCCTTGGCCAAGACCTTCTTCTCTCCGCGCTTCGGCATGGTCGCCGACCGCTTCGGCGTGTCCTGGATGGTCATCGTCATGCATTGAGGGCTGCGATTCTTTCGCGTTGCCGGCGCCGGTTGCGGCGACTAAAGCTTACCCGCTCAAGCGGAATCGCCGCTCCGATCGTCATTCCCGCGAAAGCGGGAATCCAGCCGCTCTGGACCCCCGCTTGCGCGGGGGTGACGAGAGAGGTGGTTCCACATAAACGGGACATGCTCTAGTCGAGCGAGCCGAGACGGAGCGTCCAGGGGAGCACCCGTGGCGTCGTCAGCAGGCCCGTGCGCCGCCACGGATCCTCGGCCAGGCGCGCGTGAATTTCTTCCGCATTATCCGCGCGAATGATCAAGAGCGCGTCCCGCGTTCCCTCGAGCGGTCCGCCGATCACCACGAAGCCCTCGGCCTGAAGCGCGTTCATGAACGCGGCATGGCCCTTCCAATCCGCCTGCTCCTCCATCGGGCGCGCATCGTTCCACGCCGCGCCCCGCGTATTCCAAACGGCGAAGAGTCGTGCCATGCGCCGGTCCTCCCAGCCGTGCGGCCGTTCCGCTCAGCTATATCTCCCGCTCCCGATGGTGGCCCCGCCGTCGATCACGATCGCCTGGCCGGTGATGAAGCTCCCGGCACGGCTCGCCAGCATCACGGCAGTCCCCGCCACCTCCTCGGGCTCGCCGATGCGGCCCAGGGGATAGCTCGCCGTCGCCTCCTTGTAGGTCGCCGGGTTCTCCCAGAGGGCCTTCGCGAAATCGGTGCGGATGATGGCGGGGGCGAGGCAGTTGGCGCGGATGTTGTGGCGGCCCCACTCGACCGCGAGGTTGCGCGCGAGCTGGAAGTCGGCCGCCTTGGAGAGCCCGTAGATGCCGAGCTTGTCGTGGCCCTTGAGGCCGCCGATTGAGGAGACGATGATGACGACCCCGTCCTTGCGCTCGGCCATGCCGGGCAGCACCTTGTTGCAGAGCCAGAGGTTGCTCTTCACGTTGGTGTCCATGATCTTGTCGTAGGCCTCCTCGCTCACCCCCGCCATCGGCCCGAAATAGGGGTTGGCGGCGGCGTTGCAGACGAGGATGTCGATGCGGCCGCAGGCGGCGAGTGTCGCGGCGACGAGGACATCGAGCTCGGGCAGGCGCGAGACGTTGCAGGGGACGGCGACGGCCTCCCCACCCGCTGCCCGGATGCCGGCAGCTACCTCCTCGCACATGGCGGCCTTGCGGCTCGAGATCACCACCTTGGCGCCGAAGGCGGCCATGGCCTCGGCGATCGCCTTGCCGATGCCGCGAGTCGAGCCGGTGATGACGGCAATCTTGCCGGTGAGGTCGAAGAGGTCCTTGTTGCTCATGGCGGCGGGCCTTTGCTCTGGTCGGGTGCCGTGGACGGCGGTTATGATGGTGCCGGATCATAGCAAAATCGAGGAGGGATGACGTGCGTCTCCAGCTCGATCCGGCCCATGCCGCGTTCCGCGACGAGGTGCGCAGCTTCATCGCGGCCAGCCTGCCCCAGGAGATCAGCTGTAAGGTCGAGGCGGGAAAGCGCCTCGGCAAGGAGGATTACGTCCGCTGGCAACGCATCCTCAACCGCAAGGGCTGGCTCGCACCCGGCTGGCCGGTCGAGCACGGCGGCACGGGCTGGAACGCCCTCGAGCGCGTCGTCTTCGAAAGCGAGCTCGGCGCCGCCCCGGCACCGCCGGTCATCGCCTTCGGGGTCAACTACGTCGGCCCCGTCATCATCGCCTTCGGCAATGCGGCACAGAAGAAGCATTATCTCCCGCGCATCCTCGCGAGCGAGGACTGGTGGTGCCAGGGCTACTCCGAGCCCGAGGCGGGATCGGACCTGGCCGGCCTCAGGACCCGGGCCGAGGACGCGGGCGGTCATTACGTCGTCAACGGCTCGAAGACCTGGACGACCTACGCGCAACATGCGGACATGATGTTCTGCCTCGCGCGCACGGCGGGGGCGGGCAAGAAACAGGAGAGCATCTCCTTCATCCTCATCGACATGAAGAGCCCCGGCATTGCCGTGACGCCGATCGTCACCATCGACGGGGGGGCCGAAATCAACACGGTCTTCTTCGACAACGTGCGCGTGCCCAAGGCGAACCTCGTCGGCGAGGAGGGCAAGGGCTGGACCTACGCCAAGTTTCTCTTGGCGCACGAGCGCACCAGCATCGCCCGCGTCGGCCTCTCGACCCGGCTTCTCGCCAAGCTCAAGCGCATCGCGGCGGCGGAGACGAGCCGCGGCCGTCCGCTCGGCGAGGATCCCGATTTCCGCGCCAAGATCGCCGCCGTCGAGATCGATCTTTTGGCCCTCGAGGCGATGGTCTTCCGCATCGCCTCCACGCAAGCCCCGGGCCAGCCGCCGGGGCCGGAATCCTCGATCCTCAAGATCAAGGGCTCGCTCATCCAGCAGGCGCTCACGGCACTCCTGGCCGAGGCGGTCGGCGTCTATGCGCTTCCCCACCAGCCCGAATGGTTCGAGCCCGGCTGGAACGGCGAGCCGGTCGGACCCGACCATTCGCCCGGTCTCGCCGAGCAGTATTTCAACTGGCGCAAGGTCTCGATCTACGGCGGCTCGAACGAGATCCAGCGCAACATCATCGCCAAGCACATGCTGGGCTTCTGACGGGGCCGCGATGGATTTCACGCCGAGCGAGGAGCAGAGACTGCTGGCGGAGAGCGTGGCGCGCTTTCTCGAGAAGGAATATTCCTTCGAGAAGCGCCGCGCACTCCTCGCGAGCGAGCTCGGCTACAGCCGCGCCAACTGGGCCCGCTTCGCCGAGCTCGGCTGGCTCGGCATCGCCACACCGGAGGAGCTCGGCGGGCTCGGCGGCGGGGCGGTCGAGAGTGCGATCGTCATGGAGGCGATCGGCCGGCACCTCGTGCTCGAGCCCTATTTCTCGAGCGTCATCCTCGGCGCGAGCCTCCTGCGCCAAGCCGGCGAGGGCAGTGCCCCCCTTCTCGCCGAGCTTGCCCGCGGCAAGCTCATGCTGGCCTTGGCACATACGGAGCCCAAGGCGCGCTTCGAGCTCGCCCACGTCGAGACGCGGGCCGAGCGCTCGGGCGGAAGCTTCAGGCTGAGCGGCCACAAGGCCGTGGTACTCGATGCCCCCAGTGCCGATCGCCTCATCGTCTCGGCCCGCACCGCAGGCAGCGTCGCCGAGACGAGCGGGATCACCCTCTTTATTGTGCCCAAGGCGGCGGCTGGGATCAGCCTCGTGCCCTATGGCACGAGCTGCGGGCGGCGTGCCGCGGAGGTGAGGCTCGCTGCCGTCGCGGTCGAGTCCGAGGCGATCCTCGGTCCCCTCGATGGCGGCTATGCGCTCCTCGAGCGCACCGCGGATGAGGCGCTCGCGGCCTTGGCAGCGGAAGCGGCGGGTGCCATGGCGGCCCTGCTTGCGCTGACGCGCGACTATCTCAAGACGCGCAAGCAGTTCGGCGTGCCGATCGGCAGCTTCCAGGTGCTCCAGCACCGCCTCGTCGACATGTTCACCGCCCAAGAGCTCGCGCGGGCCACGAGCGAGGCGGCGGCGCGGATTCTGAGCGATGCGGCGTCCCCTGCCGCCTATCGCGCGCGCGCGGCGGCCGCCGCCAAGGTCCAGGCCGGCCGCGCGGGGCGGCTCGTCGGCGAGGAGGCGGTGCAGCTCCACGGCGGCATGGGCATGACCGACGAGCTCGCCGTCAGCCACTACTTCAAGCGCCTGGCCATGATCGACGTGCTTTTCGGCAACGCCGATCACCACCTGCGCCGCTTTTCCGAGCTCGAGGCTGCGACCGCGTGAGCCGAGCGGTGCTACTCCGCGCCACCTTCCCTATGCGCCGGCACTCACCCCCCCCACCCATCGGCCGCTCCTCGACGGGCGACCGATCCCCCTCAAGGGGGGGAGAGGAAATGCATGGCATGGCAT
>DATJAC010000117.1:0-5368 GCA_035516655.1 Alphaproteobacteria bacterium | reverse complement strand
CTTACCCGAAGCTGGGTGAGGGGATAATTTCCGCCGCCGTCGCCGCCTGCGCGTGCGCCAGCCTGTTCGCCGCACTCACCACCGCACGCAACGACGCCGTCACGATGTCCTTGTGGAGGCCGACGCCAAAGGTGCTCGTCCCCTCCGCGGTACGGACCTCGACATAGGCGACGGCATTCGCGTCCGCACCGGCACCGAGCGCATGCTCGTGGTAATCGACGACCGCGAGCGTGAGCCCGGCGGCCGCGTTGAGTGCTGAGACGAAGGCATCGATCGCCCCCGTGCCGCGGCCCTCGATCTGGCGGCACTCGCCGTCGATGCGCACCATCGCCGTGAGCATCCGGCGCTCGGAGGCGTGCGCGTCCGGAAGGATGCGGTGATCGAGGAGGGCGATTCTACCCTCGGCGTCGAGATAGTGCGCGCGAAAGCAGTCCCAGATCTCAGCGGAGCTCAGCTCCTTGCCCGAGTTGTCGGCACGCTCCTGCACGATCTTGCTGAACTCGATCTGGAGCCGGCGCGGCAGGACGAGGCCGTGGTCCGCCTCGAGCACATAGGCGATCCCGCCCTTGCCCGATTGGCTGTTGATGCGGATGACGGCTTCGTAGCTCCGCCCCAGATCGGCGGGATCGAGCGGCAGGTAGGGCACCTCCCAGAGGCCCGAGTTGCTCTTGCCCTGGGCCTTCAAGCCCTTGTTGATGGCGTCCTGGTGCGAGCCCGAGAAGGCGGTGAAGACGAGCTTCCCGGCGTAGGGGTGGCGCGGATGCACGGGGAGCTGGGTGCAGTGCTCGGCCACGCGCACGAGCTCGTCGATGTCCGAGAGGTCGAGCCCTGGGTCGATGCCCTGGCTGAACATGTTGAGTGCCAGGGTCACCACGTCGACGTTCCCGGTGCGCTCGCCGTTGCCGAAGAGGGTGCCCTCGACCCGCTCGGCCCCCGCCATGAGGGCGAGCTCGGCCGCGGCGACGCCGGTGCCGCGGTCGTTGTGGGGATGGATCGAAAGCGTTACCGCCTCGCGCCCGCGCAAGTGGCGCCCGAACCACTCGATCTGATCGGCATAGACGTTGGGGGTCGCCATCTCGACGGTCGAGGGCAGGTTGACGATCATCTTGCGCGTCCGCGTCGGACGGAAGACCGCCATCACCGCCTCGCAGATCTCCTTGGCGTAGTCGAGCTCGGTGCCCGTGAAGCTCTCCGGCGAATATTGATAGACGATCTCGGTCTCCGGGCGCATGGCCTCGCCGAGCTCGTAAATGAGGCGCGCGGCATCGATCGCGATCCGGGTGATGCCGTCGCGGTCGAGGCCGAAGACGACCCGGCGCTGCAACGCCGACGTCGAGTTGTAGAGATGGACGATGGCGCGCTTGGCCCCGCGCAAGGCCTCGAAGGTGCGCTCGATGAGCTCCGGGCGCGCCTGGGTGAGGACCTGGATGGCGACGTCGGCGGGGATGCGCCCCTCCTCGATGATGCGGCGCACGAAGGTATTGTCGGTCTCGGAGGCGGCGGGGAAGCCGACCTCGATCTCCTTGAAGCCCATGCGCACGAGGGTGTCGAAGAGGCGCGCCTTGCGCTCGGGCCCCATGGGCTCGATGAGCGCCTGGTTGCCGTCGCGCAAGTCCACGCTGCACCACACGGGCGGTTGCGTGATGACGGCACTCGGCCAATGCCGGTCGGCGAGACGGACCGGCTCGAAGGGACGGTATTTTCGGCTCGGATCGATAAACATTTTGCTGCTCCTCCGGCATCCACGCGGGCGGACGCCTTGCTCTCGGATTGCGCTTAGCTGACGCAGGGCGGCAGGCACGGCCGCCGGGCGGCCGTATCAGACCCGGCGGCCGCCGCTAAGTCGCAGGAGGAGCAACGCAGCCACCGCACCGCACGCAGCGCAGCGATGCGCAGCACGACGAGCATTACGGACGATGACCGGAGGAGAGTGATGGAAGACTGCGGTAATCATGTCGACTAAACTCGACGGTGGCTCGACCCCTTGACGGACGCAATGGCCCCGACGCGCTTAGCGCGCCGGGCCGATAAGGAGGAGGCGAAGCTTCCGGTCGGTTCGTGACATGGCGTCTAACCTAGGGGCGGGGAGGCCGGCGGTCAAGCCCCCTCCCCTTCAGCGGTGCAGGACCAGTCCCTTGAGCACCTTGTCGGCGAGCTTGCGCTCGGCGCGGAAAGCGAAGCCGACGACGGCGAGCGCCTCGCGCGGCGAGGCGCGCACGGCAGCCCGGTTGTCGGCATCGTTGCCGGTCGTGAAGAGCGGCTCGGTGAAGAGCGAGAACGCGAGCCCGCGCGTCATTGCACGCTCGTAGGCGGCGCGCACCTGCTCCGCCGTCCCCGCGAAGACGAGGACCGGCTGGCGGAACATCGCCAGATAGCGGTTGCCCGAGCCGTCTAGGTAAGGCTCGCCGATGGCGCCGGGCTCGCTTGCCGCGACCCCGCTCGCGAGAAAAGCAGTGGCGTTGAGCTTCTGCCAGACGGCCAGGTCCTCGCGGAGGACGACCGCGATCTTGCTCTCGAAGCGCACGCGCGGAGCAGCGCCGCTGCCGGGGTGCATGGTCTCGCTTTCCTCTCCGGTCATTTTCGCCCTTCACCGCAAGCCGCCGAGGGATACATTCTAGGGCGCCGGCCGGCATTGATATTGTACCTGGTTGCTGCGGAGCCTTCGGCCGGAACAGAGGAGCCATGGCAGAGCGTCGCGTGCCGGAAAGGGCGAGGGATTGGTGCCAGTATGCCGTAGCCGGGCGGGACCTCGGCATCGAGCTCCTGCGCGCGCATTTCATGGGCCACGCTTACGAGCGCCACAGCCACGACGCATACGCGATCGGCGTGACCGAGGCGGGTGCTCAGGCCTTCAATTGCTGCGGCGCCCATCACGTCAGCACGGAGCACATGGTGATCGCACTCAATCCCGGCGAGCCCCACGACGGCCATGCGGGTGACGCGCGCGGCTTCACCTACCGCATGCTTTACATCCGCCCCGAGCTGGCCCGCCGCGTGATCGAGGACTGGCGCGACGGACGCCCGTCGGCGCTCCCGTTCGCGCGCACGCCGGTGATCGACGACCCAGCACTCGCGCACCTCGTCCTCGCGCTGCATCGTGCACTTGGCGAAGGGGCGCCGCGGCTCGAGTGCGAAGCACTGCTCGACGACATGCTCGTGCGCTTTGCCCGCGGCCACAGCTCGCTCCGAAACCTGCCGTACGGCGACGCTGCCCGGCCCGGCGATGCCGCTTTGCGCCGGGTGCGCGACTACCTCGAGGACACGGATCTCGCCGAGGACCTGGCCGCCGACGATCTCGCCCGCCTCGCCGGGATCAGCCGCTTCCACCTCTGCCGTCGCTTCCGCAAGGCCTATGGGCTGCCGCCGCACGCCTACCGGCTGCAGCGCCGCCTGGCAGCGGCCAAGGAGCTCCTCGCGCGCGGCACGCGGGCGGCCGACGTAGCTGCCGCCCTCGGCTTCGCCGACCAGAGCCACCTCCACAAGCGCTTCAAGGGTGCTTTCGGCATCACCCCCGGCCAATTCGCCGCCGCCGCCAGCCCCCTCACCCTTCCCTCTTCTCCTCAAGGGGGAGAGGGTTGCGCAGGGTTGGCGAGGCGAAGCCGAGCCCGACCCGCTTGACGCCTGCCAAGCATCCACCGGACGCTTGGCCCGAACATGCCAGTGGCATGTTCGGCGGCGTCGAGGGCTGAGGGGGATTCCGCGCGAACGGGATGCGGGCTAGAGCAGCGCGCTCAGAGCACCGACTGCACCCACTCGTAGAGCTTGCTCTTGGGCAGGCTGCCGACTTTCATGGCGGCGACCTGGCCGGCCTTGAAGAGCATGAGGGTGGGGATGCCGCGCACGCCGTATTTCTGCGGCGTGGTCGGGTTCTCGTCGATGTTGAGTTTGGCCACGGTGATCTTGCCGTTGAGCTCCTTGGCGAGCTCCTCGAGGTGCGGGGCGATCTGCTTGCAGGGGCCGCACCACTCCGCCCAGAAGTCGACCAAGACCGGCCCGGCGGCCTTGAGCACGTCGCTGTCGAACGAGGCGTCGGAAACCTTGGTCGTGGCCATTTTATCTATCCCTTCAATTAGTTAGGCCTGTAGGGCCTTGCTCTGCCGGAACCCGATCGCCTGGCAGAATCTATGGGCGGCACTCTCCTTGCGTCAAGGCGCGTGGCGGTCAAGCAAGCCATGCGGCAATGCCATGAGTCGTGGGCCCTCGGTGAAGAGGAGGGCGGCATGCACGGGCCTTCCGGGGTAGATCGAGGCGAGAAGGGCACGGTAAGCCGCCATCTGCTTGAGATAGAGGGGGGCGACCTCGGCAGCACTCCCGGGTGCCGCGCGGTTGGTCTTGTAGTCGACGATCAGGATCTGGCGCTCGTCCACGAGGAGACGGTCGATCTGGCCCGCGATCACCCGGCCGTTGATCTCGCCCACGAGGGCGACCTCGGCGCGCGAGCCCGGCCCGAAGAGAGGGGCAAAGGCGGGGTCATCGAGCACGGCCAGGGTCTCGCGCGCGATGGCATGGCGCGCGTCGGCACTCAGGCCGTGGGCCGGGCGGGCGAGGTAACGAACGCAGGCGTCGGCGCGCACCCCAGGCGGAAGCTCGGGCAGGAGCTCGAGCAGGCGGTGGATGAGGAGGCCGCGGCGAAAGTGCCCGGCTTCGTCTTCTCCGAGCGGGGAGCGGATCGGCGGCTCCTCCTCCGCGGGCCGCGAGGGAGCAAGCGGGCGCTGCGGCACGGTCTCGGCGGGCGGGGCCCGGCGGACCCAGGTGGGCAGCGGCTCGGTCGTGGTGGGAGTGCCGCCCGGCCGCTTCTCCTCCTCGGGGCCGGCCTCCTGGGGCGAGCTCAGGCGCAGGCCCTCCCCGCTCCAGCCATCGGCGATCTCGGCACGGCAGTCGAAAGCGAAGGGCTCGGCGACGCCCTCGAGCGCGCTGCGGACGAGACCGTACCAACTCTCGGCCCGCATTTCGGCGCGCGTGCGCCAGCCGCAGACATAGAGCCGGTCCTGAGCGCGGGTCATGGCGACGTAGAGGAGACGACGGTACTCCTGGTCGCGCTTCCGTCTGGCCTCGTCGCGCAGCGCTGCCGCCAACCCATCCTCATGCGCGCGGCGCGGCGGCCACAGGAAGCCGGCGCCGTCCCCGTCGAGCCAGAGGAGGTGCCGGGTCGATTGCGGTACCTGCAGCGTGTCGGGGAGGATCACGATCGGCGCCTCGAGCCCTTTCGCCGCATGCACGGTCATGATGCGCACCTCGTTGCGGGCACTCGCCTCCGGGTCGCGCTTGATCTCGGCCTGGCCCGAGCGCACCCAATGGAGAAAGCCCTCGAGCGAAGGGACATGGGTGCGCTCGTAGGCCAAGGCGAGGGCGAGGAACTCGTCGAGCG
>DATJAC010000116.1:0-9505 GCA_035516655.1 Alphaproteobacteria bacterium | reverse complement strand
TTCGAGGCGGCGGCCAAGGCGGGCTTCAAGGCGGTCGAGTATCTCTTTCCCTACGCGCACCCCAAGGCGGAGATCGCCGAGCGCCTCGAGGCCCACGGTCTCGCCCAAGCGCTCTTCAACCTCCCCCCCGGCGATTGGGAGGCGGGCGAGCGGGGAACCGCGATCCTGCCCAACCGGATCAACGAGTTCCGCGACGGGCTCGCGCGCGCGATCGAGTACGCCAAGGCGCTCGGCTGCCCGCGCATCCACGTCATGGCGGGGGTGGCGCCCTCGGGCGTGCATCCGGCGCGGCTGCGCGAGACCTACGTCGAGAACCTCAAATTCGCCGCCGCCGAGGCCGCCAAGGAGAACCTCACGGTCCTGATCGAGCCGATCAACACGCGCGACATGCCGGGCTATTATCTCTGCACCTCGACCCAGGCGCTCGCCGTCATCGGGGCGGTGAAGGCGTCCAACCTCAGGCTGCAGTACGACATCTATCATGCCCAGATCATGGAAGGCGATCTCGCGCACACGCTCGAGAACAACCTCTCCGTGATCGGTCACATCCAGATCGCCGACACGCCCGGCCGCCACGAGCCCGGGTCGGGCGAGATCAACTACCAGTTTCTGCTCGGCTTCATGGACAAGGTCGGCTATGAGGGCTGGGTCGGCTGCGAGTACCGGCCGGCCGCCGGCACGTCAGCAGGGCTCGCCTGGGCCAAGCCCTGGCTAGGCCGGCACTGACGATCCGGCGGACGACAAAGCGGGAGGAGAGATCATGACCCAAGTGGGCTTCATCGGGCTCGGCATCATGGGGCGGCCGATGGCGGGCCATCTGCAGAAGGCCGGGCACAAGCTCGCAACCGTCAAGCATAGGAGCGCCTTGCCGCAGGAGATCACAGACGGCGGGGCAGCGGTGTGCGCCTCGGCCAAGGAAGTGGCGGAGCGGAGCGAGGTCATCGTCGTGATGGTGCCCGACACGCCCGACGTGGAGCGGGTCCTCTTCGCCGCGGGCGGGGTCGCCGAGGGACTCGCCAAGGGCAAGCTCGTCATCGACATGAGCTCGATCTCGCCGACCGCCACGCGCGGCTTCGCCAAGCGCATCAACGAGAAGGGCTGCGATTATCTCGATGCCCCGGTCTCGGGCGGCGAGGTGGGGGCCAAGAACGCCGCCCTCACTATCATGGTCGGCGGGCCGGAAGCGGCCTTCGCGCGCGCCAAGCCCCTCTTCGAGCTCATGGGCAAATCGATCACGCTTGTCGGTACCGCGAACGGCGACGGCCAGACCTGCAAGGTGGCGAACCAGATCGTGGTCGCCCTCACCATCGAGGCGGTGAGCGAAGCCCTCGTCTTCGCCGCCAAGGCGGGGGCCGATCCCGCCAAGGTGCGCCAGGCGCTCATGGGCGGCTTCGCCGGCTCGCGCATCCTCGAGGTGCACGGCCAGCGCATGATCGAGCGCACCTTCAACCCGGGCTTCCGCATCGAGCTCCACCAGAAGGACCTCGGGCTCGCCCTGTCCGCCGCCCGCGAGCTCGGCGTGAGCCTTCCCAATACCGCCACGACCCAGGAGCTCTTCAACGCCTGTGCGGCGATGGGGGGCAAGGGCTGGGACCATTCCGGCATGGTGCGGGCGCTCGAGCGCCTCGCGGGGCATGAGGTGGCGAAGAAGGGGTGAGTGCTGCACCCCCACCCTTCCGCGCCCGCCGCGATGCCTGACCGGCGCAGCTTCCTCCGCAGCCTCTTCGATGCCGCGGTCGCGGCGGCTCAGCCCGCGACCGCCCTGCCGCCCCACCTTCCGGCACCGCCCAAGGGCCGCACGGTCGTGATCGGCGCGGGCAAGGCCGCGGCCGCGATGGCGCGCGCGGTCGAGGCCCATTGGCAGGGCGCGCTCTCCGGGCTCGTCGTCACCCGTTATGGCCAGAAGCTCCCGACGCGCCTCATCGAGGTCGCGGAATCCTCGCACCCCGTGCCCGACGCCGCGGGCGAGGCGGCGGCGCGCCGCATGCTTGCGTGCGTGGCAGGGCTCGGGCCCGACGATCTCGTGCTGGCCCTCATCTCGGGCGGTGCCTCGGCCTTGCTCAGCCTGCCCGCCGCGGGCCTCACGCTCGCCGACAAGCAGGCGGTCAACAAGGCACTTCTGCGCTCAGGCGCCTCCATCCACGAGATGAATTGCGTGCGCAAGCACCTCTCCGCGATCAAAGGCGGGCGCTTGGGTGCCGCGTGCGGGGCCGCCAAGCTCGTGACCCTCGCCATCTCCGACGTGCCGGGCGACGAGCCGAGCGTCATCGGCTCGGGCCCGACGGTGCCCGATCCGACGACCTTCGCCGACGCGCGCGCCATACTCGCGAAGTACGGCATCACCCCGGACCCCGCGGTGGCACGGCACCTCGCCGCAGGTGCCGAGGCGGAAACCCCCAAGCCCGGCGACCCGCGTCTCGCAAGTGCGGAGTACCGGCTCATCGCGACCCCGCAACTCTCGCTCGAGGCGGCCGCCCGCACGGCGCGCGCGGCTGGTATAGCACCGCTCATCCTGGGCGATGCGATCGAAGGCGAGGCGCGCGAGGTGGCGCGCGTCTTTGCCGCGATCGCGCGCGAGGTCGTGCGCTTCGGCCAGCCCGTGGCGGCACCCGCGGTCCTGCTCTCCGGCGGGGAGGCGACGGTGACCGTGCGCGGCAAGGGCAGGGGCGGACGCTGCACGGAGTTCCTCCTCGCCCTCGCCCTGGCCCTCGACGGAGAGGTGCGCGTCCACGCCCTTGCCGGCGGTACGGACGGGATCGACGGCACGGAAGAGAATGCCGGCGCCTTCCTCGCCCCCGACGCGCTCGCGCGCGCGCGCTCACGCGGGATCGATCCCGGCACCTTGCTCGACGACAACGACGCCTACAGCTTCTTTGCCGCCCTCGGCGATCTCCTCGTCACCGGACCGACACATACGAACGTCAATGATTTCCGCGCGATCGTGATCGACGGCAAAGGCAGCTCCGGCTAAGCTTTCCCCATGCGGCGCAAACGCAAGGCCAAGATCGTGGCTACCCTCGGTCCCTCGAGCTCGAGCCTCGAGCGCATCCGGGCACTCTTCGAGGCGGGCGCCGACGTCTTTCGCCTCAACTTCAGCCACGGGCGGCAGGCCGAGCACAAGGAGCGCCTCGGCTTCATCCGCAAGCTCGAGGCGGAGAGCGGCCGGCCGATCGGCGTGCTCATGGACCTCCAGGGCCCCAAGCTGCGCATCGGCAGCCTCGCGGGCGGTGCCGTCAAGCTTCAGACCGGCCAGCCCTTTCGTCTCGACCTCACCGCCGAGACGGGCGACGCGCGGCGCGCACCCCTCCCCCATCCCGAGATTTTCGCGGCCCTAGCACCGGGGGCCGAGCTCCTGCTCGACGACGGCAAGCTGCGCCTGCGGGTGGCGCGCTGCGGGGCCGACTTCGCCGAGTGCGAGGTGGTGGTGGGGGGTATCCTCAGCGACCGCAAGGGTGTCAACGTCCCGGGTGTCGTCCTGCCGATCTCCTCGCTCACCGAGAAGGACCGCGCCGACCTCCAGTTCGGCATCGAGATCGGCGTCGATTGGGTGGGCTTGAGCTTCGTGCAGCGCCCCGAGGACATCGCCGACGCGCGCAAGCTCATCGCCGGGCGCGCGGGCGTGCTCGCCAAGCTCGAGAAGCCCGCGGCGATCGAGCACCTCGAGGAGATCGTCGAGCTCGTCGACGCAGTGATGGTGGCGCGCGGCGATCTCGGCGTCGAGCTCCCGCCCGAGGACGTGCCCTCGCTCCAGCGCCAGATCGTCCGCGTCTGCCGCTTCGCCGGCCGGCCCGTGGTGATCGCGACCCAGATGCTCGAATCGATGATCAAGGCGCCGACCCCGACGCGCGCCGAGGCCTCCGACGTGGCGACCGCGGTCTACGAGGGGGCGGATGCGGTCATGCTCTCGGCCGAGACCGCGAGCGGGGACTATCCGGTCGAGGCGGTCGAGATGATGGACCGCATCATCGTGCGCGTAGAGCGCGACCCGCGCTACCGCCGCATCATGGACGCCGAGCATCCCGATCCCGAGGCGACCCCGGCCGACGCCATCACGGCGGCAGCACGGCAGGTGGCGAGCACCGTCTCGGCCGTGGCGATCGCGACCTACACGAGCTCGGGCTCGACCACGCTCCGGGCCGCGCGCGAGCGCCCTGACGTGCCGATCCTCTGCTTGACCCCCAAGATCGAGACGGCGCGGCAGCTGGCCCTTGCCTGGGGGACCCATTGCGTCCACACCGAGGAC
This sequence comes from Alphaproteobacteria bacterium, assembly GCA_035516655.1. Classification (GTDB taxonomy): domain Bacteria; phylum Pseudomonadota; class Alphaproteobacteria; order JACZXZ01; family JACZXZ01; genus DASPPM01. The sequence goes on along the minus strand of DATJAC010000116.1, from coordinate 5,262 downwards.
GTGAAGAGCGTCGAGGAGATGGTCGAGCACGCGGGCTATCACGCGCTCCGCGAAGGCATCGCCAAGAAGGGCGACCGCATCGTCACCACCGCCGGCATGCCCTTCGGCACGCCGGGGGCGACCAACATGCTGCGCATCTCCTGGGTGACGGACGAGAGCGGTCGGTAGCGCGGATTCCGATCAAGTAGAACATCTCTCTCGTCACCCCGGCGAAAGCCGGGGTCCAGGGGCATCGGCCCGTCGCCTGGTCCTGGGTTCCCGCTTTCGCGGGAACGACGACGTGGATTGATTTCACTAGATCGGACCGCACTCTAGCGTGCAAGCGGACGCCGAATGCGTCCGATCGGCTCAGCCGCGGACCTGCCACGGATCGACGAGGGGCACGCCGGTCGACGCGAGGTCGCGGGTATTGCGCGTGACGAGCGTGAGGCCATGTTCGATCGCCGTGGCCGCAATCAGCGTGTCGATCACGGGAAGACTCCGACGCGCCGAGAGATCGCCCCACCGCCGTGCCACCGCCGCATCGATCGGCAGCACGCGATCGGCGAAGGTCGTCTCGATGCCGTCCACCCAGACACCAAGCCGATCGGCGGCGGCGGGATCGTCGTGGCGCTTGGCCTCGACACCTTTGCGCAGCTCGCCGAGCGTGAGCGCGCTGAGGTAAAGGCCTGCCGCATCGGCCGCCGAGAGGAAGGCGATCACGCCGCTATCGGCGCGGGTCTTGCGCGTTTCCGAGACGACGTTGGTGTCGAGAAGATAGCCCGTTGCCACGCTCAGAGCTCGATTACGCGCCCGGAATCGCGGTCGCGCGCGGCGGAAAAATCGTCGACCTTGGGCCCGCCGAGGAGATGCGCCTTGAAATCCGGCTTGTGCGCCGCGAGGGCGCGATAGTCCTCGACGGACAGCACGACCGCGCGCTCGGCACCGTGACGCGTGATCGTCTGCGGGCCCTCGCGCTCGGCGCGCGCGATCACTTCGCTCAACCGCGCCTTCGCCTCCTGCACCTGCCAGCTCGCCATCGCACTCGCCTTTCTGACCAGACAGACTATAAATATAGATACTCGGATCCGACTGCAAGGCCTTCTTGGAGCGGCAAAGCCGGTCGAGCAGCACCCTGACTAGCTGTATGCTGCGGCCAGGGACCGGGCCTTGCGCCAAAAGAATCCCGAGGAGGCGAGGATGCTCGAGACCACGATCGCGGGCAGTCTGCCGAAGCCGTTCTGGCTGGCGGAGACGGAGAAGCTGTGGCCCGAGTGGCGCTTCAAGGGCGAAGCACTCGAGGCGGCCAAGCGCGATGCCGCCCTCGTGTGGCTCAAGGAGGAGGAGTGCGCGGGCATCGACATCGTCACCGACGGCGAGCAGTTCCGCCAGCATTTCGTGCACGGCTTCCTCGAGCCCTTGGGCGGCATCGACTTCGCGCACAAGCGGCGCATCGGCATCCGCGACAACCGCTACGAGGCGAACTGCCCGACGGTCACGGGCCCGATCCTGCGTCCCCGCTCGGTGCACGGAGAGGAGGCCCGCTTCACCCGCGCCCACACCAGCCGCAAGCTCAAATTCACCATCCCCGGCCCCATGACCATCGTCGATACCTTGGCGGACGCCTATTACAACGACCGCCGCAAGCTGGCGTTCGAGTTCGCCCGCGTGATCAACGAGGAAGCGCGCGAGCTCGAGGCGATCGGCGTCGACGTGCTCCAGCTCGACGAGCCCGCCTTCAATGCCTACCCCGAGGAGACCGTCGCCTGGGGCATTGCGGCGCTTGAGCGCGCGGTCGAGGGCCTCAGGATCAAGACCGCCGTCCACATCTGCTACGGCTACGGCATCAAGGAGAACATCGAGTGGAAGAAGACGCTCGGCTCCGAGTGGCGCCAGTACGAGCGCTTCTTCCCCGCCCTCGCCCAGAGCCGCATCGACCAGGTCTCGCTCGAGTGCGCGGGCAGCCGCGTGCCGCTGCCGCTCCTGGGCCTGCTTGCCGGCAAGGAAGTCATGGTCGGCGTCATCGACGTAGCGACCGACCGGATCGAGGAACCTGCGGAGGTGAAGGACAGCATCCTCAAGGCGCTCGAGTACGTCCCGCCCGAGCAGCTCGTCCCCTGCACCAACTGCGGCATGGCCCCGCTCTCGCGGGGTACGGCCCTCGGCAAGCTCAAGGCGCTGGCGGCGGGGGCGGCGCTCGCCCGAGCCGAGCTCGGCGAGGGGTGAGCATCTCGCGTGGAGACCGACCCGACACGACTGTTTGTTTTTAATGAATTATTCGTCGCCCTCGCGAAAGCGGGGGTCCACCTTGATGTCCGATCCCGGCTCAATAGTGGATGCCGGCTTGCGCGGGAATGACGGTGGATTGGTCAGCAATGCACCGGGAACAATACATTCATAATTGAGTTAGCAGCACTCACTCGACGACCGTCACCGCGACCCTGCCGAGCGCCCCGTAATCGGCGACCGCCTCGTCGCCGGCCTTAAGCGGGTGGAAGCCGCAGCAGGTTCCGGTGGTGACGATCTGGCCGGCCTTGAGGCCGAAGCCGCGGCGGCTCAGGTCGTTGGCGAGCCAGGTAAGCGCCTCCAAGGGGTGGCCGAGCACGTCGGCCCCCATGCCCGCGGCCAGCTCTTTGCCGTTGAGCGAGAACGTCACTTTCTGCCGCGCGAGGTCGAGACGGCGCCAGTCCGCGACCGCCGCGGCTTCGACGAGGGCCGCGTGGCAGCCGTTGTCGGCAACGAGGCAGGGGGCCGGCGACTTGAAGCCCTCGGGGAGGCGCGTGTCGACGAGCTCGCAAGCGGGGTGGAGGCTCGCGACCGCGGCTGCGACTTCCGCGCGCGCGTAAGGTGCCGCACGGGGCGGCAGGTCGCGCCCCATGCGGAAGGCGAACTCGGGCTCGAGGGCGAGGGCGATGAACTCGTGCCGTGCCACGCGCGCCGGGCTCTGGTAGAGGGTCGGCGCGAAGACGCGGCCGGGAAAGGGCCGGTCGAGGCCGAGGGCTTGCTGGATGCGCGCGCTGGTGCCGCCGATCTTCCACCCGGCGAGGGGGCGCCCGTCGAGCCGCTCGAGCGCCTCCTGCACCTCATAGCCCGCCGCGAGCGAGCGCGGCCGGCAAGCTTCAGGGAACGCGGCAAGCGGCGTGCGGCGTTCGCGCGCCGCGAGCAGCAGCCGGGCCGCTTCCTCGGCCGCGCTCACGCGCTCGCCGCCGCCTGGCGCGCCTGGATGACCTGGTCCGCCTCGCGCCCGATGAGCTCCTGGAGGTGGTCGAAGCGCCAGGCGAAGGTGCCGACCCCGTAGGTGAGCGAGCGCAGCTCGATGATCATGTCGCGGATCTCGGACTGCGGGATGTGCGCCGTGGTCTCGTCCCACCCCTTCCAGCCCTCTTTCGCGTTGAAGCCGAGGATGTGGCCGCGCCGGCCGGTGATCAGGCGCTGCACGTTCGAGGTGAACTCGTTGGGGGCCGAGATCGTCACCTCGAGGATGGGCTCGAGCAGGACCGGATCGCATTTCGCCAAGCCCTCGCTCATGGCCATGCGCGCCGCGGTGCGGAACGCCATGTCCGAGCTGTCGACCGCGTGGAACTGGCCGTCGAAGAGGGTGACCGAGAGATCGACCACCTCGAAGCCGAGCGGCCCGCGCGGAAGGAAGTCGCGCACGCCGTGCTCGACCGAGGGGATGAACTGGCGCGGCACGGCCCCGCCCACGATCTTGTCGACGAACTCGAAGCCGGCCCCGCGCGGCAGCGGCTTGATCTCCACCTTGACGTCGCCGAACTGGCCGTGCCCGCCCGACTGCTTCCTGTGGCGCGCGTGCTGGGTGACCGGCTTGCGGATGGTCTCCTTGTAGGGGATTTGCGGCGGGCGCGCCTTGACCTGGAGCTTGTTGCGGTCCTTGAGCCGGTCGATCGCGATGTTGAGATGCATCTCGCCCTGGCCCCAGAGCAGGAGCTCATGGGTGTCGGCGCGCTGCTCGAAGGAGAGCGAGGGGTCCTCCTCGGTGAGCTTCTGGAGGGCGGCGGTGAGCTTGACCTCGTCCTGGCGGTTCTCGGCTTGGACGGCTGCCGAGAAGAGTGCCGTGATCGGCTTGGGCCAGGCCTCGGCCCCGGCGACGGGCTTGCCCGAGGGGGTCAAGAGGTCGCCCGTGCGCACCTTCTCCATGCGGCCGAAGGCGACGACCTCGCCCGCAGCCGCCTTGGCCTGCTTCGCGGTCTGGTGGCCGAGCATGGCGAAAAGGCCGCTCAAGCGCTCGCCGTGGACATGCTCGCCGTCGGAAAACTCGCCGCGCCAGACCCTCACGAGGGAGAGCTTGCCCGAGTGCGGCATGTGGAAGGTCTTGAAGACGCGCGCCGCCGGCTCGCCCGCGGCGGCGATGCCGTAGCGTGCCGCCGTGGCGCTCGGCTGGGGCGTCTCGTGGCGGAGCGCCTTCAGGAGTCGCCGCACGCCGTGCTCGCGCTCGGCCGCCCCCAGGAACACCGGCACGAGCCTGTCCTCCTGCACGGTGCGCGTGAGGTGCTTGTAGATCTCGGTCTTGTCGGGGACCGTGTCCTCGAGGAGCTGCTCGAGCAACGCGTCGTCGAAATCGGCGAGCGCCTCGAGCAGCGTGCGGCGGCTCTGCTCCTCGCGCTCCTTCTCGCCCTCCGGCAGGGGGACCAGGTCCGAGGCGCTGCCGGGCTTGTATTTGTAGGTGCGCTCGCTCACCAGATCGACGTAGCCGGTGATGGCCTCCCCGCCGTCGCGGATGGGCACCTGGCGCAGCACGAGGGGGCGGGCGGAGACGGCCTGGAGCGCTTCCAGCACGTCGCGCACGCGGCTCGAGGCCGTGTCCATCTTGTTGATGAACACCATGTGGGGAATGCGGTGGTCGTCGAGGAACTTGAAGAGCGGGGCAAGGGCCAAGGCGCGCTCGATCACCGCCTCGGCCACGATGACGGCCATGTCGCAGACGAGGAGCGCGTTCTGGGTCTCCTGGAAGAACTCGATCGAGCCCGGGCAGTCGAGGAAGGTCCATTTGTCGCCGAGATAGCTCGTGGTGGCGACGTTGACCTCGCTCGACATCTGGCGCGCGCGCGCCTCCGGGGCCGTGTCGCCGACCGTGCTGCCCTCCTTGATCGAGCCCTTGCGCGGGATGGCGCCGGTGACGAAGAGCAGGCTCTCGAGGAGGGTGGTCTTGCCGCTGGTATAGGGCCCGACGAGGGCAGCTGCGCGCGGAGCGTTCTGGCTCACGGGGGTGGCCTCCCTGAGTGTTTCAGCCCTCGATCCGCCGTCTTGCGGCCGGGCACGCAT
>DATJAC010000115.1:0-8191 GCA_035516655.1 Alphaproteobacteria bacterium | reverse complement strand
CCCGCACTCATTCTCGGAGGGCTATGCGTAGACGGTGGCCCCCCAGCCGCAATACGCCGGGCTATCTGCCGGCGGAGAGCGTTGGACCGTCTGATAGCGCCAGGAGGGCATATGGCAAGCTTTGAGCGCGAAGAGATATTGGTACGGCATTTACTGGCTCGACTCGGCTTGAGCGACGCCGCGACTGACGACCCTAATGTGGCCGGCAAGGAGACTGGGATCGATGTCGCTGTCCGGCTCACAGACGGGCGGACCATCGGTGTACAGGTGACGGAGGTCGATCCGCATACCCTGCCCGGCACTGCTCGCGCCCAAGAGAAGGCGATCGCGAAGACCACTCCCGGCAAGCCCTACGGAATGTGGGGCCAGAACGATCCTGTGGTCGTCCTCGACGCGCTTGCTAGGGCCATTACCCGCAAAGCCGCAATCGCAGCCAAGCATTCATTCGACGAATACAAGGAAGTCTGGCTGCTGCTTTGCGGCGGGATCCCCGAGCACGGCGCGGCCGTCTCTAGCTTCATCATGACCCCGTGGCTATCAGCCGAAAATCTGAATTCAGCGACCGATAGTCTTCTGCAAGGGTCCAAATATGACGGCTGCTTCTTTCTCCCCGTTCTCGGCGCGGAGCAAGCGTTCTATCCGTGGAACAAGCCCTCGCGCTGGGAAAAGCGCGTCAAATTGGACGATATTCGCGACGTTCCGCGCGCTGCGTACGTCAATAGCCTGATGAACACCGCGGAAGCTGGGGACTGGCAAGAGGTCGAACGCCTGTGTGACGAGGAATGCCGGGCGGTGCTCGCCGAAGTACGCCAGAAGCCGTAAACCTGCGTGCAGCGGCTTTCGCTATAAGGCTATGGCGTAGAGATAGTGCTCGTCATCGGCGGTCGTGGCCCGCCAGAGCGAGCCGGATTTCCTGATGTCGCGCGGGCTGCCGGCGCCACTCAAGCATGCTGCGGCCCCACGAGCGTCCAAGGGGCCCTCCCGGACTTGAAGCGGCGCATCAGGAACTCGAGCAGAACGCCGACGCGAACCGCGCGCGGCCCGCCCGCCGGCGTCACCAGGTTGAGCGTCAAGGGCGCAGCCCTCCAGTCTTCGAGAACGGCGACCAAGCGGCCGTCCCGCACCGCCTCCCACGCGAGAAAATCCGGCTGCAGTGCGATGCCGAGGCCGGCCGCGAGGGCGTCATTGAGCGCCTCCGCATTGTTGGCGCTGAGCGGGCCTTTGACCACGACCGCTTCCTCGCCGCCGCTCGCGCTCGTGAAGCGCCAGGTCTCGCCCGTCGCGATATAGCTATAGCCGAGGCAGGCATGGTCCGCGAGATCGCGCGGCCGCCGCGGCGTGCCGTGGCGCGCGAAATAGGCCGGCGTTCCCACGACCCAGCGGCGCACGGCGCAGAGCCGGCGCGCGACCAGGCTCGAGTCCGGCAGGTCCGCGATGCGCACCGCGATGTCGATGCCGCCGGCGACGAGATCGACCATGCGGTCGTCGAGCTGCAGATCGACGCTGACCTCGGGATAGGCGGCGAGGAACTCCGGTAGGGCCGGCGCCACGTGACGCAGCCCGAACGACATGGGGGCCGCGATCCGCACGCGGCCGCGCGGCGTCGCCGACTTGGCCTGGGCTTCCGCCTCGACGGCTTCGCCCTCGGCGAGTATCTGGGCGGCGCGCACCGCCAGCACCCGGCCGGTCTCGGTGAGCGAGAAGCGCCTAGAGGTGCGATGGATCAGGCGCTCGCCCAAGCGCGCCTCGAGCCGCTTCACCGCCTTCGACACGGTGGCGCCGGAGAGGCCCAGCTCGGCCGCCGCACCCGCAAAGGACCCGGTTTCCGCCACTTTGGCGTAGATCGCCCAGGCTTCGAGATCCGGGAGGGCCATGGCTATGCCTCTAAAACGGAAAGGATGATATTCCATTCTTTCTATTTTGGCGGGAGCCGTCGAGGGCTATCTTGCCCGGGAGAGAGCCGGGCAGCACCCGGCACGAAGAGGAGCTCCATCATGATCGAGCGCAGGCCGTTCGCCGAGTTGGGGGCCGCCGATCACGGCTGGCTCAAGGCCAGGCACCATTTCTCCTTCGCCGGCTACTACGACCCCGCGCGGATGAACTGGGGCAATTTGCGGGTGTGGAACGACGACGAGATCGCCGCCCAGTCGGGTTTCCCGCCGCATCCCCATGCCGACATGGAGATCATCACCTATGTCCGCCAGGGTGCCATCACCCATCGGGACTCGATGGGCAACACGGGCCGCACCGAGGCCGGCGACGTCCAGGTGATGTCGGCCGGATCGGGCATCCGCCACTCCGAATACAATCTCGAGAATGAGACGACGCGCATCTTCCAGATCTGGATCGAGCCCCTGGCGCGCGGCGGGAAGCCCTCCTGGGGAGCCAAGCCCTTCCCGAAGGGCGACCGCTCGGGACGGTTCGTCACCCTCGCAAGCGGGGTTGGCGACGGCGGCGAGGCCTTGCCCATCCGTGCCGACGCGCGGGTCATGGGGGCGACCCTCAAGGCCGGCGAGCGCGTGACCGTGACGCTCGATCCGAAGCGGCACGCCTATCTCGTCCCCGCCACGGGTGCGGTCGAGGTCGGCGGCGTCCGCATCGAGACGCGCGACGGTGCCGCGATCACCGATCTCGCGAATATCGAGATCGTGGGGATCGAGGACGCCGAGGTCGTGCTGGTCGACGCCGCCTGACGCGCGGCGGCCGGCCCCGCGCCATTTCCGCCGAAGTTGCGACAACGCCGGCAAGAGTCTCGAGCCGCGCCTAGGCCATTCCTGACCACTTGCATGCGCTGCCGCTTTGGGCGCAGATAGGGCCCTCCTTTCCCCCAACGAGAGCGAAAAACAGCCATGCCCCTCACCATGTATCAAGCGACGGTTCCCGCCTTGCTCCAGACGCTCAACGCCTGCTCCGCCATCCTCGGCAAGGCCGAGGCCGACGCCGCGGCGCGCAAGATCGACCAGGCGGTCTTCTTCGACTACCGGCTGGCACCGGACATGTACCCGCTGAGCCGACAGCTCCAGCTCGTCACCGATTTCGCCAGAAGCACGGTGGCGCGGCTCGCCGGCGTCGAGGTGCCGAAATACGATTACAGCGAGAAGACGATCGCCGATTTCCAGGCGCGCATCGCGAAGTCGGCCGCCTTCGTTCAGAGCTTCAAGCCCGATGCCATCGACGGCTCGGAGACGCGCGCCATAACCATCCCCTTCGGCGGCCAGCCGGTAACCTTCACCGGCCAGGAGTATCTGGTGACGTTCGCGCTGCCCAATTTCTATTTCCACGCCACGGCCGCCTACGCCATCCTGCGGCACTGCGGCGTGAACGTCGGCAAGCGCGACTTCCTCAACCGGGGCTGAGGGGAGAGCCCGCCCCGCACACGCGCCACCCACGACTTCGCTTGCGAAGCCCGCTCGGGCGTCCGAGGGCGCGCGTCCCTAGCGCGAGGCGGCGCGCTCGCGCGCGTCCCTGAGGCGGCTCCAACGGGTCGCGGCGGCGATGCCCAGGTGGCGCAGACGGTGGAAGACGAAGGGCCGCATGCGCACGACGGGCACCTCGAGGTCCCGCGCATCGCGTCCGAGCAGGCGCTCGGCGATCAGCTTCCCGAGGGCCGTCGACACGGCGATGCCCCGGCCGTTGCAGCCGATGCCGGCAAGGAGCCCGTCCTGGGGCTCGTAGATGTGCGGCAGGTGGTCGGCCGTGATGGCGAGATAGCCGCTCCAGCCGAACTCCCATTCGAGGGCGCCGAAATGGCCGAAGAGCTCCTGGGCTGCGCGGTGGAGATGGCGCAGCAGTGCCGGATGCTCGGCACCCCCGCTCGCTCCGTTGCCGCCCATGACGAGCCGACCGTCGGGCGAGATGCGGAACGAGGTGAGCAGGCGGCGGGTGTCGGAAGCGACGTGGCGCTGCGGCAGGATCGTGGCGAGCATGTTCGCACCGAGCGGCCGGGTCGCAGCCTGCGCACTGCGCACCGGAACGACCGCGCGGGCGAGCTCGGGCAGCAAGGTGCCGTAGGCGCTCGTGGCTAAGATGACCTTGTCGGCGAGCACCTGTGCGTTCCGCATCGCGAGGCGCCAGTGCGCACCCATGCGCTCGAGCCCCACGACCGCTGCCGGTGCATGGATCACGGCCCCGGCCGCGAGTGCCGCCCGCGCCAGCCCGCGGGCATAGCTCAGCGGCTGGATCGAGCCGCCTCGCCGATCGATCCAGCCGCCGTGGAAGGCGTCCGTGCCGAGGAGGGCCGGCAGCGCCTCGCGGCGCAAGAGCTCGACGTCGGCACCCCGCGCCTGCCAGTCGGCGCAGCGCGTCTCGATCGTCGCCAATGCGGCCGCGCTGTAGGCCGGCTGGATCCAGCCGCGCCGCAGGGCCGCACAATCGATGCCGTGCCGTGCGATGAGATCGAACACGAGGTCGGGTGCCCGACCCGCCCAGGCCGCGAGCCGTGCGCCGCTGTCGCGGCCGAGCATCGCCTCGACCGCGCGCGGATCGTGCTTGAGGCCCGGGATGACCTGGCCATTGTTGCGGCCGGAGGCCCCCCAACCAGGGGCTGCGGCGTCGAGCACGACGACCCTGAGGCCGGCCTCGGCGAGGTGGAGGGCTGCGGAGCAGCCGAGATAGCCGGCACCCACGATGGCGACGTCGGTCTCGGCAAGCCCGTTCGGGGGCGAGATCGCCGGCGCTGGGGCGGCCGTCGCGGCCCAGAGTGAGCGGGGCCAGTCCGTGCGCTCGCCGCGCAGGCTGATGCTGCCGTCAGCCATGCGCGTCCGCCACGAAATCGCAGATGATGCCGCAGCTCTGCTCCGGGCCGACGCGCAGCCTGCGCGGTTCGGGACGCTCGAAGGGGACGCCGTTTTTCGCCAGCACGGTTGCGGTCCGCGCGAGATCGCGCACGCGCAGGGCGAGCGCCGCCATGTAGGGCGGACTGACGCCGGGCAGGGCCAGGCCGCGCCGCACGGCCTCCGGCGGCGAGACGAGCTCGACCCCTTGATCGCGCTCGAGCCTGACCGCGATGGCGCCCTGCACGCCGCCGCCCACGTGTCCGAAGAGGCGCTCGAAGGCTCCGCGGGCATTCCGGGGCGCCTGGACGACCGCCGTGAGCGATTGGACAGCGACAGCGCCGTTCGGATGTTCGAGCCACTCCGGCCGACGCAGCAGTTGCGGAGTCATGTGCTGGATCATGAGCGCACCCGCCAGGCCGGGTGCAGCTCCTTCGCCAAGAAAGACGAGGCGGAAGCGCGGGAACGTATCGCCTTCCGCCAACTCGAAGCGCCGGGTCAGCTCGCGGGGAGCCATGGCGGCAACCCCGGCGGCGACCGCCTTCTCGAAGCTCGCCGCCGCGTCGGCAACGTCGAAGGCAACCCCCATCAGCCCCTCGCGGACGGCCAGGAACTCGTCGAGATGGTGGAGGTAGCGGCCGGCATCCACGACGCCGCGCAGCTCGAGATAATCGCTCGCGAACATGATGCACCAGTTGCCCGTACCCCATTCGAGGTGGCTGCCGCGCGGCGGCACGGTGAAGCCGAGGCGCTCGTAAGTGCGGCGGCCCTGGGCCATGTCGCGGATGGCGATGACCGGGTGATCGATGCCGCGGATGCCTAGCGACATTGCGGTCTCCTTGCCGCGGCGTCTTCCGTCATGGGCCGGAGCACGTCGGCACTCATCCCCCAATTGCGGTGCCGATGAGGCGGCCCAGGCCGTAGGTGACGCCGGCAGCCGCCAGGCCGACCAGCAATTGGCGCGTGCCGGAGAGGAGAACGTTGCGGCCGGTGAAGAGGCTGGTGCCGCTGCCGATCGCGAAAAGCGCGATGCCGGAGAGGGCGAGGCTCGCGGCGACGGCACGCTCGCCGCCGGCGAAGAAGAAAGGGATGACCGGGAAGATGGCACCCGCGGCAAAGAGCAGGAAGGACGTGGCGCCCGCCGTCCAGGCCGAGCCGCCGAGCTCGTCCGGGTCGATGCCGAGCTCCTCGCGCACGAGCGTGTCGAGGGCCGTCGACTTGTCGGCCATGAGCCGCTCGGCCAAGGCGCGCGCCTCCGCCTCGCCGAGCCCCTTCGCCTGATAGATGAGGATGAGCTCCTCCTTCTCCTCCTCGGGGACCTCGGCGAGCTCGGCGGCCTCCTTGCCGATCTGGCGCTGGTAGGATTCGCGCGAGCTCGTGACCGAGAGCCATTCGCCGAGCGCCATCGAGCAGGCCCCGGCGAGAAGTCCCGCAAGCCCGGTGATCAGCACCGCATGGGGGTTGAATGCGGCACCGGCGACGCCCATCACCAGGCTCAAGTTGGAAAGGAGCCCGTCGCTGGCGCCGAGGACCGCGGCGCGCAGCGCGTTCCCGCCGAGGCCGCGATGCCGTCCCTCGAGCCGTGCCAAGGTGCTCCCCGTGATCGCACCCGGAGTGTCCCCCGCGATCGCCTCAAGGATGCGCGCGTGGCTGCGCTCGGCCTGCGGCAACCCGCCCGAGACGGCTTCCGGCTGGGCGTCGTAATGGCCGCTGTCCAAATGCTCGAGCGTGTTGAGCGTGGGCAGGATGAAGCCCGGACCGAAGCGCCGCGCGAGCCAGGCGAGGGCTCGGGGGCGGAAGCCCGGACGCAGCCGGGGCAGGGCCTTGCCCAGGGCTTCGAGGCGCTTGCGCCAGAACGAGGCATGGGCCTCCTCGACCGCGGCAAGCCGGCCGTAGACCTTGGCGAGCTGGGGGTCGGCCTCGACCTCCGAAAGGGCGCGGTAGAGGGCCGCACCGTCGACCTCGCCTTGCAGGTTGGCGCGATAGCGATCGGCCGGGTCCTTCTCGCTCATCGCCCATCTCTCCTCGGCCCCCGCTCCGCCGCGCAAGAGCAGGCCGGATGCTCTTTACGCGATTTTTACGCCGCAGGGCGCAAATCCAAATCGATTTTTTATGGCGCTCGGCGCTATCCGTTCTGGTCATACTTAAACTCATTGGCAGGTGGGCGCCATGTCCTCATGGCAGTTCCTGATGTTCTTGCGCCTTGCGGATACGCTGGCGCTCATTCTGTTTTTTGCGGCGTTCGTCGCGATCGGAAGGGCGCTGCGCTCCCTCGCCGCCCGCGCCATGCGCCGCCGCTCTCGAGTTCGCGCCGACAAGCGCCGCCCGGCCCTTGCGGCACTGCTTGCAGCCCTCGCCCTCTCGACGTTCACGCTCGGAGCGGCGCAGGCGACCTCCTGGCCGCCCAAGCCCAAGGGGCTGCCGCCGGCCTGCGTGGCCCCGCTGCCGCGGCCGCCGCAGCCCGAGCGGCGCTCGGACTGTGCCGAGCAGGCCGACATCGCCGCCTGGACGGGACGGACGTCGTAGATGTTCCTGGACGTTGCCGTGCCGGCGATCCTGCTGACGATTTATCTCGATTCGAGACAGGCGATCCTCGCCCTGCGCGGGAACGCCGCGGAAGACGGCACCTCGCTCCGCCGGAGGAACAACCTCCTCTTCATTGCGGCAACGCTCGTGCTCACCGGTTCCTTGATCATGCTGGCAAACGCCGACCCGGGTTTGCGCGGATCGATTCGCAGCACCGTCGCCTTCGTGGCCGTCCTCAACATGACGGTCCACTGGGTGATCTGCCATTTTCTCGGCCGCCTCGCCGGAAGGCGGCTTGCGATTCCGGCAACGGTCCTTGCCATGTACCGCGACCCGCGGCGGATCAATTATTTCGATCAGGCCGCATACTGGACGCTGGTCTTCGAGGCGATGCCCTATCTGTCGAAGCTCGCCGCATGACCCTGGACCTGCGGCCCATGCCATGGAGAGACGGCAATGAGCGATGACAGACTGCCCGAGATGATCGAGCGCGTCCGCAATACGCTCCTGGTCTCCCTGAGGGCGGTCATCTCCCACGACAGGCTGGCCGACGAAAAATGCGCGAGTGCCGCCCGCGATGTCATTCGGGTGCTGCAGACGCCCAACGACGACATGTTGCGGGCCATGAACGAGGCCGTTTTCGTTCGCCACGAGCCTCCGGAAGGCGCTTATCAGGCCGCGATCTCCGCAGCCCTCGGCGAGAGACGGCCGCCCGCCAATTGAGACAAGGTCAGTCTCGCTGAATCCTCATCCTTCGAGACGCGTCGCAAGCGCGCCGCTCCTCAGGATGAGGCCCCCCTGTCGAGGGTCTCACTTCATCCTGAGGAGCCGCCGCAGGCGGCGTCTCGAAGGATGACGTGAGACCCATGCGCTGCCGGACTGCGCGATTCGGT
>DATJAC010000114.1:0-3647 GCA_035516655.1 Alphaproteobacteria bacterium | reverse complement strand
GGTCGATGAGCAGCTTCTGGGCGCGCACCATGTCCGCGACCGTGATCACGGGAAAGGAGAGCCCCCACACCTCGCCCGTCGCTGGATTGATCTCCTTGGGTCCGGCCGTGCCCATGCAGCCGCCCAGCACGTTGGCGCAGAGCACGAAGTAACGCTCGGTGTCGATGGTGAGCCCCGGGCCCACCATGGGCTCCCACCAGCCCTCGCGGCCGGTCTGCGGATTGCCGCCGGTGACGTATTGGTCGCCCGAGAGCGCGTGGCAGACGAGGACTGCGTTCGACTTGGCGGCGTTGAGCTTGCCGTAGGTCTGATAGGCGACGGTGAAGGGGCCGAGCTCCGCACCCGAGTCGAGCTTGAACGGCCGGTCGCGGCCGAACTCGACGGAAAGGCCGGGGCCGGGGGGTGCCGCACTCTCGGAGACTGCCTCGCGTAGGACCATAGCACACTCGTCGATTTCGCCTGTCCGTCCGGCGCGCGGCGGGCCGCGCCCGGCACTACCGCGCGAGGGGGATAGATGGGGACCAAGGGGTCCAACTGTCAATGTTTTCTTTGCTTTCGCAAAGCGCTGCCATTATGACTAGGCCGCCCTCGGAGACCGGTCCCATGGACATGCAGCAAGCCATCCGCTCACTCGAGGATCTCCGCCGCGAGATCGACAAGATCGACGACGCGATCCACGATCTCATCATGCGGCGCGCGGCCCTCCTCTCCGAGGTCGCCGCGGCCAAGGGCGTGCCCAAGGGGGCGGCCGGCGCCTACCTGCGTCCGGGCCGCGAGGCGATCGTGCTGCGCCGGCTCTTGGCGCGCCATCGCGGACCCTTCCCCAAGCCGGCATTGGTGCGGCTTTGGCGTGAGATCATCGCCGCCCCGCTTGCCGTGCAGGGCGCCTTCTCGGTCGCGGTCTTCGCGCCCAAGGAGGAGCCCGGCTATTGGGACCTGGCGCGCGACCACTACGGCACCAGTGCTGCCTTCAGCGCCTACTCCACACCGGCCCAGGTGATCCGGGCACTCGGCGAGGGCAGTGCGGTCCTGGGCGTGCTGCCGGCGATCCGCGACGAGGATCCCGACCCCTGGTGGCGCCACCTCGCGCGCGCGGGCGAGCGGGTCCCCTTCGTCATCGCACGGCTGCCCATGGCGCCGAGCGGGAACGCGCGCGGCGAAGGCCTCGCCGCCCTGGTGGTGGGCCCGATCATGGCCGAGCCGACCGGGCGCGACCGCAGCTACGTCGTCTTCGAGGTGGGCGAGGAGCTGAGCCGCGCGCGGCTGCGCGCCGAGCTCGACAAGGCCGGGCTCGAGCCCCGCCTCCTGGCCCCCTGGACCGAGGGCGAGGACGGCCGCCGGCTCATCCTGGTCGAGCTCGACGGCTTCGTCGCCAAGGACGATGCGCGGCTCGCCGCCTTCGCGAGTGCCATGGCGGGCCGCATCCCGCACCTCTTCTGCATCGGCGGCTACGCCCTGCCCTTCGAGGCGAAGGAATTGGCCGCACGGAAATCGGCAAGCGCATGAGGGACGGAGCGCCGTGAACGCACTCAAGCCAAGGCCCGGTATTCTCGAGATCGAGCCCTACAAGCCGGGCGAGTCGGACGTTGCCGGCGTCGCGCGCGTCATCAAGCTCTCCTCCAACGAGAGCCCGCTCGGCCCGAGCCCGCGCGCGATCGCGGCCTTGCAGGCCTCGGCCAAGGAGCAGCACCTCTATCCCGACGGCACCTGCGCGGCGATCAGGACGGCGCTTGGGCGCCACCACGGCCTCGATCCCGCGCGCATCGTCTGCGGCGCCGGCTCGGACGAGCTCATCAGCCTGATTGCGCGCGCCTACGCGGGGCCGGGAGACGAGGTGCTCTACAGCGAATACGGCTTCCTCATGTACCCGATCTCGACCCATGGGGTGGGGGCGACGCCGGTCGCCGCGGCCGAGAAGGGGCTCAAGACCGACGTCGACGCCCTCCTCGCCAAGCTCGGCAAGAGGACGCGCATCGTCTTCCTCGCCAATCCGAACAATCCGACGGGAAGCTATCTCGCCAAGGACGAGGTGGCGCGTCTCGTGGAGGGGCTCCCGAGGGACGTGCTGCTGGTGATCGATGCGGCCTACGCGGAATACGTCGCGCGCAACGACTACAGTGCCGGGGCCGAGCTCGTAACGGCCCACGACAACGTGGTGATGACGCGCACCTTCTCGAAAATCTACGGGCTCGCGGGCCTGCGCTTCGGCTGGGCCTATTGTCCCCCCGCGGTCGCCGATGCGCTCAACCGGCTGCGCAATCCCTTCAACGTGACGGCGCTGGCGCAAACAGCCGCCCTTGCCGCGCTCGACGACATCG
This sequence comes from Alphaproteobacteria bacterium, assembly GCA_035516655.1. Taxonomy (GTDB): domain Bacteria; phylum Pseudomonadota; class Alphaproteobacteria; order JACZXZ01; family JACZXZ01; genus DASPPM01. The sequence continues at coordinate 1,329 of DATJAC010000114.1, read as the reverse complement.
CGCACGTGGACGCGGCGCGCACCAGCAACGACATCTGGCTGCCTTGGGTGACGGCCGAGCTCGAGCGCATCGGGCTCGCGGTCGCACCCTCGGTCGGCAATTTCGTGCTGGTGCGCTTCCCCGAAGGCAAGCGCAACGCCGACGCGGCCAACGATTTCCTCGCCCGGCACGGCATCATCCCGCGCAAGATGGGGGCCTACAAGCTGCCCCATAGCCTGCGCATCACCGTCGGCACCGAGGAGGACATGCGCTTCCTCGTCTCCACCCTCGCCGAGTTCATGGGCGCTTGAGCCATGGCGGACGGACCGCTCTTCGAGCGCGTGGCCCTCATCGGCATCGGGCTCATCGGCTCGTCGGTGGCACGCCGGGTGAAGCGCGACGGGTTGGCGCGGAGCATCGTGTGCTGTGCCAAGAGCGAGCGCAGCCGCAAGACGGCCCTCGCCCTCGGCATCGTCGATGAAGCCTACGCGCGCGCCGAAGACTGTGTCGCCGGGGCCGACCTCGTCATGCTGTGCTCTCCGCTCGGCACCTACGCAGCACTTGCCGAGGCGATCGCACCCCATCTCCGGAAAGGGGCCATCCTCACCGACGTGGGCTCGGTCAAGGAGCAGGCGATCGCCCACGTGGCCCCCCACGTGCCGGCGGGCGTGCATTTCGTGCCCGGCCATCCGGTCGCAGGTACCGAGCATTCGGGCCCCGAGGCGGGCTTCCCCGAGCTCTTCGACGGGCGCTGGTGCATCCTGACCCCACCCGCCGGCACCGACGAGGCGGCGATCGAGCGGCTCGCCCAGTTCTGGCGCCGTGCCGGCATGAACATCGAGCGCATGAACGCCAAGCACCACGACATCGTGCTTGCCATCACCTCGCACCTGCCGCACCTGATCGCCTACTGCATCGTCGGCACGGCCACGCACCTCGAGGAGCTGACCAACACCGAGGTGATCAAGTTCGCGGCGGGCGGCTTCCGCGACTTCACGCGCATCGCCGCCTCGGACCCGGTGATGTGGCGCGACGTCTTCCTCGACAACCGCGAGGCGGTGCTCGAGATGCTCGGCCGCTTCAGCGAGGACCTGACCGCCCTTCAGCGCATGGTGCGCTACGCGCAGGGCGACAAGCTCGAGGACTGGTTCACCCGCACCCGCACGGTGCGCCGCGGCCTCATCGAGGCGAAGCAGGCCTGAGCGGCGATGTGAGTGCCGGGTGCGCCTCGTCCTCTTCGAAACCATCGGCGCTTGAGAAACCCCCACCCATCGGCCGCTCCTTAACGGACGGCCGATGGGTGGGGGTGACGCTCGAACCGCTGAGGATCCACGCTAGAGCTGAATCCGA
>DATJAC010000113.1:0-4711 GCA_035516655.1 Alphaproteobacteria bacterium | reverse complement strand
CTAGGGCGCGGTCTTGGGCGGAGCCGTGGCGAGCCCGAGGGCGACGCGCTGGTGCCGCGCCAGCTCGGCGACGCCCTTCTCGGCGAGGGCGAGGAGGGCGGTAAAGGTTTGCGCCTCGAAGGGATGCTTCTCGGCCGTGGCCTGGACCTCGACGATGCGCCCCGCCGCGGTCAGCACGAAGTTGACGTCCGCCTCGGCGTTGCTGTCCTCGGCATAATCGAGGTCGAGCACGGGCTTGCCCTTGAAGAGGCCGCAGGAGACGGCGGCCACCTGGTCGGTGATCGGCACCCGGTCCAAGAGGCCGGTCTTGATCAGGTGCTGGAAGGCGAGGTGGTAGGCGACGTAGCTCCCCGTGATCGCGGCCGTGCGGGTGCCGCCGTCGGCCTGCAGCACGTCGCAATCGATCCTGATCGAGCGCTCGCCGAAGCCGGCGAGGTCGGTCACCGCGCGCAAGGCGCGGCCGATGAGGCGCTGGATCTCCATGGTGCGCCCGCTCTGCCGGCCGCGCGCGGCCTCGCGATCGCTGCGCGTGCCGGTGGCGCGCGGCAGCATGCCGTACTCGGCGGTGATCCAGCCCGTGCCGCTGTTGCGCAGATGCGGCGGCACGCGCTCCTCGACCGAGGCGGTGCACAGCACGTGGGTGTCGCCGAAACGGGCGAGGCAGGAGCCCTCGGCGTATTTGTTGAAGCGCGGCTCGAGGCTGATGGTGCGAAGCTGATCGGGGGCGCGGCCGGAGGGGCGCATGGGCGGGTCCTGGCAAAGGGGAGACGGCAGCTAAACTATCGTCGCACGCCCTGCCCTGTCCACCGGCACTGTGATGCGCCGGCGCGGCCGGGCCGCCGGCGCGGCCGGGCCGCCGGCGCGGCCGGTCCGCCGCTGCGGCCGAGCCGTCGCTGCGGCCGGGCTGCCGTTGACGCTCGGGGGGGCGCTCACTACATTCCAGGCCGACAGCGATCGATCCTTTGCGAGGTGCTGAGGCAAGCTCTGCCAAGGGCAGCCCCCGGCCTCGGCGGCAAAGCAGCACATGCAGGCGACCCAAAGCACGGACATGCCCCTGAACGAGCGCGCGCGCGAAATCCTGCGGCGCATCATCGACGGCTATCTCGAGACCGGCGAGCCCGTCGGCTCGCGCACGCTGTCGCGCCAGCGCGGCATCACGCTCTCGCCCGCGACGATCCGCAACGTGATGGCGGATCTCGAGGAGTCGGGCCTGCTTTACGCGCCCCACACTTCGGCGGGACGGCTGCCGACCGACGCCGGCTTGCGCCTCTTCGTGCATGGCCTGCTCGAGATCGGCGGGCTCGGCGAGGAGGAGCGGCGCCGCATCGAGAGCCAGTGCAAGGCGGCCGGCCGCAGCCTCGCCCAAGCCCTCGAGGAGGCGACCGAGACGCTCTCGGGGCTTTCCCATTGCGCCGGTCTCGTCGTCGCCCCCAAGGTGGAGAGCCCGCTCAAGCACGCCGAGTTCGTCAATCTCGGCAACGGCCGCGCGCTCGTCGTGCTGGTGAGCGAGGACGGCCTGGTCGAGAACCGCATCATCGATGTCCCGCCGGGCCTGCCGGCGTCGGCCTTGGTGCAGGCGGGCAATTACCTCAACGCGAAGCTCGCCGGCCGCACGCTCGAGGAGGCGCGCAAGCTGGTCCTGGCCGAGCTCGAGGCGCGCCGTGCGGAGCTCGACGAGCTCACCCGCAAGGTGGTCGAGGCCGGCCTGGTGGTGCCCGCGGGCGAGGGCTCGGCCGGCGTGCTCATCGTGCGCGGCCAGTCGAACCTGCTCGGCGACGTGCGCGCGGTCGAGGATCTGGAGCGCATCCGCGAGCTCTTTGCCGTGCTCGAGACCAAGGACAGCCTCTTGCGCCTGATCGAGGCGGCGGGGGTCGCCGAGGGGGTCCAGATCTTCATCGGGGCGGAGAACAATCTCTTCGCGCACGCGGGCTGCTCGATGATCATCGCCCCCTTCGGCAACAGCCGCGAGAAGATCGTGGGTGCCATCGGCGTGATCGGCCCGACGCGCATCAATTACGCCCGCATCATCCCCATGGTCGACTATACCGCCAAGGTGATCGGGCGCATGCTCGGCTGAGCCGAAAGAGCTCGTGCAAGGAATTGAGCGACATGGCCGAATCGAACGAATGGACGCAAGAGCAGGAGCCCGAGGAGCCCGCCGCCGAGCAGCCGGCCGGGCCCGAGGGCGAGGCTGCGCCCGAAGCTGCTGCGGAGGTAGAGACGCCGGCAGAGCGCATCGCCTATCTCGAGGCCAAGAGTGCCGAGCTCAAGGATCAGCTCCTGCGCGCCCTCGCCGAGACCGAGAACACGCGCCGGCGCATGCGCAAGGAGGCCGAGGACACCGCCAAATACGCCGTCTCCAAGCTCGCCAAGGACCTCCTTGCCGCCCCCGACAATCTGCGCCGCGCCCTTGATGCCATCCCCGCCGAGGGGCGCCAGGGCGATGCGCTCCTCGAGCGGCTCGCCGAGGGGGTGGAGCTGGTCGAGCGCGAGATGCTGGCGATCTTCGAGCGCCACGGCATCCAGCGGATCGAGCCCCTGGGCGCTCCCTTCGACCATAATTTCCACCAGGCCCTCTTCGAGGTGGCGACGGCGGACCAGCCCCCCGGCACCGTCGTCCAGGTGCTGGCCCCGGGCTACGTCATCCACGACCGCCTCTTGCGCCCCGCCATGGTCGCGGTCGCCAAGGCACCCGCCGCCAACGACGCGGGCGAGGAGCGCGGGAAGGGCGGCGAGACGCCGGGCTGAGGCGCGTTCGGGGGGAGGATTCGCCCGTTTCGGATCGTCACCGCCTTGTAGCAAAGCCCTTTCCTCCCTATATGTGTGCGCGGGCTTGGCCCGAGGGTCGAAGCCCGCGAAGCTTAGGAAAACCGGGGACTTGACGGGCGCTGGTGCAGGCCCGGGGGGTCCGCCGCAAGAGGTGGGAATCATGGCCAAAGTCATCGGCATCGATCTCGGCACGACCAACTCCTGTGTCGCCGTCATGGAGGGCAAGGAGGCCAAGGTCATCGAGAACAGCGAGGGCACGCGGACCACGCCCTCGATCGTCGCCTTCACCGAGGGCGAGGAGCGTCTGGTCGGCCAGGCGGCGAAGCGCCAGGCGGTCACCAATCCTGAGAACACCTTCTTTGCCATCAAGCGCCTGATCGGGCGGCGCTACGAAGATCCGATGGTGGAGAAGGACAAGGGCCTGGTGCCCTACCGCATCATCAAGGGCGACAACGGCGACGCATGGGTCGATTCGCGCGGCAAGAAATTCTCGCCGAGCCAGATCAGCGCCTTCATCCTGCAGAAGATGAAGGAGACGGCGGAGTCCTATCTCGGCGAGAAGGTCGAGCAGGCGGTCATCACCGTGCCGGCCTACTTCAACGATTCCCAGCGCCAGGCGACCAAGGACGCGGGCCGCATCGCCGGTCTCGAGGTCCTGCGCATCATCAACGAGCCGACGGCGGCAGCGCTCGCCTACGGCCTCGAGAAGCAGGGTGCGGGCACCATCGCGGTCTATGACCTGGGCGGGGGCACATTCGACATCTCGGTGCTCGAGATCGGCGAGGGCGTGTTCGAGGTGAAGTCGACGAACGGCGACACCTTCCTGGGTGGCGAGGACTTCGACAAGCGCATCATCGATTACCTCGCCGACGAGTTCAAAAAGGAGCAGGGCATCGACCTGCGCAAGGACCGGCTCGCCCTCCAGCGCCTCAAGGAGGCGGCGGAGAAGGCCAAGATCGAGCTCAGCTCCTCGATGCAGACCGAGGTCAACCTGCCCTTCATCACGGCGGACCAGGCCGGGCCCAAGCACCTCAACATCAAGATCACGCGCGCCAAGCTCGAGGCCCTCGTCGAGGAGCTCATCGAGCGCACCATCGAGCCCTGCAAGGCGGCCTTGCGCGACGCCGGGCTCAAGGCGTCCGAGATCCACGAGGTGGTGCTGGTCGGCGGCATGACGCGCATGCCGAAGGTGATCGAGACGGTCAAGAACTTCTTCGGGCGCGAGCCGCACCGCGGCGTCAACCCGGACGAGGTGGTGGCCGTGGGGGCGGCGATCCAGGCCGGCGTGCTCAAGGGCGAGGTCAAGGACGTCCTCCTCCTCGACGTGACACCGCTCTCGCTCGGCATCGAGACCTTGGGCGGAGTGTTCACGCGGCTCATCGACCGCAACACCACCATCCCCGCGCGCAAGAGCCAGGTGTTCTCGACGGCCGAGGACAATCAGACCGCGGTCACCATCCGCGTCTTCCAGGGCGAGCGCGAGATGGCGTCGGACAACAAGCTGCTTGGCCAGTTCGACCTCGTCGGCATTCCGCCGTCGCCGCGCGGCATGCCCCAGGTCGAGGTCACCTTCGACATCGACGCCAACGGCATCGTCAACGTCTCGGCCAAGGACAAGGCGACCAGCAAGGAGCAGGCCATCCGCATTCAGGCCTCGGGTGGCCTCTCCGAGGGCGACATCCAGAAGATGGTCAAGGATGCCGAGCAGCACGCGAGCGAGGACAAGAAGCGCCGCGGGCTGGTCGAGGCGAGGAACCATGCGGAAGCGCTCATCCACTCGACCGAGCGCAGCCTGAAGGAGTTCGGCGAGAAGGTCTCGGCCGCGGAGAAGAGTGCGATCGAGAGCGCCATCGCGGAGCTGCGCGGCGTCACCTCGGGCGAGGACGAAGCGGCCATCAAGGCCAAGACGGAAGCCTTGGCACAGGCCTCGATGTAGCTCGTC
>DATJAC010000112.1:0-11101 GCA_035516655.1 Alphaproteobacteria bacterium | reverse complement strand
GGCCCCCGACGCGGCAACGCGCCGGCGCATCCTCGTCGACAATCCGGCCGAGCTCTACGGGTTCTGAATTTGCGATATGCCCCTCTCCCGCAAACGGGAGAGGGGATTTCAGCAAACCCGCCTCACGCCGGCGTGACGCCGTACATGTCGAGCTGCCAGCCCGCGGCGGTGAGCGGGAACTTGCCGATCGTCTTGCGCACGCCGATCTGGTAGATGGGCTGGAAGAGGACGAAGTGGTTGGCCTGGTCGACCGCCAGCTTCTGCCACTCGACCCAGAGCTCCGCCTGCTTCTTGGCGTCGGCCTCGGCGGCCGCCTGGTGCACGAGCTTGACCACGGCCTCGGGCGGGGTCCAGTGCACGCGCTTGGCCACGCGTTCGACGACGGCCGCGGCCCAGAGCTCGCTCTCGACCGCGGGCGGGTTCCAGAAGGTGAGGACACCGCCGCGCGACTTGCCGGTCGTGTACTGGGTGCGCAGGTTGACCTGGTCCATCGGATTGAGGGTCGCCTTGATGCCGACCCGCGCCAGGTCCGACTGGATCTTCTGGCCGAGGAGCTGGTAGGAGACCCCGGCGATGTCGGCGTTGCCGTAGGCGATCTCGAACTCGAAGCCGTCGGGCAAGCCGGCCTTGGCGAGGAGCGCCTTGGCATGCGCCAGGTCCTCGCGGAAGCCGATCGCGCGCGCAATCTCCTCCGTCGAGCCGCTCGTGCCGATGGGGAGGAAGTGCGCCGGCCGCACCGCGGCCCCGCCGAGGAGCGAGTTCTTGATCCCGTCGTAGTCGATGGCGTAGCCGATCGCCTGGCGCGCCTCCTTGACCGCGAGGGCCTTGTTGAACTCGGGCTCCTGGGTCAAGGCCATATAGACGAAGTCGAGGCTGGTGAGGCGGTCCACGCGCACGTCGGCCTCGCTCTTGAGTGTCGCGATCTGCTCGGGGATGAGGTTGAAGGCGGCGTCCACGTCGCCGCGGCGGAGTGCTAAGAGCTGGGCGGCACTGTCGCTGAAGTGGCGGATCACGATCCGCTCGAAGGGCGGGGCGCCGCGCCAGGAGTGCGGGTTGGCCACGAGCTGGATTTGGGCGTTCCTCTCCCACGCCGTGAGGCGATAGGCCCCGGTGCCGGCCGAATTCGCGTTGAGCCACGGAGTCGCCTTGTCGTCCGTCTTGGCATTGGGGCCGGCGGTCCCGCCGTGCGCCTCGACGAGCTTCTTCTCGAGGACGACGAACTCGGGGGCCGCGATGATGGTGAGGAGCGGCTGATCGGGCTGCTTGAGCAGGATGTCGAGGGTATGGGGATCGACGATCTCGACCCGATCGACGTGGGCGATGTACTGCGCGGGCTGGTCCTGGAGGTTGATCACGCGGTCGAACGACCACTTGACGTCCTCGATCGTCATCGCATTGCCGCTCGCGAACTTGACGCCGTCGCGCAAGCTGAAGCGCCAGCCCTTGCCGTCGGGGGTACGCCCCCACTTGGTCGCAAGCTCGGGCTTCAGGTTGATGTAGTCGCCGGCCGTCATGGTGACGAGGGTGTCGTAGGCGGCCTCGGCGGTCATGGGCGAGGTATATTGGGCGATGCGCGCGGGATCGAGGGTGATCGTGTCGCTGATGTCGATGCCGATGACGAGGGTCGTCTTGTGCGCCTGGGCGAAGACGCGGCCCGGCAGGCCCGCGGCGAGTGCTGCCCCGCCGCCAAGACCCATGAGCTTCAGAAGCTCGCGCCGATTGACCCAACCCGATCCGCTGAATGACATTGCCTTCCTCCCGAATTTATCGTTGAGGCTCCAATCTAGCCGCGGTTTAGATCGATTTAAAGGCAAATGTCGGGAGGGACGCGAGAGCTCGCCTACCAATTCCCCAATTCGTCATGCCCGCGGAAGCGGGCATCCATGGCCCCCGCTTCCGCGGGGGCGACGGCAAGGAGAGCGCTCCCGCATGATCGGACCGCGCGCTATGTAGCGTTATCCACCCACTTGAGAAGGTGCTCGGCGACCGCACAGAGCTCGCCGTGCTGGTTGGTGACCTCGATCTTGGCGCGCGAGCGCCGCCGCGCCGGATCGATCTCGGCGATCGTGTAGGCGACCGTGACCGTATCGCCGAGCTTGACGCCCTTCAGGAAGCGCACCCGGTCGTAGCCGAGCGAGACCGGCGTCTCGGCGATCCCGCGCGCAACGCTCTTGGCGCACATCATGGTCGAGGTCGTCGACATGTAGCCGACGAGCAGCGCTCCATGCGCGATGCGTCCGCCGTAGGCGGAGCGCTTCATGTATTCCTCGTTCACGTGATTGCCGGCGAAGTCGCCGGTGATGCCGGCGAAGAGATAGACGTCGCTCTCGCTCACGGTCTTGGAGAAAGCGACCCTCTCGCCGACCGCGACATGGAATTCGGCCATGGGCGGTTCGCCTCAGGAAGACGAGGCGGACGCGCCGTGCGCGCGCCCCTTGGGACGCGTACGGGCGCGGTCCGGGCCGAGCTCGCGGGCGAGGACGGCGAGCACACGCTTCAAACGCTCGCTCGCCTGGGCCGCAACCGCGGCGGCGTCGCATTCGCGCCAGTCGTAGAAGCCGAGGCCGGAGCCAAGTCCCGTCTCGCCGCGGCCGACCATGTCCTGGACGAAGCGCACGGGCTTGCCCGTATGCGCGAGCTTGGGCACGAGGGCTGCCTGGGCGGTCGCGTGGATCTTGAGCCCGCTGATGTCTTTCTGCTCGATGACGCCGGTCACGCACATGCGCGGGCCGAGAAGGCGTTTGGCGATGTCGTCGATCTCCTTGGGCGTGGCAGCCCCCATCTCGATCAGGTGATAGGCCTCGTTGAGGAGCGCATGCTGGAGGCGGTTGATGAGATAGCCTTCGACGGGCTTGCGCACGAGGATGGGCTCCTTGCCGGTCCGCCGCATCGCTTCCGCCGTGCGTGCCACGACCTCGGGTGCCGTCGCCGAGCCCGCGATGACTTCGACCATGGGAAAGACGTCGGCCGGCTGGAAGTAGTGGGCCCCGAGGAAGCGCTCCGGGTGTGCCAAGGTGCTCGCGAGCTCGTCGAGCGAGAGGCCCGAGGTATTGGTCGCGATGATGACGGCGGGCGGATAGGCGGCCTCGAGGGCGCGATATACTTGCTGCTTGACCGCGACGTCCTCGGGCACGTTCTCGACGACGAGGTCGGGCGCTTCTGCCGGCAGCTCGGCACTCGCCTTTACACCTTGCGGCAAGCCGGGCACCGCGTTCCCGCGGCGGCTCCACACCGCGGTCTCGAAGCCGCTCTCCGCAAAGGACTTGGCGACGCCGCGGCCCATGGTGCCGGCACCGACGACGAGGACGCGCGCGATAGGCGAAGTCATGTCTCCTCCCCTCGGGGTGCCGAAGCTGAACGCCGGCACTCCTTTGACGATGCGATGCACTATAGCAGCAGGCACGGCAGCGCACGATGTCTCTCCCCTTGGTAGGGGAGGCGTATATATGATAGCCGTGGCAGGACAAGGAAGGGGAGGAAGCGAATGGGGCGAGTGCGGCAAGCCTGCGGAGCCTACCGCATGGGCGATCGCGGCGGGTGCGGGCGTGCGGTGGCGTTGCGGCGGAGGCGCGGTCCGTGCCGTTGAGCCTCTCGGTCCTAGGCGCGCGCTTCTTTCTGCGCGAGGTCCGCACGCGGCTCCCTTTCCGCTTCGGCACCGAGACGGTGACCGCCTTCCCCCTGCTGCATGTCGCGGTCGAGGTCCAGTGCGGCGCGGCGCTTTCGACCGGCTATGCCGGCGACAATCTCGTGCCCAAATGGTTCGACAAGGACCCGGCGAAGAGTGCCGAGCGCAATATCGACGATCTCCTCCGCTCGGCCGAGATCGCGGCGGCGGTCTATAGTGCTGCGGGGACCGCTCCCTCGCTCTTCGCCCTCTGGCGCGAGGCCTATCCCGAATGCCAGCGCCGTGCCGCAGCCGCGGGGCTCAACAAGCTCACGGGCGCTTTCGGCTCGGCCCTCTTCGAGCGCGCCGCTATCGATGCCCTCGGCCGCCGCCACGGCGCCAGCTTGCGAGCCCTCCTGCTCGAGGACGCCCTCGGGCTCGTCCCCGAGGAAATCCACGCCGAGACTACTCCGGAGCACCTGCGCAGCTGGCTCGCGGCTCAGCCGGCAGCGACGATAGCGTTGCGCCACACCGTCGGCATGCTCGATCCGCTCAGCGACGCCGAGCTCCGCGACGCCGGTCCCGACGACGGATTGCCGCGCGCGCTCGCCGACTACGTGCGCCAACAGGGCCTGCGCTATTTCAAGCTCAAGCTCGGCGGCGACGTGCTCGCCGACCTCCTCCGTCTCGAGTCGATCGCGATCGTGCTCGACCCCCTCATCGCCGAACCCTACCACGCGAGCCTCGACGGCAACGAGCAGTACAAGAGTGTCGACGCCCTCGAGAAGCTCTGGGCCTACATCGGCAAGAGTCCCAAGCTCGCGCGCCTGCGCGCCTCGCTCCTCTTCCTCGAGCAGCCCCTGCCGCGGCGCGCGGCCCTCGACCGCACCGCGGCGGCGGGCATCGCCGCCTTCGGCCAAAAGCTCCCCGTGATCATCGACGAGAGCGACGACGATCCGGACTCGTTCAAGCAGGCCCTCGCCCTCGGCTACGCCGGCGTCTCGACCAAGAACTGCAAGGGCGTCATCAAGTCCTTCCTCAACCGCACGCTCGTCGAGGCGCTGCGCGCCAAGGGCGGAAGCGTCTTCATGAGTGCCGAGGACCTGACCAACCTGCCGATCGTGCCGCTGCAGCAGGACCTGGCCACCGTGCGCCTGCTCGGTATCGAGCACGTCGAACGCAACGGCCATCATTACGTGCACGGCCTCGATCATTGCTCCGAGCGCGAGCGCGAGCAGGCCGTCCTGCGGCATGGCGATCTCTATGAGCGCCAGGACAGTGGGGTAGCGCTCGCCGTGCACGGCGGGATGCTGAAGCTCGGCTCGCTCGAGTGCCCGGGCTACGGCGTCGCCCTCGAGCCCGACCTCGACGCGATGATCCCGCTCGAGAACTGGCGCAAGCAGGCGGCGCAGTAGGAGGGGACTCTTCGGAAGATCATCCCGGCCGTAGATTACCGTCATTGCGAGCGCAGCGAAGCGATCCAGGTACTTTGGTGCAAAAGCTGCCCTGGATTGCTTCGGCGCCCTGCGGGCGCCTCGCAATGACGAGTGCTCTCCCGATATCGTGAGTCGGCGCGGCAATTGCGCTCGAGCGTGAACCCCAAACCTAGCGCCCCACGGCCCTCTCCGCACTTGCGATCGGCAGCTTCCAGCCGGCCGCGGGCGTGTCCTGGTATTTGATCCAGCCCGCGAGATCCTTGAGCCGCTCGGTCGCGGGCCGCTTGCCGCCGACGCGCTCGCGCTCGGCGAGATAGTAGGGCGGAATGGTCTGGGAATAGAGCGTCGCCTTGACGGAGGCCACGCCATCGGCAAGTGCCGCGGGCACGCGATAGACGATCCTATCGCTGCCGCTGCCGTCGTAGTAGCCGGGATTGGCCCCCTCCTCCACACCGACCGGCATGGTGGCATCAGCATTCGGGCCGTCCTCGCGCCAGCCTTTCGGCATCAGGCGGTTGTCCTTCACCACATCGGCAAGGGCGAGGAAGCTGGTGGTAAGCTTCGCACCGGGGGCGCTGGTGTCGCGGATGCGCTCCTCGTAGATCTGCGTCTGGCTGTCGCTGTCCACGATCTCGTGGTGGGGCTCGAACACGGTGTCGCTGAACTCGGTCGGCAGGGGCTTCCCCTTGCCGTCGAGCAGCACGCCCGCATCCGAGCTGCGGCCCGAGCTCCACACGACCCCACCCATCGCGTCGTAGGCGACGAACTCGATGAAGGCGCGGCGGAAACCCACACCGGAGGGAAATTTGTGGCCGGCGAGGTTGCGCACGGTGACCGGTGCCTCGAGCGCCCCGTCGCCGGCACGGACGAGCCGGCCGATTCCGAGCCGGGCGGTGGCACTCGCCGCCTGGAGGGCCGCCTCGCGAATGGTGAGCTTGAGGCTGTCGATCCAGTTGAAATCGTCGTAGTCGAGATTGCGGTCGGAGGTGCGGATGCCGAGGATTTGGGGGAACTGCCGGAACATCTCCATCACGAAGACGTTGTCGCCGACGAAGGTATGGCGCGAGAAGGGCTGCCGGGGCTCAAGCGTGATGTCGGCAAGCGGGGCCGTATTGAGGAAGGGCTTGCCGTCGGGATTTTTGTAGGTCTCGTCCTCGATATTGGCGATCTTGGTGACAAGCGGCGCCCCCCCTGCTGCCGCCGCCTGCGGCATGTGGCAATCCTGGCAGCGCTTCGGTGCGGCACCCTCCCCCTCGGGCACGCCGGTGCGGTAAGCGCTGTTCAGCCATTCGAAATAGGTGCTCTGCTCGTGCGACTTCGGCGCCTGCTCGGCCTCCGCGACCGTGTATTTCTTGTTGGGTGCCAGGATCGCCGTCTCCACCACGTGGCAGGTGCCGCAGAGGCGCGGATCGCGGATGAGGTCGGCCTTTTGCGGCGTCATGCCGACGGCGTTCTTCATCGCGAAGTCGGCGGGCTTGTCGTCGGGGCCGAAGATGAGCCGCGCCGTGCCGACGTTGAACTTGCCGGTATAGTCCATGCCCTCCGGCACCATGCGGTGGCAGACCTCGCACGATATACCGTCGCGCCCGAGCCCGCCGTATTTCGCCTCGTTACCCTTATCCGACATGAACATCGCGTGGGTGAAGAACACGGCCAGGCCTTTGTCCTGATGCAGCTGCCGCTGGCCCATGGCGCCGTGGCAGGAATAGCAGGTGTCGTCGATGAAATCGGCGAGCTCGGGATGCAGCACCTTCTCGGACTCGAGCTGAGCCTGGAACACCGGGTCGCGGCCGGAAAGCGCCATCATCGACCCGCCCCACTCGGCGAAAGGCGAGAGGTTGAGGAGCTGCGGCTGGGGGGCCTTGGGGTCGATCGGCGGGTCGGCCGGGATCGCCATGTTCGGGCGCACGTCGAAGGCGAGATTGCTCGCGTCGTGGCAGCCGCTGCAGACGTCCGAGGTGACGAAGCCGGTCGGCCCCTCGGTGGGGACGATGATGATGCCGGAGTCCTGATCGGGGATGGTCTCGACTTCGGCCCTTGCCGCCCTCCGGCTGCGGCGCTCGAGCTCCTCGTGGAAGAGGGCTGCGTGCGGCTCGTGCGCTGCGGGTGCGGCAGCCGCCGGTGCGGCGGCGGCCGGTGCGGCCGGCGATGCGGCCGTCGGCAACTGGCCCGCTCCGACGTGATCGAGGGCTGCGTAGGTCAACTCGCGCCCGTCGGCGGAGCCGTGGCAGGCGACGCAGTTGGGATCGAAGAAGCGCCCGCTCCAGCCGTTCTTCGGGTCGACGTCGACATAACCCCAGTTCCAACCGTCGAAGGAGGCGGCCTTGTCCTTGACGATGATGGTCCAGCCGGAGACGGTCGTGGGGTTGTTGTTGGCGTCGGTGTTGTACATCTGCTTGACGATCATGGCACCGTCGGGGATGCCGCCTGCCGGCCGGCCGCGCTTGAGCCAGTCGTAGACGCTCGGCGCATAGAAGTTTGAGACGTAGCCGTGCACCGAGCCGCTGCCGTCCTTCTTGGGCCCGGTCTGGCGGATCGCGGCGTCATGCGGCCAGCGGCAGAGCTGCTGGCAGCCGGCCCAGAGGAAGGCGGCGACACCGTCGAGGTGTTCGGCACTCAATGGCGTCGTGCAGGCTTTGGGCAGGGCCGCCGCCGAGGGGCCTGCCGGACACTGATCCGGCGACTGCGCGTAGGCGGCCGCACCCAGGAGCGCTGCAACCATCACAGAGGTTAGGCGTATAATCGTCCGCATGACCCCCTCGCCAGCCGCGAACCTACGGCCGGTAGTATAGAGGCCTTATGGTACAACTTGACTGTGCCGCTGCCAAGCGGGAACGAGGGCGGAATAGCGGGCCGGTTTCCCCTCATTCTGAGGAGCCGCCGCAGGCAGCGTCTCGAAGGACGAGGTGAAACCCCAACCAAAGTGTCCTCATCCTGAAGAGCATCGCACTTGCGACGCGTCTCGAAGGATGGGGACTCAGCACACCGTGCGGTAGCGCGCGACGGCCGTGGCCAGCACTTCTTCGGCGGGCCGCTTCCACCAGTTGCTCTTGGAGAAGATCTCGACCTCGCAGAAGCCGTCGTAGCCCGCGGCCTCGACGAGGGCGCGGATCGCCGGGATGTCGATGACGCCGTCCCCCATCATGCCGCGGTCGAGGAGGAGATCGGTCGTGGGCACGAGCCAGTCGCAGATATGAAAGCCCAGGATGCGGCGCTGCCGGCCGGCGCGCGCGATCTCTTGAGCCAAGTTCGGGTCCCACCAGACGTGATAGACGTCGACCGCGATGCCGATCCCCTCGCCCAGGACGTCGCAGAGGTCGTTGGCCTCGGCGAGGGTGTTGATGCAGGCGCGGTCGGCTGCATACATGGGATGGAGCGGCTCGATCGCGAGCGGGACCCCGGCCGCCCGCGCGTAGGGCAGGAGCTCGGCCAAGCCGTCGCGCACGATCCGCCGCGCCTCGCCGATGTCGCGCGAGCCGGGCGCGAGCCCGCCCGCGATGAGCACGAGGCAGGCGGCCTCGAGCGCGGCGGCCTCATCGATCGCGCGGCGGTTGTCCGCGAGCGTCTCAGTGCGTCCGTCGTTGCCTGCTCGCGTGAACATCCCGCCGCGGCAAAGTCCGGTGACGGCGAGCCCGTGCCTCTTGATAAGCTTCGTCGCCGCCGCAAGACCCAACGCCTCGAGCTTGTCGCGCCACACCGAGAGGGCCGGAATGCCGGCGCGCGCGATCCCCTCGATCGCCTGGCGCAAATCCCACTGCTCCCGGACCGTGGCGATGTTGATCGAGAGCAAGCGGTTGTCCTGGGAGAGATCGCGCATCAGGCGTCAATACCGTGGGTCGCGAGCACGGCCGCCATGCGGTGCCGCGCCAGCTCGGGGTCGGCCAGGAGGCCGGCCGCATCGGCCAAGCGGAAGAGCTCGGCCAGATGCACGATCGAGCGCGCGCTCTGCTGCCCGCCGACCATGACGAAGTGGCGCTGGTGGCCGTTGAGATAGGCCATGAAGACGACCCCGGTCTTGTAGAAGCGGGTCGGCGCCTTGAAGATGTGGCGCGAGAGCGGCACCGTGGGGGCCAGGATGTCGTGGAACTCGTTGTCGCTGCCGCGGGCCAAGGCCGAAAGGGCCGCCGAGGCGGCCGGGGCGATCGCATCGAAGATGCCGAGAAGCGCATCCGAGTGATGCGTCCCGTCGCCCGCGATGAGCTCGGGATAGTTGAAGTCGTCGCCCGTGTACATGCGCACGCCCGGCGGCAGGCGGCGCCGCATGGCGATCTCGCGCTCCTTGTCGAGAAGCGAGATCTTGATGCCGTCCACCTTGGCGGCGTTGCGCGCGATCACGTCGAGGGCGGTCTCGCTCGCCCGGTCGAGGTCCTTGGTCCCCCAATAGCCGGCGAGGGCCGGATCGAACATGTCGCCGAGCCAGTGGATCATCGCCTTCTCCCTGAGCTGGGCGAGAATGCGGTCGTAGACCTTGGCGTAATCCTCGGGTCCGCGCGCGGCGGCGGCAAGGGCCCGGCTCGCCATCAGGATGATGCGCCCGCCGAGCTTCTCGATCGCGGCGATCTGTTCTTCGTAGGCACGCACGACGGCGTCGAGCGAAGCGCCGGGAGCGAGATGATCGGTACCCGCACCGCAGAAGAGGAGCGCACCCGGTACCTCCTTCGCCGCCTCGACCGAGTAGTGGATGAGCTCGAGCGAGGTGCGCCAATCGAGCCCCATTCCGCGCTGGGCGGTGTCCATGGCATCCGCCACGCCGAGGCCGAGGCCCCAGAGATGGCGGCGGTAGGCGATCGTAGCATCCCAGTCGAGGGCGGTATCGAGCCAAGGATCGTTGTCGGCAGCCGGGTCGGCGACGACGTGGGCGGCGGCGTAAGCGACGCGGTCGAAGGGGCCGCTCGCGCGTTGCGGCAAGGCTCGCGGGCGCTTCGTGCTGTAGGGTGCGAGCCGCCCTTGGGCGGTCGGCAGATTGATCGTGGGCATGGCTCAGCCCTCCAGCTTGGGAACGTCGATCCAGCGGCGCTCGGCCCAGCTCTTGAGCCCGAGCTCGGCGAGCTGCACGCCCTTGGCCCCCGCCAGGAGATCCCAGCGGAAAGGCGCGCCGTCGAGCACGTGCTTGATATAGAGCTCCCATTGCGCCTTGAAGCCGTTGGGATAGCTCTCGGCGTCCGGCACCTCCTGCCACTCGGCGAAGAAGTCGTGGTTGCCGCGCTCGTCGGGGTTCCACACCGGCTTCGGCGTGGCATGGCTCGGCTGGATGAAGCAGCGCGTGAGCCCGGCCAAGGCCGAGCCGCGCGTGCCGTCGAGCTGGAAGGTGACGAGATCGTCGCGGCGCACGCGCGTGCACCAGGAGCTGTTGATCTGTGCCAAGATGCCGCCCGCGAGCTCGAAGGTGGCGAAGGCCGCGTCGTCGGCGTCGGCCCTGTAGGGTTTGCCGCGCTCGTCCCAGCGCTTGGCGATGAAGTTGGCCCCGCGGCAGCTCACCGCCTCGACCTCGCCCAGTAGATTGTCGAGGATGTAGCGCCAGTGGCAGAGCATGTCGAGGATGATGCCCCCACCCTGGCGCTTGCGATAGTTCCACGACGGGCGCTGTGCCGGGATGCCGTCGCCCTCGAAGACCCAATAGCCGAAGTCGCCCTTGAGCGAGAGGATGCGGCCGAAGAAGCCGCCCTCGACGAGGCGCCGCATCTTGACGAGGCCGGGGAGGAAGAGCTTGTCCTGCACCACACCGTGGCGGACGCCGGCCTCCTTGGCCTTGCGGTAGAGGGCGAGCGCATCGGCTAGCGTGGTGGCGGTCGGCTTCTCGCAGTAGATGTGCTTGCCGGCGGCGATCGCACGCTCGACGTTCGCTTTGCGCAGGTCGGTCGAGAGCGCGTCGAAATAGACGGTGTCGTCCGCGTTGGCGAGCGCCTTGGCGAGGCTCGTCGTGGTGCGCGCGATTCCGTGTGCCGCCGCAAGCGCTTCGAGCTTCTCAGCATTGCGGCCGACAAGGACGGGATCGGGCATGGCGCGCGTGCCGTCCTTGAGCACGACCCCGCCCTCCTTGCGGATGGCGAGGATCGAGCGC
>DATJAC010000111.1:0-4215 GCA_035516655.1 Alphaproteobacteria bacterium | reverse complement strand
CCGGAACGCTTGCACACGTCCGGGACCGAGTAGAATCAACGCCATGCACCTTGTCCACAAAATCTAAACCGGACAGCCGTGGGCTTGACCCGGCAATCCATGGACCCGCGGGTCAGGCCCGCGGGTGACGGCTGGAGGAGCGGTTCCAACTGAACGGACAATGGTCTAGTTCCAGCCCTTGAACGGATATTCGAGCGCATGCTGGGCGGATTTGGCCGGCCACACCGCGATATAGTCGCTGCCGAAGAGCTGGATGAGATAGGTCGCGGCGAGGATGTTCTGGCCGGTCGCGTCGAACTTGACGCCCTTGAAGCCCATGATGAGCTGATCGGGCTTGAGATCGGTCTCCTGGAGCGCCTTCTGGATCGCCTCGGGCTTGGTCGAGCCCGCACGGTTGATGGCGTCCGCGAGCACGAGCATGCCTTGCATGCCGCGCGCGCTGGTGTCGTCCATGACCTGCCCGGTCTTGGCCTTGAACATCTCGTTGATGTACCAGGTGACGCTGTCCTTCGGCCCCACCGCCCAGGCGCTGCGATTGACGATGCCCTGGGAGATGTCGCCGGCCGCCTTGATGAAGGCGGGATCGGAGGAGCCGGCGTCGTCGGCGATGACGAGCTTCGGCTTGTAACCGAGGTTCTTCATCGTCTTCATGTAGAGGATGGCGTCGGCGGTGTAGGAGATGAAGACGATGGCGTCGGGGTTCTTCTCCTTGAGCTGGAGCACCTGGGGCGAGACGTCGGCGCCGTTGGCGTTGTAGGCGATGTCGGCCACGACGTCGATGCCGTGCGCCTTGGCGGAATCGCGCACCGTCTCGCCGACCGAGGTGCCGTAGTCGGTGTTCTCGTGGACGATCGCGAGGGTCGACGCCGGATGCCCCGCCTTCTTGAGGTCGTTCATGAACTCCATGTAGTTGTTGCCGAAGTCGCTGGCGATCGGCGTGGTGCGGAAGACCCACTTGAAGCCGCGGCTGGTGATGTTGGCGGCGACCGAGTCGCCGACGAGGAAGGGGATGCCGTAGCGCTCGGCCACGGCGGTCGCGGTGAAGGAGACGTTCGAATGGTAGCTCCCCTGGATGGCCACGACGTGCTCCTGGGTGATCAGGCGCAAGGTCTGGTTCTGGCCCTCCGTCGGATTGCCCTGGTGGTCGGCACTGATGAGCTTGAGCTTGGCCCCGCCGAGCTTGGGCAGGCCGGGCGTCGTCCCGATCGGCAGGCCCTTCAGCTCCGGGTGGCCTTCGTTGATGATCTGAGCCGCGAGCTCGATCGCGGCCAGCTCCGCCTTGCCCGCACTCGCGGAATTGCCGGTGAGCGGCATGATCACGCCGATCTTCACGTCCTCCGCCGCGAAGGCGGAAGCGCCCAATCCGAATCCGGCCAGGATGGCCGCCGAGAAGAGCCAAGTTTTCATTTTCACACTCCCTGTTCGCGGCGATGCCGCGTTGTTTGCACGTCTTGTTGGTTGGTCGCGATCGTGACGAAATTGCCTAGCCGCCTGTGCGCAGCGCCTCCGTGCGCTTCCGATCCACCTCGCCCTCCGCCGTGAGGGCCACCTTGTAGACGGCCTCCGCGCTCTCGCGCGAGACGATGCCGTCGATCACGTCGTCGGCGACTCTCGCCGGATCGCGCGTCGCGGGCGGGCCGAAGCCGCCCCCACCCGGCAGCTCGAGCCGGATGCGGTCGCGCGGCGGCACGGTCTGGCGACCCTTGGGCCGGATCGGCCGGCCCGAGGCGAGGCTCACCTGGCCGGCACCCCCGCTCTGGCCGCCGTTCCTCCCGCGCGCGGGGTTCTTCACGCGCTCGAAATTGCAGAGCAGGCTCACCGGCATGCCGTCGGCCCCTCCGATCTCGATCACCTGGCCGAGCCCGCCGCGCATGTAGCCGGCCCCGCCCGAGCCCGCGCGGAACTCGCGGCGCCAGAAGACGATGGGGGCGATCGTCTCCGTGGCCTCGACCGGGATCGTGCGCACCCCGCTCGGGAAGGCGGTGACGTCGAGCCCGTCCTTGGTCGGGCGCGCCCCCGAGCCGCCGCAATGGAAGATCACGGTCGAGAACGACGGCAGGCTCGCGGGATCGACCCCCTCCTCGACCTCGTCCACCATCGAGCCGCCGCCGTAGATTTGCGGGTTCCACAGCGAGGAGGCGCCCTCGGCCGGGACCCCGCCCTTGATCACCTGATGGAGGCAGCCGAAGACCACGTCCGGCAGCATCTGGCCGACCGTATGGCGTGCCGCCACGGCCCAGGGCCGCTTGACGTTGAGCACCGAGCCCTCGGGGGCGGAGATCGTGATGGGCTCGAGGGAACCTGCGTTGTTCGGCACCTCGGGGGCCACCAGCACGCGCACGCCGAAGGCGGTATAGGCGGTGCAGTAGTTGAGCACCACGTTGATGCCGTAGGCACTCGCGGAGGAGGTGCCGCTGTAGTCGACGTGGATGCCGTCATAGCCGATGGTCATCGTGGCGGCGAGGGTCAGCGGCTTGTCGTAGCCGTCCATGGTGAGGCTGTTCTTGTAGACGCCGGGCTTGAGCTTGCGGATGGCGTTGAGGGTCGCCTGGCGCGAGGCTTCGATGATCTGGTCGCCGAGCCCCTCCACATCCGCGAGGCGGAACTCGTCGAGCATGGTCAAGAGGCGCCTGCCGCCCTCCTCGTTGCAGGCGGCAGCGGCGAAGATGTCGCCCTCGACCTGGAGCGGCTCGCGCACGTTCGCGCGCACGATGCCGAGAAGGTCCTCGCTGAACTTGCCCTGCCGGGCTAACGGCATGATCGGCAGCGCCAGGCCCTCCTCGTAGACCTGCCGCCCGTCGGGACCCATGCCGAGCCCGCCGATGTCGACGACGTGGATGGTGTTGGCGAAGAGGGCGATCGGGCGGCCGCCCTTGAAGATCGGCGTCACCACGGTGATGTCGTGGAGATGGCCCGAGGTGAGCCAGGGATCGTTGGTGATGTAGTGGTCGCCCTCCTGCATGCCGTCGATGGGATAGCGATCGAGGAAATGCTTGACCCCCGTGGCCATCGAATTGACGTGTCCCGGCGTGCCGGTGACGGCCTGGGCGAGCATGCGTCCCTGGCGGTCGAAGACCCCCGCCGAGAGGTCGCCCGCCTCGCGCACCGAGGTCGAGAAGGCGGTGCGCATGAGCGTCTGGGCCTGCTCCTCGACGACGGCGATGAGCCGGCTCCACATGATCTGCATGTGGATCTGGGAGAGGGCGGTGTTGGGTGTCGCGGCCATGGCAAAACCTACTCTTGACGCCGGGTGAGTTCAATATAGCCGAAACCGTCGATTCGCGCCGTAAAGGCCGGGCTGACCACGGTCGAGGTCTCGTCCTCCTCGATCACCGCGGGGCCCGCCACGGTCCAGCCCGGCTTGAGCGTCTGGCGGCGGTAGAAGGGAACCTCGAGGAATTCGCCCGAGCCGGGATCGAAGACCTTGCGCCTGGACGCGGGCTTGCCGGCTCCCGCCTCGAGGGGTTGTGGGCTCTCCTCGCGCAAGGCGAGGGGCGCACTCAGGACGACGACCCAGCTCAGGATCTCGATCTCCACCCCCGGAATGATGCGGCTGTAGAGTGCGCGATAGGCCGTCTCGAAAGCCTCGCGCAGGAGGGGCACGTCGGCCTTGACGAATTCGCGCACCGGGAGCGGCACCGGGATCTCGTGGCCCTGGCCGCGGTAGCGCATGAAGGCGGAGCGGCGCTCCTCGAGCGCGGTCTCGGCGCCGGCCCCGAGCCGCACGATCGCCTCGGCCTCGGCCCGCATCTCGCCGAGCACGCGGTTCGCCGCCGCCGCGTCGAAGCTCGCCAGCCGCTCGATGTGGCTGCGCACGATCTCGAAGGCGACGGGGGCGCGCAGGAAGCCGATCGCCGAGCCCACGCCGGCGTTGGTCGGCACCAGCACGCGGGAGAGGCCGAGCTTCTCCGCCACCCGGGCTGCGTGGAGCGGGGCGGCCCCGCCGAAGGCGACGAGGGTGCGCCCGCCCATGTTCTTGCCGCTTTCGATCGTGTGCACCCGTGCTGCATTGGCCATGTTCTCGTCGACCATCTCGCTGATCCCTAAGGCGGCGAACTCCGCCGTGAGGCCGAGGTGCGCGCCGACCCCGCCCATGATCGCCGCGGCGGCGGCCGGCACGTCGAGCTTGATCCGGCCGCCCGAGAAGGCCGCGGGATCGATGCGGCCGAGCACGAGATCGGCGTCGGTCACCGTGGGCTCGCTGCCGCCGCGGCC
>DATJAC010000110.1:0-18487 GCA_035516655.1 Alphaproteobacteria bacterium | reverse complement strand
GTGCTCGTGGCCACTCCGCCGTCACGGCGCGGCATCGTCGGCGGGGCGGTCTTCACCGGCGTCGGCCTTGGCATCGCCGCCTCGGGTACGCTCGATCCGCTCTTTCTTGCGGCAGGTGGGGTCGAGGGGGCATGGCTCGGCCTCGGCACGCTCGCCCTCCTCTTGACCGCGGTCGGCTGGACGGGCTGGCCCAAGGAGGCGGCAAGCATCGCGGCCCGTCGTCAGCAGCCCCCGCGCCAGCGTCTCACCCTTTCCGTTGCGGCAGTGCTCGTCGAGTACGGCCTCAATGCGGTCGGCCTCGACCCCCACATGATCTTCCTCGTGGTTTTCATCTCCGAGGGTCTTGGCCGCGGGCTCACGACCGGGTCCGCCTATTGGGTGATCTATGGCATCGGAGCCGTGGCCGGCCCGCTTTTGGCCGGCCGGCTCGCCGACCGCGTCGGCTTTCGCACGGCCCTCCGTCTCGCCTATGTCGTCGAGGCGGGGGCGGTCGCCCTCCCTGCCCTCACCGCGGGCCCGGTCTGGCTTGCGCTCTCGAGCCTGATCGCGGGCGCCTTCACGCCCGGCATCGTGCCCTTGACCCTCGGGCGCCTCCACGACCTCATCCCCGCGGATGCGGCGCGGCGCAGCGCCTGGGGCCGGGCGACGACGGCCTGGGCCGTGGCGCAAGCGGCCGCGGCTTACGGCTATTCCTATCTCTTCGGGCGGAGCGAGAGCTACGTGCTGCTCTTCGTCTTGGGCGCCTTTGCCCTCGTGGCGGCCCTCCTCCTCGATCTCGCGGTCGCCGCCGCCGGCAGGCCGCAGCACGAGGAGATACGCTGAGGGCTGCTGCAGGCGGAGATGCCGCGCTGAACAGGATGCGATTCAGTCGAAGCACCACGATCGTCACCCCCGCGCACGCGCGGGTCCACGGCGCCGTCGGATTCCCGCTTGCGCGGGAATGACGATGAAATCACCGATCTTACTCGATTGCACTCAGCCTAGACCTCGAGCACCAGCCCGTCGTAGGCGGGCTCGACCCCGGGGGGACAGCAGACCGAGACCGCGTCGTAATCCATGCTGTGGTTCATGTGCGTGAGGACGGCGCGCGCCGGTCCCACCCGGGCGATCCAGCCGAGCGTGCGATCGAGCCAGGAATGGGTCTCGTGCGGGGCGAAGCGCAGGCAATCGACGATCCAGAGCTCGACCCCGCGCAGCGCGGCGAAAGCGTCCTCGTCGAGGTCGACCACGTCGGTCGAATAGGCGAGCTTGCCGAAGCGGAAGCCGAGCGTGGTGGAGAAGCCGTGGTCCTGGCGGAAGGGGGTGACCGCGATGGTCTTGATCGCGAAGTCTCCGGCAATGGGCTCGAACGCCAGGCTGGGCTTGTAGAAATAGCCGCCCGCACTGGGCTCGACCGGCTCGAGGACATAGCCGAAGCGCCGGCGGATCTCCGCGATCGTCGCCGTGTCGGCATAGGCGGGAAGCGGGCTCCCGCGGAGCGCGTTGACCGCGCGCAAGTCGTCGATGCCGTGGAGGTGGTCGGCATGGCCGTGGGTATAGATCACGGCGTCGAGCCAGCCGTTGCCCGTGGCGAGGAGCTGCTCCCTCAGATCGGGCGAGCTGTCGACGAGGAGCCGCGTGCTCGCGTCCTCGACGAGGATCGAGGCGCGGAGGCGGCGGTTGCGCGAGTTGCGAGGATCGCAGAGGCCCCAATTGCCGCCGATGAGCGGGACCCCGTTCGAGCCGCCGCAGCCGAGGATGGTGACCTTCATTGCGGCGCGGGTGCCGTGGCCTTGCGGAAAAGGCGAAAAAAATTCGCGGTGGTGGCACGCGCGAGCTCCTCGGCCGAGACCTCCTTGAGGGCGGCGAGGGCCGCGGCCGTGTGCTTGACGAAGGCGGGCTCGTTGCGCTTTCCCCTGACCGGCACCGGGGCCAGGTAGGGTGCATCCGTCTCGACGAGCAGGCGCTCGAGCGGGACCGCCTTCACCGTCTCGCGCAGTGCCGCTGCACCCTTGAAGGTGATGATGCCCGAGATCGAGATGTAGAAGCCGGCGGCCACGGCGAAGGCGGCAAGCTCGGGTCCGGCGGTGAAGCAGTGGATGAGGCCGCTGAGCCCGCCTTCCCGCCCCTCCTCCTCGAGGATGCGGATGGTGTCCGCGTCCGCGTCGCGCGTGTGCACGATGAGCGGCAGGCCGCTCGCGCGCGCGGCTCGGGCATGGGCGCGGAAGGCGCGGGCCTGTGCCGCGCGCGGACTGTGCTCGTAGTAATAATCGAGCCCGCTCTCGCCGATGCCGATCACGCGCGGGTGCCGTGCCAGCTCGGCCAGGCGCGCGGCGTCATCGGCCCCCTCCTCCCCTGCTGCCTCATGCGGATGCACGCCGACCGAGCACCAGACCCGGTCGTGAGTCTCGGCGATCCGGCGGACGCTCGCGAACTCGCTGAGTTTGGTCGAGATCGTGACGAAGGTTTCCACGCCGGCGGCGCTTGCGCGCGCGAGGACCCCCTCGAGCTCCTGGGCCAGCTCCGGGAAATCGAGGTGACAATGGCTGTCGACGAGGCTCACCCCGCCGCCTCCGTCTCGGCCCCTGGCTCGGGCTCGACATGGCGCGGGAAGACGCCCTCGGGCTTGGGGAGGGCCGTTCCCGGCTTGAGCCGGCCGCGGGACCCGAGGCTCGCGAAGCTGCGCGCCGCCTCCGGGACGGCGAGCTGGTCGAGGATGCGCCCGCCCGAGCCCGGCATGAAGGGGAGCACGAGCGTTCCGATATGGCGGATCGCCTCGGCGAGCGTATAGAGGACGGTCGCCATGCGCGCCGGGTCGGTCTTGCGCAGCGCCCAGGGGGCTTGCTCGTCGACGTAGCGGTTGGCTTGGCCGATCACGCGCCAAAGGGCCTCCAAGGCGCGATGGAAGGCCGGCACCTCCATATGGGCGCGCATCTCGGCGAGCACGGCCTCGGCCGAGCGCAGCAGCTCATCGTCGGCGGCCGTGAAGCTGCCCGCCTCCGGCAGTGCCGCAGCGCAGTTGCGGTTGATCATGCTGAGTACGCGCTGCACCAGATTGCCGAGGTCGTTCGCGAGGTCGCCGTTGATGCGCCCGACCATGGTCTCGTGGCTGATGTAGCCGTCCGCACCGAAGGGGATTTCCCGCAAGAGGTAGTAGCGCACCGGGTCGAGGCCGTACTGCGCGATGAGCTCCGCCGGCCGGATCACGTTGCCGAGCGACTTCGACATCTTCTCCCCGCGATTGAGGAGCCAGCCGTGGGCGAAGACCCGCCGCGGCGGGGCGAGCTCCGCCGCCATCAGGAAGGCCGGCCAATAGACCGCGTGGAAGCGCAGGATGTCCTTGCCCACTACATGAAGAGCCTCGGGCCAAAACTCTGAGAAGTCCGGGCTTTCCATATTCGGATAGCCGAGGGCGGTGAGGTAGTTGGTGAGCGCGTCGAGCCACACGTACATGACGTGCTTGGGATCGTCGGGCACCGGTACGCCCCATTTGAAGCTCGGGCGCGACACCGGCAGGTCCTTGAGCCCGCCGGCGACGAAGCTCGTCACCTCGTTGCGGCGGTTATCCGGAGCGAGGAAGCTCGGATGCTTCGCGTAATACTCCAGGAGCGGTTGCTGCCACTTTGAAAGCCTGAAGAAATAATTGGGCTCCTCGACCCATTCGACCTCGGCGCCCGAAGGGGCGAGCTTCTTGCCGTCGGGGCCTGGGGCGAGCTCGCTCTCGGTGTAGAACGCCTCGTCGCGCACGGCGTACCAGCCGGCGTAGGTGCCGAGATAGATCTCGTCTCGCGCCTTGAGGCGGCGCCACAGGTCCTGGCAGGCGCGCGCGTGGCGCGGTTCGGTCGTGCGGATGAAGTCGTCGTTGGAGAGGTTCAGGAGCCGACCCAAGTCGCGGAAGTTCTGCGAGACCTTGTCGCAAAAAGCCTGGGGCTCCATGGCGGCGGCGCGCGCCGCCTTCTCGACCTTCTGGCCGTGCTCGTCCGTGCCGGTCAGGAACTTCACCCGCAAGCCGTCCAGGCGCATGAAACGCGCCAGCACGTCGCACGCGATCGAGTTGTACGCGTGCCCGATGTGCGGCACGTCGTTCACGTAGAAGATCGGGGTCGTGAGGTAAAACGACCGCTTGCCGGCCATCCAGGTCTCCTCGCATGGTCGCGAAAGGCGGCACGGGCGCCGCACCCGCGCCCGCGCTCGCTACTGTGCCGCAGATTCGAGCGCCAGAAAGGCGTTAAGCACCACTTGCTTACGTTCGAGATTAACGCTGTCCTGCCGCGCCAGCAGGTGGCCGATCTTTTCCCACACCTCCAGCCAGCGATCAAGGCGAGGCTCGGCTGCGAGCCGGCCGCAGAGAGCACCCTCACCGGCCACGAGCTCGGGCGGCGTTTCGTGCGTGCCGGCGGCACGTACGAGGCGGGCGAGCCACCAGAGGAGGAGCTCGGTGAGCGTGCGATAAGCGCTCTCGCCCTGGGCCCCCGCCGTGCGGTCGGCGAGCCGGTGGAGGGCTGCGGTATCGAGCCGCGGCAAGCCGGCGAGGAGCGCCATCATCTCGCGGAAGAGCGTCAGGCCGCCCTCCTCGGCCAACGCCAGCGCCCGGCCGGCACTGCCGTCGGCGAGGCGCTTCAGGAGGTCGGCCTCCTGGCCCGTGAGCTCGGGCAGCCGCTCGGCGAGCACGCGCGCGAGGGCGGTCTCGTCGAGGGCCTTGAGGGTCAGGCGCCGGCAGCGCGAGCGGAGCGTGGCGAGGAGGCGCCCCGGCGCATGGCTCACCATGAGGACGAGGGCCTGGGCGGGCGGCTCCTCGATGATCTTCAGCACGGCGTTGGCGGCGTTCCGGCTCATCTCCTCGGCCCCGTCGATGACCACCACCCGCCAGCCGCCCTCCGCCGGGGTCAGGTGCAGAAAGTCCGCGACCGCGCGCGCCTCCTCAATACCGATCTCGGTCTTGAGCCGGCGGCGCTCCTCGTCGAAGCGGCGCTCGAGGGTCAAGAGATCGGCGTGGCCGCCCGAGGCAACGCGGCGGAAGACCGGATGGTCCGAGGCGAGGGCCAGGCTCGCGGGCGCTGGGGCGGCGGCGAAAAGCCCCCCACCCCCGCCTCGGGCGGGGCGGGCGAGCAGGAAGCGGGCGAAGCGATAGGCGAGGGTCGCCTTGCCGATGCCCCGCGGTCCGCCCAGGATCCAGGCATGGGCCAAGCGGCCGCCCTGATAGGCCTCGAGCAGGGCCGCCTCGGCCGCGGCATGGCCATAGAGATGTGGGTTGGCGCGGGGGGCGGGTCCGCGCGGGCTTTCCTTCTCGCTCATGGCCGCACTATAGCGCGAGAGCAAAGCGCTCGGCGACGGTGCGGCGCACCTCGGCCTCGACCTCGGCGATCGAGCTCCGCGCGTCGATCACGCGGCAACGCTCGGGTGCGGCACGGGCGATCTCGAGAAAGCCGCGCCGCAAGCGCTCGTGGAAGGCAAGGTCCATGCGCTCGTAACGGTCTTCCGCCCCTGAGCGCCCCCGCGCGCGCGCGAGCCCGAGCTCGGCCGGGAGGTCGAGGATCAAGGTGAGGTCGGGCGCAAAAGCGCCGAAGGCAAGCTTGTGCGCGGCCTCGCAAGCTGCCGGCCCGAGGCCGTGGCCGTAGCCTTGATAGGCCATCGTCGAATCGGCGAAGCGGTCGCACAGCACCCAGGCGCCGCGGACGAGGGCCGGCTCGATCAGGCGGACCACATGCTCGCGCCGGGCCGCGACGTAAAGCAGAAGCTCGCTCATCGGGTCCCAGCGCCCGGTCTCGCCGCTGACCAGAAGGGCGCGAATGTCCTCGGCCCCTTTAGCCCCCCCCGGCTCGCGCGTGGTGACGACCTCGAGTCCTTGCGCGCCGAGGGTGCGCGCAAGCAGGGACATCTGGCTGCTCTTCCCGGCCCCCTCCCCGCCCTCGAAGGTGATGAAGACGCCGCGGCTCATCGCCGGAGACGAGCCGCCTCGGCCGCAGCGGCGGCAGCACTCACTTCGGCGGCCCCCAAACCAGGTAGTGCAATGCAGCCCCGATGCGGCCGAGGGCGCCGAGCCGCTCGACCGGCTCGGCGGCATCGAGCCCGACCTCGACGGTCGGCACGTCCGGCGCCTCCACGCTCAGCTTGGCGACCGCAGCTCCCTTGGCGATCGGCGCCGGGAGCGGCCCGTCGTAGCTCACCGTCACCTTCATCTTGTCGCGCGAGAGATGGGGCAAGGTCACCACGAAGTCGCGGGAAGATATGAGCGGCACGGTCGACTGGGTGCCGAGCCAGACGTCGGCGTCGCTCACCTTCTCGCCCGCCTTGAAGAGGGTGTAGTCGCCCCATTCGCGGTAGCCCCAATCGAGAAGCTTCTCGGATTCGCGCGAGCGCTCGTTGACCGAGGACATGCCGTTGAGCACCAGGATGATGCGGCGGCCGTCGCGCACGGCGGACGCGGTCAGGCCGTAGCCTCCCGCTTCCGTGTGGCCGGTCTTCAGCCCGTCCACGTTGAGGGTCTTGTAGAGGAGCGGGTTGCGGTTGCCCTGCTTGATGCCGTTGAAGGTGAATTCGATCTCGTTGAAATAGTGGTAGTACTGCGGGAAGTCGACGATCAAACGCCGGGCGAGCGTGACGAGATCGCGCGCGGTCATGTACTGCTGCGGGTCGGGGAGGCCGGAGGCGTCGACGAAATGGCTGGCGCTGAGCCCGAGCTCCTTCGCCTTCTTGTTCATCTCTTCGGCGAACGCCTGCTCGCTGCCGGAGAGCCCCTCGGCGACCACCACGCAGGCGTCGTTGCCCGACTGCACGGCGATGCCCTGGATCAGGTCGTCCACGCGCACGCGGCTGCCGATCTGGACGAACATCTTGGAGCCGCCGGTGCGCCACGCCTTCTCGCTCACCGCGAGCGTGTCGTCGAGCTTGATGCGGCCTTCCTTGAGCCGCTCGAAGAGGACGTAGAGGGTCATCATCTTGCTCATCGACGACGGCGCCATGCGCTCGTCGGCGGCCTTGGCGAAGAGCACGGCCCCCGTGCCGGCATCGACCATGATGGCCTGCTTGGCCGAGGTGTCGATGCTGGGGAGTGCCGCCCCGGCACTGCTCGCGCAGAAAAGTACCGACAAAACCGCCGCCATCCGCAGCAGGGCTTTCACGCGAAGGCTTCGAGGGGTTCCGCTCATGAGCTGGAGCCTGTCCTTGCTGTTGCTGACCCGAGCCATCGGCCGGCCGCTCCTAAGCGTTTCTAGCGGGCGATTGCGCCGAAAATTTGGCGCCGGCCGAGAGTCTATTCGACGACGATCCGCGCGTCGTGATAGCCGGCCTGCACGACGAGGCCGAGCAGGCGGTCCGCATCGTCGACCGAAGCCGCCGGTCCCACGCGCACGCGAAAAAAAGCCTGACCGTCGACGGATGCCTGGGTGACTTTGGTGGCCGCCACGCTGGTAAGCTTGCCGCGCAGGCGGTTGGCGTTGTCGTATTGGCTGAAGGCGCCGACCTGCACATAGATCGAGGTCGCCTTCACCGGGACGGTCGTCACGGTCTGGGCGAGCACCGCGTCGACGGGGTCGGTAGCCGTGGCCGGCGCTAGCGCCGCCACTTGGGGTACCGGTGCGGCCAGCGGCTGGCTCTGCACCGCTTGCGGCGGCGGCGGAGGTGCCGCTTGCGCGGACGCGATCAACATGCTCGGCGCGGGTGGCGGCGGTGCCGGGCGTGGCGCCGCCGGGGCGTTCGGCTGCACCACGGCGGCGTGGGTGCCGGGTGGCGGGGCGAGCGGCTCGCTGCTCACCTTCTCGGTCGGCTGCGCGCTCGCGATGCGCTCGGCGGACGGGATTTCGCCCTGCTGGGCGAGGAGAACCGCTTGGCGCGACTCGTCGGGCATGATCTGCACCCGCACCTTGGCGGTCCCGGTGCCGATCATGCCGATGAGCTGGGCGGCGCGGCGCGAGAGGTCGATGATGCGCCCGCGCACATAGGGCCCGCGGTCGTTGATCCGCACCACGATCGAGCGCCCGTTGTCGAGATTGGTGACCCGCACGATGCTCGGCAACGGCAGCGTCGGATGGGCCGCGGTGAGGTCGTTCATATTGTAGACCTCGCCGCTGGCCGTGAACTTGCCGTGGAAATCGGGACCGTACCAGGAGGCGATGCCGGTCTCGTCGTAGCTATAGTCGGTCCCCGGGTAGTACCACACCCCCTCGACCTGGTAGGGGGCGCCGATCTTGTAGTAGCCGCGGCTCGGGGCCGCCGCGCCTTGACCCGGCGGAGGGGCATGGCGCTCCTCGCCGCAAGCTGTGAGCAGGGCTGCCAAGAGGACACCGGCGATGCCCCTGATTATCCGGTGTTGGCACATATTTAGTGGATACCACCCTTGGGCATCGCCTATCTAGTATTTTTTGATTATTTGCCGCCGATCCGGTCGGCGAGCAGCCCAACGCTCGTGGCGAAAAAGATCGAGTGGTTCCAGCGCATGAGGGTGCGGAAGTTGTCATAGACGAGGTAGGCGGGCCCGCCTTCGTCGGCCGGCAGGACGAGGGATGCCGAGCGGCTGGGGGGTGCGAGCGGGCTGCCGCCGGCCACCGGCCGCAGCCCCAAGGACTGCCACTCGTCGCTCTCTTTGATGATTTCGAGATCGGCCAAAGTGGTGTCGAAGCCGGGCGGCAGGGTCACCTCCTGGCCCCACGCCTCGTGCTCTTGCCAGCCCAGCTGGGCGAGGTAGTTGGCGGTCGAGGCGAAGATATCGGCGGGGTCGTGCCAGATATCGCGGCGGCCCTTTTTTTCGAAGTCGACGGCGTAGCGCAGGTAGCTCGACGGCATGAATTGGTTCTGCCCCATCGCCCCCGCCCAAGAGCCGCGCAGGTTGGGCAGGTCGATGTAGCCGAGATCGAGAATGCGCAGCGCTGCGATGAGCTCGCCGCGGAAATAGCCGCTGCGCCGCCCGTCGTAGGCAAGCGTGGTGACCGCCTGAATGACCGAGTAATCGCCCGTGGTGTGGCCGTAGTCGCTCTCGATCCCCCAGAGCGCCACGATGAAGCGTGGGGCCACGCCGTAGCTCGCGGCGACTCGGCCGAGAATCGGCTGGTACTGGGCGAGCAGCTCGCGGCCCCGCTCCACGCGCGCGTCGGAGACCACGCGGGCGACGTACTCGTCGAACGTGAGCGTGAACTCCGGCTGCTTGTGATCGAGCTCGATCACATGCGGCAGCGGCGTCACGTGATCGAGGGCCGTCGCGAGCGTGCGTTGGGAAATTCCGTTCTGCCGCGCCTCGAGCTTGAAGTCGCGCAGCCAGGTCGAGAAGTCGAGATCGTTGGCGAAGACGCTCGCGGTCCCCGCGAGGACGAGGATGGCCGCGGCCGCGAGTGCCTCCGACGTCTTGCGCCAGCTTCTCATGCGAATCATCGGCACCTTCTGCCATACGCTCGCGCGCGGGTAAAGCGTCCTCGCTGCAGCAGGCGCACGCGCGGTCAAGGTGCGGGGAAGAGCTCGCGCGTGCGGCCGAGGAGGCGGTAGACGACGAGGCCCAGCCATTCCTTGGCCGCATCGTCCAGAACCTCGAGGGAGGCCGCGAAGTCGAAACGTCGCGAGCTGTTGCTGTCGCCCATCGTGCGGTAATCAACCGGGTATGCGATCACGCTCCAACCCGCCGCGCGAAAGACGCCGACCGCGCGCGGCATGTGCGCGGCCGAGGTGACGAGCAGCCAGCGCTCGCCGGGCTTGGGGTGGACGAGTCGCTGGCTGAAGAGCGCGTTCTCGTAAGTGTTGCGGGAGCCGTCCTCGAGCGTCAGGCGGGCGGCAGCGATGCCAAGCGCCGTGAAATAGCGCTCGGCGACGAGCGCCTCGCTGAGCTTGCCGGGAAAGAGACGCCCCGAGCCGCCGCTCAACAGGATGCGCGCGTCCGGATAGCGCCGTGCCAGGACCACGCTTTCGCTGAGCCGGGCCGCTGCCTGGGTGAGTGCCACCTGCCCGCGCGCCTCGCTCACCAGCTCGTCGACCGCGCCGCCCAGCACGACGATGCCGTCGATGCGCTCGGGCAGGACCGCGGGCGGGGGAAAGCGGTTCTCGAGGGGGGCCAGCAGGCGATCGGGAAAAGCCGTGGCCGCGACAGCGAGTGCCAACAGTGCCAGGAGGGCCGCGAGCGCGCGCCCGATCCGGCGCCCCCGCTCGCCGCGGAGGAAAAGCAAGACGGCACTCGCCGCCAACAGGACGACCAGCAAATTGCCCGGCAGGGCCAAGAGCAGAAAGAGCTTGGAGAGGACGAACATCGCCCGCCCTCACCGCCCGCCGGTCGAACGTCGGCGATCGCGGCGCGGGGAGCCGTGCCTCTGGCAGGTCCCGCGCGCGCGGGCTATCCTCGCGGCCGTAACTTCGGCGAGGTGCGGCGTGGACGATCCCGGCGGGGA
This sequence comes from Alphaproteobacteria bacterium, assembly GCA_035516655.1. Lineage (GTDB taxonomy): Bacteria > Pseudomonadota > Alphaproteobacteria > JACZXZ01 > JACZXZ01 > DASPPM01. Next base: position 8,144 of record DATJAC010000110.1, on the reverse strand, counting down.
CGACGACAATGACGGCCCCCAATTCGGGACGATGCTTGCCGGCCTGGCGGTCGCGGCCTTTCTCGTCGTGCTCGGGCTCTTCGTCATCGACAGACTCAAGGCGATGTCGGATCTCGAGGATTGCGCCATGGCGGGGCGCAAGAATTGCGCGCCGCTTGCGACCGAGCCGAGATGAGCGGCCGGGCCTAAAGCCGAGACGCCGGTGCCGCTTCTTCGAAGCGCGCGTACAATCTTCCGCCGCGGATCAGTGCGGCTGCTCGTTCGGGCGGCAGTGCCGCGCTGAAATAAAAGCCCTGCGCCTCGGCGCAGCCGTGCGTGCGCAGGAACTCGACCTGCTCGCCGAATTCCACGCCGACGGCGACGAGCTTGATGGAGAGTGCCGCCGCGAGCTTGATGATCGTCTCGGCGATCGCCGCACTGTTCGCCTCGGTCGCCAGCCCTGCCACGAGACCGCGGGCGAGCTTGATGCGGTCGACGGGAAAGAGGCGCAGATACTCGAGCGACGAGTAGCCGACGCCGAAGTCGTCGATGACGAGCTTGATCGCGAGCCGCCGCATGCCCTCGAGCGTTTCCCGATGCGCTTGGGTGGTGGCGACGAAGGCGGCATCGGCCAACTCCAGCTCGAGACGCTCCGGGGGATAGCCGGTTTCTCTGAGCGTTTCCTCCAAGAGCTGGAGATACTGCGTGCCGCGCTTCAAGGTGGCGCTTGCGACGTTGACGGAGATCACGCCAGGGGCGATCCCGCTATCGAGCCATGCGCGGCCCTGGCGACAGGCCTCGCGGAGGACGCGGGCGTCGAGATCGAAGATCAAGCCGCTGCGCTCGGCCTCGCCGAGAAAGGCGCCCGGGAGGAGGAGCTCCCGCTTCGGATGACGCCAGCGCACCAGCGCTTCGATGCCGGCGACGGTCCCCGTTTTCAAATCGACCAGCGGCTGATAGTAAAGGGCCAGCTCGTCGCGCTCGATGCCGCTACGCAGCTCCTCGGTGAGGGTCGCGCGGGCGCGGACCTCCTCCTCCATCTCGGGCAGATGGAAGCAGAAGCGCCCCCCGCCCTCCGCCTTGGCTTTGTACATGGCGAGATCCGCGTGCACCAAGGTGGCCTGCTCGTCGCCGCTGCTCACGGTGTAGACGGCGGTCCCGATGCTGGCATCGGTATGGATGTCCTGGTCGCCGAGCCTGAACGGCCGGTGCAGGAGCTCGAGCAGCTTGTTCGAGAGGATGGCGGCATCGGTCGCGTCCTGAAGGCCGGTCTGAATGACCGCGAACTCGTCTCCGCCGAGCCGCGCCACGGTATCGATATCGCGTACCCCTTCGCTCAAGCGGTCGGCGACGGCCTTGAGCAGGAGATCCCCCATCTGGTGGCCCAGCGTGTCGTTGATGTCCTTGAAGCGGTCGAGGTCGAGGTAGAGCACGGCGAAGCTCTTCTCGCCGCGCTTCGCTCGGGCAATCTCCTGCTTGAGGCGCTCGAGGAACAGCATGCGGTTCGGCAGGCCGGTGAGAAAATCATGGCGCGCGGAATGGATGATGCGCTCCTCCGCGCGCTCGCGCTCGACGATCTCCTGGCGCAAGCTGCTCGCAAGGACCCTCAGGCGGTCCGCACGGTTGCGGCTGCTGATCAGGTAAGCGGTCAGCAATGCCGTGAGCGCCAGGCCGATCGAGAGCTCGCGCCACCCGGCCCAGGTGATGCGCGAGGCCAGCATCGCCGGGGTGGGGCGCACGATGACCGTCCAGTCGCGTCCGGCGAAGTCGAACGACGAGCCGGAGTAAGGCTCGACCAGAGCACTGGGCGCATCGTCCGGGTCGACCGTGACGCTGCCTTGGAGGGCCAAGCGCGCATAGAAGAGCCGATCGCTCGGTGCGGCGCCATCGTCGAGCATGTACATGTCCACACCTTGCGGCACGGGCTGAAGCGCATCCATCACCGAATCGATCGCAGCACTGATCAGGAGGCGAAACGACAGGAAGCCGACCAGCCGTTCGCTCGCCCGCAGCGACGACGCGTCGACCGGTCCGGGCTTGAACACCGGCACGTAGATCACGCAGCCCCGGCCGCCCGAGATGAAACGCAAGGGGGCGGTGGCAATCGGCATGCGCTTCTCGATGGCATCGCGCGTGGCGGCCGCGCGCGTGCCGCTCCCCATCACGTCGAGGCCAAGGGGGGCCGACGCCACCATCGGGTCGAAGTAGCGAATGGGAAAATATTGCTCCCGCCGGGCAGCGGGAACGAGCGTGCCGTCGGGGGCCAGATCTCGGATGCGGTAGCCGGGAAAGCCGTCGGCCTGAGCTGCGGCCTCGAAGCTCGCGCGCTCCGCGTCGCGAACGCGCGGCTCCCAGCTCACGTTCTTAAATCCGGTTCCGAGGAGATGGCTCGCGAGATAGACGTTATGCGCATACGCATCGAATTCGGCGCTCGTCACGTGATCGGTGGGAAAGGATGCGGCGAAGCCGTCGATGGTACCTTCGTAGTGGCTCAGGACCTCCTGCAGGCCGCGCGCGCGCAATGCCGCCTGCTGGGTGAGGTCGGCCCGGAGCTGGTCTTCGGAGAAGAGCCGCGCGCCGTGAAACGCGGCGAACGATACCGCGACGCCGATACAGGCCGCGAGGGCCGCGGCCCAATAAATGCGTAATCTGGCAAAACCGGGCAACCAGTGCATCGCCAATTCTTGAGCTGCGGTCGAGTTGTTGATAAACTTGATAAAACTCGAAAGCAATAAGATTGAGGCCGGCTCTGCGGAGCGCGAGTCAAGTCCGGCGGGCTGCGGAGCGCAATATCCGTCGGCAAAAGTGCTGTGCGACTCGGCCTCGAGCGGATGCCAGGACGAGAGCCATGAAGCCGCACCAACGGGTCTCGATTCTCCTTCTAGCGCTCGCGGCCGCATCGGGCGCGCCCACGAAGGCTGCCGAGGCGGACGCGCTCGACGCGATCCACGCGCGCGGCACGCTCATCGTCGGCGCCAAGGCCGATTACCAGCCCTTCGGCTTCCGCGACGCCTCGGGAGCCATCGTGGGCTTCGAGCCCGACCTCGCGGCGGAGATCGCGAAGAAGCTTGCGGTCAAGCTCGTGCTGGTGCCGGTCGTGGCGGCCGATCGCCTGCAGCTGCTCGCCGACGGCAAGCTCGATCTGGTCATCGCCACCATGAACGACACCCCCGAGCGCCGCAAGCTCGCCGACTTCGTCGAGCCGGGCTATTATGCCTCCGGCGTCAATCTGCTCGCCCCCAAGGCGCTGCATCTGCACGTTTGGCAGGAAGTGCAAGGCAAGAAGCTGTGCACGATCAAGGGCACCTACTACATGGCGGAGATCAAGCGGCGCTACGATCCCGAGATGATCGTCTCCCAGTACACCGACGAGATCTATGCCGGGCTCAAGGCGGGCGCCTGCGTTGCCGCCCTCTACGACGACACCGCGTTGATCGGGCAGCTGCAGAAGCCGGAATGGAGGGACTACGAGATGCCGTTGCGCTCGATCCTGGTCGAGCCGTGGGGCATGGCGGTGCGGCTCGGCGAGATGCGCTTCGAGGAAGTCCTCTCCGAGCTGGTCAAGGACTGGCACCGGAGCGGGCGCATCCAGGAGGACGAGAAGAAGTGGCACATCCCGCCCTCCGCCTATGCCGAGGAAATGCATCTGCGCTACCTCGACGCGAAGTAGCCCGACCCGGGCTTGGCGCGGCGCACCCGACAGCGCGAGGCGGGCCGAGGGGGCGGCTTGATATCCCGCGCGAGAACCCCCATTTAATGCCAACTGCTCTACGACATGTGCTGGAAAGCTGCTTTTGGCATCGCGCAGCGTGGCCGAGCGATTGGCGCACGCGCCAGTTGCGGCCGAGCCCCGGCTTCCGGCGGACCTATTCGGATGAGGGACAGGACATGATCAGCAAGCGAGTCGGCAGGTGGTCCTGGGCGCTCTCGGGACCTGAGTGTCTGGCCGCCGCTGTCGGCAACCGCACTTCGAAGGATGACACCCCGATCAGCCCGAAGCTGAAGCGCCTGTACGAGAGCATGTGCGAGAAGCAGCGGAAACTCTCGGCGATGGGGCACTAGGATTCGGGGCGACCGCCTTCAGAAGGAGAGCTTCGATGGCTTTCAGGCCGAACTACAACCAGCAGCGAGCCGAGCGCACGCGCGCGCGGGAACAGAAGAAACAAGCCAAGCTGCAGCGCCGCCAGGAGGAGGCCGCCAAGCGCGCGGCCGAGCGCGAAGTGCCGCAGAGCTCAGACAGCGGCCCCGAGCAGAGTTGAGCTCGGCGAGAATTGGAAAACGCCTATGGCGCGCAAGAAGCAGCAGGTCGGCAGCGCCTTCGTCCTCTTCGACGTCGTCTACGAGAACGGCGCGCGCACCTCGAATCGCAAGGTGCCCGGCACGGAAGTCGGCGGGCTCGACGGGGACGGCCCGGCCCGCGACTTCATCGAGGCGCAAGACCGCAAGATCGCCGAAATGTCGGGCACACTGCGCGGGCCCATCAAGTCGATCATGCGCTCGCCCGGAGCGTGAGCGCCGGCGCGCAAAGGCAGTACTTGCGTTAAGCGCAGCCCCGTCAAGCTGAGCCGTTTGCGGCTCCCCTCGCCCGCCTCGTCGTCCCCTATCATCCCTGGCGCGCTCTGGCGCCGTCGCTCGATCCGCACTACCCTAGAGTGCGCTGGAGCAGCGAGGTGTGCACGAGGGGCCCGGATGAGGGGAAATGCAACGCATCGCTTTCCATATCGCGACAGCGTTCCTGGTCCTCGGTGCGGCCGCGGCCCGAGCGACCCCGGCTTGGCTCGCCGACAAGAACGGCTGCCGGGTATGGGATGCGAGCCCGAGCCCAGGCGAGAGCATCAGCTGGAGTGGGGCGTGCGCGAGCGGGCTCGCCGACGGCAAGGGTGTCTTGCAATGGTTCGTGGGCGGCAAGCCCGGCGACCGCTTCGAGGGCGAGTACAAGGCGGGGCACATGAGCGGCCACGGCGTCCTCGTCGCCGCCAACGGCGATCGCTATGACGGGGAGTGGAGCAACGACGTGCCGTCGGGTCCGGGCGTCTTCGTCTTTGCCGCCGGCGGCCGCTACGAGGGCAATTTTGCGGACGGCCGCTATGAGGGGCGAGGCGTCTTCGTCAGTGCTGCCGGCAACCGCTACGAAGGCGAGTGGAAGGACGGCAAGAAGAGCGGGCAAGGCACCCTTACCTGGGCGAACGGGGACTATTATCGTGGCCTATTCCTCGACGACCTGCCGAACGGGCAGGGCACCTACCTGACCAAGGGCCAGTTCTATTCCGGCACTTGGAAGAGCGGCTGCCTCCGCGAGGGCAACCAACGCGTGGCCATCGGGGTCGAGGCGTCGAAGTGCCGGTGACGCTCCGCGGCTGCGGCAGCCGCCGGGGCATGCCCACAAAGGACCCGCGACGGGCGCGGCGCTGTCACGCGCCCCGACCGAGCGAGGGCGCCAGCGGGGCATTCGGCACACCGAGGGGTGGCGGTCTCCCCTTCCCCACCGCCCGGGGGCTTGCTAAGTCATTGCTGCGCAACGAGGGATGGGTGGCCGAGCGGTTTAAGGCACCGGTCTTGAAAACCGGAGGACGGGCAACCGTCCCGTGGGTTCGAATCCCACCCCATCCGCCAATATCAATGATTTGGCATGACGGCCTTTCACACCATCAGTGTATTGACACCATATGGTATAAGAAGCCATCATCGGGCGTGACCAAGGCCGAGCTGCTCTTCCACCAGCGCATCGAGTATGACGACGGTGCGATCGCGGAATTGGCGCTCTGGCGCGTTTCGTCGCCGGTTCGGCCATCGATGCACGGCTTGAAATAGTCTCTGTTCTACGGTCGCGCAGGTATCCGAATGGTCGGGTATGACAACGAACGCGGCAGGGGCGATCACCGGCACTTTCAGGGCGCCGAGACGCCCTATGCGTTCCGCGCGGTCGAGCAGCTGATGGCGGATTTCTGGTTGGATGTCCGGACTTCGCGAGGTGGCGAATGAGCGGGGTGAAAATCACGGTCGGCGGCGCGATGGAGGACGAGGCATCGCGCCGCTTCGTCGATGTTTCGCACCGCGCTGAACGCGGTGAGACTTTCCACGAACGCCATCTCGCGTTCGAAAGCTGGGATGCTCTCGCCCGCGTTCTGACCGGCAAACGGATGGAGTTGTTGCGCTACGTCCGCCGGCACAAAGTCACCAGCGTCCGCGCTCTCGCGAAGGCGCTCGGGCGCGATTACAGCAACGTCCATGCGGATGTCCAAGCTCTGACGGCGGTGGGGCTTCTCGACGTCGCGGGTGGCGGCGTGCAGGCGGATTATGATGCGATCGAGACGAGAATCGCGATTTGAAGGGGACTGACGAATCCCGGCATGCGCCGCCGCGGGAGGCAGGAATGGCCGACGCGCTTACCTCGTTGACGCTCGATTTCCTGGCATGGCTTGCGGAGACCCCGCGGAGCTATGGCGAGGTGATGGAGGCCTGGCGCACCTCCTGTCCGCGGCTCACGGTCTGGGAAGATGCCGTCGACGGTGGGCTGGTGTGCCGCAGACAGAGTGCGGGCGACGCTCCGCTCGTCGAGTTGACGGCGCGCGGCCGCGAGGTTCTCGCCGCTCACCGCCGCGCGCCGGCGGCACCCGCTCGAGCCTGAAGCGCCCCGACCAGCCGCTTCAGTGGAGGAGAAGCACCGGGAGATCCGCCCGCTCGAGGACGGACTGGGTGCAGCCGCCCAAGATCAGCTCGCGCGCCCTGCTGCGCCCATAAGCACCCATCACCATGAGGTCGGCACGGCAGGCCGCGGCGTGTGCTGCGAGCCGGAGCGGAACGGGCCGGCCATCGTCCTGCAGCAGCTGCGCCTCGGCCCGGATGCCGTGCCAGGCCATCTGGCGGGCGATATCGGCAAGCGTCTCGCCCGACGGCTGGCCGTGCTCGGCCACGGCGGTGAAGAGCACCCGCTCGGCCTTGACGAGAAGCGGGAGTGCCGCGGCGAGGGCGCGCGCCGCCTCGGCGGTCTCCTTCCAACAGACCATCACGGTGCCGGTCACGCTGTCGGGCGCCTTGGCTGGGGCGATCAAGAGCGGGCGGCCGCATCCGACCAAAAGTGTCTCGAGCAAGTCCTCGGGCATCCCGTTCGCGCGGGTGGGACGTGCGATCACGACGAGGTCGTTGTGGCGGGCGCGCAGCATGAGTCGGCTCTCGGCACTGTCGGTCTCCTCGCGCCAACTGGCACTCACGCGCCCGCGCGCGCCAGGCTCGTCGACGATGGCGATCTTCCGCTGCTGGCAGAGGGTGCGGAAGTGAAGCAGGGCCGCGGCGGAGCGGGTGATCTCCTCGTCGTGCAGCTGGGCAAGCGCGTTTTGGATGGCCGGGCCGCGGGCAAATTGCACGTGCGGCATGAAAAGTGCCGCCTCCGCGGGAGTGATGCGCACGTGGAAGAATTCGAGATGGGCGGCCAAGGGCCGTGCTGCGCACAGGGCGGTAGCGAACACGGCCTGGTCGGTCGTGCTGCCGCCGGCGGTCACAAGGATCGTCTTCATGGCACCGTCCTTCTTCGGCGTTCATCCGCACCCCGACCTCGCCGGATCGGCCCCGCACGCCCGACATGCCGGAACGACGCGCCGGCCGCTTTGCCCCGGCGCGTCATTTGAGCGCGTCGGCGACGAGGCGATATTTCACCTGCGTCACGCTCACGTCGCGGAAGTAGTTGACGAGATCGCCCCAAGGGTCGTTCAAGCGGCCGACCGCGGAGATGAAGGCCACGACGCCGCCGATCACGAGCTGATCGGTGTGGACATACCAGCCGCCGATGAGCAGCGCGGCGATGATCTGGAGCTGGCTGCAAAAATTCATCACGAAATTCATGCTGAACTTGAGCCGGAAGATCCCCATGTTGAGCTCCAAGACGTGGTCGATGCGCACCTCGTCCGCGGCTTGACGCTTTTTCTCGTCGCCCGGCGTGATGACGCTGACGCTGACCTCGCGCAGAACGCGCACCCGCTCGCCCGCGCGCCGGTTGATCGCGCCCTGCATCAGCGGGACGATAACGAGCTGGGGCGAGAAGATCGCCAGTGCCGCGAGCGCCATCAAGGGCGCGATATGGATCATGTAGGCGGTGACCGTGACGAGGATGCCCATTTGCAGCAGCGGCTCGGAAATGCATTCGCCGACGAAGCCGCCGATCGGCTCGA
>DATJAC010000109.1:0-18319 GCA_035516655.1 Alphaproteobacteria bacterium | reverse complement strand
CATCATGGTGCGGTCGCGCTCGCCTCCCGTGCGGCCGCCCAGCACCACGCCGATGAGGCGCCGGCCGTTGTGCACCGCCGAGGTCACCAGATTATATCCCGAGGCATGGATGTAGCCGGTCTTGAGGCCGTCCGCTCCCGCGTAATTGACCAGCACGTGGTTGTGGGTCGGGATGGTGAGGCCTTGGAAGGTGAACTCGCGGGTGCTGAAGTAATGATAGTACTGCGGGAAGTCGCGAATGAGCGCGCGCGCGAGGGTCGCCATGTCGCGCGCCGTCGTCACCTGGCCGGGGTTGGGCAGGCCCGAGGCATTGCGGAAGCGGGTCGCGCGCATGCCGAGCTCGGCGGCCTTGCGCGTCATGAGCTCGGCGAAGCTGCTCTCGTTCCCGCCGAGGGCCTCGGCCAGCACCACCGCCGCGTCGTTGGCCGATTTGACGACCAAGCCGAGGACCGCCTCCTCGACCGTGATGGCGTCGCCGGGCACCAGATCGAGCTTGGTGGGCTCCTGCTCGGCGGCGTACTGGGAGACGGCAAGCCGTTGATTCAATTTGACTCGGCCCTGACGCAGCGCGTCGAAGGTCAGATAGAGGGTCATCATCTTGGTGAGCGAGGCGGGGTAGGTGAGGGCATCCGCGTTATAGGCCTGGAGAACTTGCCCCGAGGCGGCATCGATCACGAGCGCTTCATAAGTCTCGTGCCGTGCCGAGGCGGGGCCGGCCCAAAGCACGGCGATGGCGGCGATCAGCCAGGCGGCTGCAGTGCGCGAACGTGCCCTCTTCATCCGCAGAACCTCATCTCCATGATGGCGCAGACAAGCTGCCCAATCTTGTCTTCCAAACCGGGTAGTGAATCCCTGATCAGATTGTGGCAATTCTATGGAAGGACAGACTCGGTGTCCACCCGAAACACGATTCCGACAGAAAAAAGTCGATCTATACCCCGGCGGGCCGAAAGTGTGCTTGGGGTTTCGTCCCCGCAGCTCGACGCTCGCCCCGTGGCGTCCGAATAATGTCGGCACCACGCCGGTCGATGCTGCACGCGGCCGTCCCAGCCGGGGGACGGAGGCGCTACGCCCGGGGGTGGCCCGGGGCTCGTCCGGCTCCGGGCCGTCCCCCTGACCGGGTTCGAAGACACTTTCGTTGCACTGCACAAAAATCCTTGACAGCCATTTTGGCCTGCCTATATGTTGAGCAATGCTGCAGTGCAGCAAAGCGGCCCGGGCGCAGGCGCTTATGGGCTGCCGAAACCGGCACGCGGCATTGATTTCAACATTTATATCGAGGAGTGCAGGACATGGCGTCCAAGGCCAAGCTTGAAAAGCTAACCCCACCGCTCGACTCGGTGGTCGGGGCGGGCAGGCAGACGGTCGAGAACGTGGTCAAGGCCTCGACCGAGGTGGCGACGAAGAACTACGAGAAGGCCTTCGCCGCGACGCAGGAGCAGCTCGAGAAGGCGGCGAGCGCTGCGTTCCAGGGCTACGACGAGTTCACGGCCCTCGGCAAGGACAACCTCGACGCCCTGGTCAAGGCGTCCACCGTGCTCGTCAAGGGCTTCGAGACCCTCGGCAAGGAGTTCGCGAGCTACAATCAGAGCTCGCTCCAGAAGGGCGTTGCCAATGCGCAAGCGCTTTTCGGCGTGAAGACCTTGCGCGAGCTCGTCGAGCTGCAGAGCGAGATCGCGAAGGAGAGCTTCGAGGCGATGGTCGAGCAGGGCACCAAGCTCGGTGAGCTCTCGGTCAAGGTCGCGAACGAGGCCATGAGCCCAATTCATGAGCAGGTCAACGTCGCGGTCGAGAAGATCTTGAAGCCGGTCGCCGCCTGAAGCGGCCTTCGGCAGAGTGCCAAAACAAAGGGCCCACGACCCGTCGCGGGCCCTTTTCATTTCTGGGGTACCCTCCATGCTCCGCTGTCGCGTACCATGGCGTGCCGCGAAAGGATTTTGTCGCGCGCGCGAACCTGATTATCATAGGGCGAGGGCCTCTAGAGTCGGCGCGAAGATCATGTGACGGCCATGGGCAATACGCGGAAGTCTGACGAGGACGGCGGCAGCGGCACGGGCGTGGTGGTCAAGGCCCGGCCGAAGACCAAGAAACCCGCCCTCTACAAGGTGCTGATGCTGAACGACGACTACACGCCGATGGAGTTCGTCGTGCATGTGCTGGAGCGTTTCTTCGGCAAGAGCCATCAAGCGGCCACCCAGATCATGCTGCACGTCCACCGGCGCGGCGTGGGCATATGTGGCGTCTTTACTTTCGAGGTGGCCGAGACCAAGGTCACTCAGGTGATCGACTACGCGCGGCGGCACCAGCACCCGCTGCAATGCACGCTCGAGAAGGACTAGCGGTATCCCCATCAGATAGGTCGCCCCGAATGCTCTCACCCAACCTCGAACAGAGCCTCCATCGCGCCCTCGCCCTCGCCAACGAACGGCGGCACGAGTATGCGACCCTCGAGCATCTCCTGCTCGCTCTCTCCGAGGATTCGGATGCGCTCGCGGTCCTGCGCGCCTGCGGGGTCGACATGGAGCGCCTCAAGCGGGAGTTGACCGACTACGTCGACAACGAGCTCTCCAGCCTGATCACCAACCGCCTCGAGGACGCCAAGCCCACGGCCGGCTTCCAACGCGTGCTGCAGCGCGCGGCGATCCACGTGCAGTCCTCCGGCCGCGAGGAGGTGACGGGAGCCAACGTGCTCGTCGCCATGTTCGCCGAGCGCGAGTCGCACGCCGTCTTCTTCCTGCAGGAGCAGGACATGACGCGCCTCGATGCGGTCAATTACATCTCGCACGGGATTGCCAAGGTGCCGGGCCAGACCCAGGCGAAGAACCCGCACGGCTCGGATGAGGACGCGGCCCCCGAGAAGGTGGTGCGCCGCGGCCAGGACGCGCTCGGGACCTACTGCGTCAACCTCAACGAGAAGGCGCGCCAGGGCAAGATCGACCCGCTCATCGGGCGCGAGGCCGAGGTCGAGCGCACGATCCAGATCCTCTGCCGCAGGCAAAAGAACAATCCCCTCTACGTGGGCGATCCGGGCGTCGGCAAGACCGCGATCGCGGAGGGGTTGGCGCGGCGTATCGTGCGCGGCGAGGTGCCTGACGTGCTGCGCGGCTCGGTCATTTACTGCCTCGACATGGGAGCGCTTTTGGCCGGCACGCGCTACCGCGGCGATTTCGAGGAGCGGCTCAAGGCGGTGATCAACGAGCTCGAGCACCAGAAGAACGCCATTCTCTTCATCGACGAGATCCATACGGTGATCGGGGCCGGGGCCACGAGCGGGGGCTCGATGGACGCCTCCAATCTCCTGAAGCCCGCCCTTGCCGGCGGCACCATCCGCTGCATCGGCTCGACCACCTACAAGGAGTACCGCAACTACTTCGAGAAGGACCGGGCACTCGTGCGGCGCTTCCAAAAGATCGACGTGAACGAGCCCTCGGTCGAGGACTCGGTCAAGATCCTCCAGGGCCTCAAGCCCTATTACGAGCGCCACCACCGGGTGCGCTATACGGCCGAGGCGATCCGGGCCGCCGTCGAGCTCTCCTCGCGCTACATCACCGACCGCAAGCTGCCCGACAAGGCGATCGACGTGATCGACGAGGTGGGGGCGGCGCAGATGCTGCTGGCCGAGAATAAGCGCAAGAAGACGGTCGCCCTCAAGGACGTCGAGGCTGTGGTCGCCAAGATCGCCCGCATCCCGCCGCGCAACGTGAGCCGCGACGACAAGAGCGTGCTCAAGCGCCTCGAGCAGGACCTGAAGCGCATGGTCTTCGGCCAGGACCATGCGATCCACGCGCTCGCTTCCGCCATCAAGCTCGCGCGCGCGGGCCTGCGCGAGCCCGAGAAGCCGATCGGCTGCTACCTCTTCTCGGGCCCGACGGGCGTGGGCAAGACCGAGGTCGCACGCCAGCTCGCCCTCTCGCTCGCGGTCGAGCTCATCCGCTTCGACATGTCCGAATACATGGAGCGGCACAGCGTCTCGCGGCTCATCGGCGCACCGCCGGGCTACGTCGGCTTCGACCAGGGCGGGCTCCTGACGGACGCCGTCGATCAGCATCCCTACGCGGTGCTGCTGCTCGACGAGATCGAGAAGGCGCACCCCGATCTCTTCAACATCCTCCTCCAGGTGATGGACCACGGGAAGCTCACCGACCATAACGGCAAGACCATCGACTTCCGCAACGTGATCCTGATCATGACGACGAACGCGGGAGCCGCCGACATGGCGAAGCCGCCGATCGGCTTCGAGCGCCAGACCCGCCTCGGCGACGATCATGAGGCGATCAACCGCATGTTCACGCCGGAGTTCCGCAACCGGCTCGATGCGACCATCGGCTTCGTCCACCTCACGCCCGAGATCATGGAGCGCGTGGTCGACAAGTTCATCATCCAGCTCGAGGAGCAGCTCGCCGACCGCAACGTCTCGATCGCGCTCACCCCCGAGGCGCGGCGCTGGCTCGCGCACAAGGGCTACGATCCGGCCTTCGGCGCCCGCCCGCTCGGCCGCGTCATTCAGGAGCAGGTCAAGAAAGGCATCGCCGACGAGCTGCTCTTCGGCAAGCTGGTCCAGGGCGGCATCGTCAAGGTGCGGCTCGCGGGCGAGGCGCTCGCCTTCGACTATGCGCCCGAGATCCGCACGCGGCGGAAGACCAAGGAGGAGACCGGCGGGGCGCCGCCCGCGCTCGTCGAGTAGGGGTACAAGCGGGACCGACGCCGCGCGGCGCTTGCCGCGGTCTCGCGGAAATCACATCATCCAAAAGGGGAGGGAAAGATGAAAGCTTCGAGCCGCATCAAGCTGGCCGCTGCCATGGCGCTGGTGGCATTGCTGTCCTTCGGGGCCGGTACGGTTGCACAGGTGCGTTACCCCGAGATCGTCAATGCGGAGGGTGCGCTCAACAACGCGCTCAACCACCTCCAGCATGCCCGCGACGTCTTCGGCGGGCACAAGCAAAATGCCATCGGGCTCATCAATCAGGCGATCAGCGAGCTCGAGACGGGCAAGCAATTTGCGGCGCAGCACGGCAATTGAGCCGTCGGCCGGGCTGCGGCCCTCCTCGCGCGCCTCGCGCCGGCGTGGCGGTCGCGCGAAGGTGCCTCACTCAGGCCAACATTCGGGTGGGCGGCCGCGATGGTCCACTGCTTCCTTGAGGGCGTGCGCGTCCTCGACCTGAGCCAGTACGTGCCCGGCCCCTACGCGGCCCTCATCCTGGCCGATCTCGGTGCCGCGGTGGTCAAGGTCGAGCCGCCGGGCGGGGAGCCCATGCGCGCACTGCCGCCGCGCGACCGCGACGGGGTCTCCGCCCACTACAAGGTGATGAACGGCGGCAAGCGCGTGGTCGACCTCGACCTCAAGACAGCGGCCGGCAAGCTGGCGTTCGATGCCCTGCTCGCGGCCGCGGACGTCATGGTCGAGTCCTATCGCCCCGGCGTGCTCGATCGGCTGGGCTACACGCGCGCGCGGCTCGAAGCCCTCAACCCGCGCCTCGTCCACGTCGCCCTCTCCGGCTGGGGACAGAGCGGCCCCTATCGCGGGAAGGCCGGTCACGACATCAATTATATGTCGCTCGGCGGCGGCCTCGCCGCCTCCGGCACGGCGGCGGCGCCGGTCTTCGCCTGGCCGCCGACCGCGGATTTCGCGAGCGGCATCCAGGCGGCAACCTCGGCCCTTGCCGCTCTCTTGGCGCGCAGCCGCAGCGGGAAGGGTGCTTTCATCGACGTGAGCCTCGCCGAGAGCGTCCTCGCCTGGCAAGCCCTCGGCCTCACCTCGGCCGCGCGCGGCAAGGAGCCGCCGGCACGCGGGCGCAACCGCATCAATGGCGGGGCCGCCTGCTACAATCTCTACCGCACGAAGGACGGCGCCTTCGTCTCGCTCGGCAATCTCGAGGCCAAGTTCTGGGCTAATTTCTGCACTGCGGTCGGACGGCCCGAGTGGATCGCGCGCCAGTGGGAGGCGCTCCCGCAAAGCGCCCTCATTGCCGACGTGGGCGAGCTCTTCGCATCGGAGCCGCTGGCTCATTGGGAGCGCGTGCTGCAGGCGGTCGACAACTGCTTCGAGCCGGTGCGCGGTTTCGCCGAGCTCGCGGCCCATCCCCAGATCGCGGCGCGCCGGCTCGTGCGCGCGCGCGAGGGCGCCGAGCCGCTCGTCGAGGTGCTCTACCCGGCCTGGGTCGACGGCGCTCCACCCGGCCCGCGGACACCCGTGGAGTTCGCCGAGCTCAGCGAAGTGGTCGCAGCCTGGCAGCGTGCGGTGCGCGCGGAATAAGGGCGGCCTCGGAAAACCTAGGAAAATAAACGGATTATCGCCAGGCGGGCCTTGACAGGGTCCAGCACCATAGCCACTTACGGGATGCTTGGCACTCGAGGCAAGAGAGTGCCAAGAGAAATTCCCCAGTCGCCCGGAGGCGTTCCCATGAAATTCAGACCTCTCCACGATCGCGTCGTCGTCCGCCGCCTCGAAGCAGAAGAGAAGACCACGGGCGGGATCATCATCCCGGACACCGTCAAGGAGAAGCCGATGGAGGGCGAGGTCGTGGGCGTGGGTCCCGGCAAGCGCTCGGAAGACGGCAAGCTCCAGCCCCTCGACGTGAGGGCCGGCGACCGGGTGCTGTTCGGCAAATGGTCCGGCAGCGAGGTCAAGATCGACGGCGAAGACCTCCTCATCATGCAGGAGTCCGACATCATGGGCGTTCTGGCGCCCGCCAAAGCCGCCCGCAGGGCCGCGTAGGAATAGGAGCGAACGCACATGACAGCCAAAGACGTAAGATTCGGCGACGACGCGCGGACCCGGATGCTCCGCGGCGTCGATCTCTTGGCCGACGCGGTCAAGATCACGCTCGGCCCGAAGGGCCGCAACGTGGTGCTCGACAAGTCGTACGGCGCACCCCGCATCACCAAGGACGGCGTCACCGTCGCCAAGGAGATCGAGCTCTCCGACAAGTTCGAGAACATGGGCGCCCAGCTCGTGCGCGAGGTTGCGAGCCGGGCCTCCGACGACGCCGGCGACGGCACCACGACGGCGACCGTGCTCGCCCAGGCCATCATCAAGGAAGGGGCCAAGGCGATCGCCGCCGGCATGAACCCGATGGACGTCAAGCGCGGCATCGACCTCGCGGTCGAGCGCGTGACGGACGAGCTCAAGAAGCGCTCCAAGAAGGTCTCGAGCAACGAGGAGATCGCCCAGGTCGGCACCATTTCGGCCAACGGCGAGCGCGAGATCGGCGAGATGCTGGCCGCGGCCATGAAGCGGGTCGGCAACGAGGGCGTGATCACGGTCGAGGAGGCCAAGAGCCTGCATTCCGAGCTCGACGTGGTCGAGGGCATGCAGTTCGACCGCGGCTACGTGTCGCCCTATTTCGTCACCAACGCCGACAAGATGGTCTGCGAGCTCGAGGATCCTTACATCCTGATCCACGAGAAGAAGCTCTCGGGCCTCCAGGCCCTTCTCCCGCTGCTCGAGGCGGTGGTGCAATCGGCCCGTCCGCTGCTCATCGTGGCGGAGGAGGTCGAGGGCGAGGCGCTTGCCACGCTCGTCGTCAACAAGCTGCGCGGCGGCCTCAAGGTGGCCGCGGTCAAGGCGCCGGGCTTCGGCGACCGCCGCAAGGCCATGCTCGAGGATCTGGCGGTGCTCGCCGGCGGCCAGGTGATCAGCGAAGACCTCGGCATCAAGCTCGAGAACGTGACCCTTGACATGCTGGGCCGGGCCAAGCGGGTGGTGATCAACAAAGACGAGACCACCGTCATCGATGGCGCGGGCAAGAAGAAGGACATCGAGGCGCGCTGCGCCCAGATGCGCCTCCAGATCGAGGAGACCACCTCGGACTACGACCGCGAGAAGCTGCAGGAGCGGCTCGCCAAGCTCGCGGGCGGGGTCGCCATCATCCGCGTCGGCGGTGCGACCGAGACCGAGGTCAAGGAGCGCAAGGATCGCGTCGAGGACGCCATGCACGCGACCCGGGCTGCGGTCGAAGAGGGTGTGCTGCCGGGAGGGGGCGTTGCCCTGCTCTATGCGGCTCGCGCTCTCGACGGGCTCAAGGGCGAGAATACCGACCAGAGCCACGGGGTCGAGATCGTCAAGAAGGCGCTGCAAGCTCCGGTCCGCTTGATCACGGAGAACGCCGGGATCGACGGCTCGGTCGTGGTCGGCAAGCTCGTCGACCAGAAGAGCCCGACCTACGGCTACGACGCCCAGGGCCAGCTCTATACCGACATGGTCAAGGCCGGCATCATCGACCCGACCAAGGTCGTGCGCTGCGCGCTCCAGGGGGCGGCCTCCGTGGCCGGACTCCTGATCACCACCGAGGTGATGGTCGCCGAGCGGCCCGAGAAGCGCGCCGGCTCCGCCATGCCGGGTGGTGGAATGGGCGGCGAGATGGATTACTAAACGGCAGGGACCTCCAAGGCGTGGTCCGAACGAGCCGAAACACTCCGATCGTCACCCCCGCGCAAGCGGGGGCCCAGCAGGCCGATGGATTCCCCGCTTTCGCGGGAATGACGATGCGATGCTCGATTTATATTGAGCGAACTTTCGTCTAAGCGATCGGCCACAAGGATAACGCCCGCGCGCACCATGCGCGCGGGCGGGCGCTTGGAGCGCTTAGCCTTCGAGTTTCCGGGCGCAGGCGTATTTCACGTCGGAGTCGGTCGTCTTCTCCCCCGGCATGACCCCCACTTGTCGGCCAGTGCCGTCCGCGCGTTCCAGTCGAGCTTGTCCGACCCCGTAACCGCGGCGCGCACGCGCTCAGCGCAGATCGACGCACTCTGCTCGATGAGGCTATCCCGCATTTCCGTCTTTGCCGCGGCACTCGCGACCTGCCAGCCGACGGAGTTCGTGATGAACGGGCCGACGACCAAGCCGATGGCCAAATAAATGGCGCGAGGTTTCACGGTTTGCCACTTCTCTTCCCATGATGACATGACATGCTCCCGACAAATTGACCTTTTCATCCGTAGGAGCACGGCTAGCAGATCGCAGCACCGGCGGCTGATCAATAGTGCACACTCGGGCGGTCCCCAAGCTGCTCAGGCACGATCGGGCTCCTTGCGGAAAGGGGAGAGGAGGGCGAGCTCCTCGCGCTCCTGCGCCACCGCCTGGCGCTCCCGCTTCAGGTAGTCGCCGACGGCCTTGGCGAAGCCGGGGTCGCGCAGCCAGTGGGCGCTGTAGGTCGGCTCGGGCAGGTAGCCGCGCTGGATCTTGTGCGGCCCCTGGGCGCCCGCCTCGACTCGCGCCAGGCCGTGTCGGATCGCGAAATCGATGGCGCGGTAGTAGCAGCATTCGAAATGGAGGAAGGGATAGTCCCCGTCCGAGCCCCAGTTCCGCCCGTAGAGCGTGGTGCGGCCGCGGAGATTGAGGGCCCCTGCCACGAGCCGGCCGCGCTTCTCCGCCATGACGAGGA
The DNA here is from genome assembly GCA_035516655.1 of Alphaproteobacteria bacterium. Taxonomy (GTDB): domain Bacteria; phylum Pseudomonadota; class Alphaproteobacteria; order JACZXZ01; family JACZXZ01; genus DASPPM01. Next base: position 8,936 of record DATJAC010000109.1, on the reverse strand, counting down.
CGACCTTGTCCGCCATGCCCGCACCCAGGCGCGTGAAGAAATCGCGCGTCAGGTAGGGGTGGCCCCATTTGCGGTCGCCGGTGTTGCGGTAGAAGCGGAAGAAGGCATCCCAGTGACGCTCCTCGATCGCAGCGCCGCTGAGCGTCAGGATCTCGATTCCCCCGGCAAGCGCCGCCGCGCGCTCCTTGCGGATGTTCTTGCGCTTGCGCGAGCTCAAGGCCGCGAGGAAATCCTCGAAGCTCGCGTAGCCGGGATTGCGCCAATGGAACTGCTCGCCCTCGCGCTGGAGCAGGCCGGCGGCGGCGAGGGCGTGGCACTCCTCCGCGGTCGGAAAGGTGATGTGGAGGGAGGAGACGCCGAGCCGCCGCGCCATCTCGAGCATCCCGGCGATGAGCGCAGCCCGCGTGCCCGCCGGGGCGGCGGGGTGGAGGAGAAGGCGGGGACCCGTCACCGGCGTGAAAGGGACGGCCACCTGCAGCTTGGGGTAATAGCGCCCGCCCGCGCGCTCGTAGGCATCCGCCCAGCCGTGATCGAAGACGTATTCGCCGTAGGAGTGGCCCTTGAGATACATCGGTGCCGCGGCGATGAGCCGGCCCGCCTCGTCCTCCATGACGAGATGGCGGGGCAGCCAGCCGGTCTCGCCGCAGGCCGAGCCGCTCTCCTCGAGGGCGGCGAGGAAGGCGTGGCTGACGCTGGGGTTGTCCGCACCCGCCACTGCATCCCATGTCTCGGCTTCGATCTCGGCGATGCGCTCGACGAGCCGGATGGTCGCAGGCTCGCGCCCGTCAGGCATGGCGGTCCTCCTGGAGGTGCTGCCTCGGCTCAGGCGACCTCGAGGACGGCCGCGACCTCGACGGCGACGTTCACGGGCAGCGAGCCCGCACCCACCGCGAACCGCGCGTGCTTGCCCGCTTCCCCGAAGACCTCGACGAAGAGATCGGAGGCCCCGTTCACCACCTTGGGGTGGTCGGTGAACTCGGGGACTGCATTGACGAAGCCCTGCACCATGGCGACCCGCTTGACCCTATCGAGACTGCCGAGCTGGGCCTGCGCCTGGGCGAGGATGTTGAGCGCGCAGAGGCGCGCGGCCGCGCGCCCGTCCTCGAGCGAGACCTCCTTGCCCACCTTGCCCAGGTACTTGAGCTCGCCGTTCCAGAACGTGACCTGGCCCGAGACGAAGAGGAGGTTGCCTACCTGCACGGCGGGCACATAGTTGGCGACCGGGGCCGCCGCCTTGGGGAGCTCGATCTTGAGGTCCTTCAAACGGGCCTCGATTTTGCCGGCCATGGGGTCCACTCCTTCCTTCGCCAGCTTCCGTCGCTGGCACCCGCGCGTGCGGCCGAGGATAGCGGCTCGGGCGAGCGCGTACCAGCCGGAAGCGAAGAGACCCTTGCTTGTCGAAGGGATGCCGCGCTTCTATGATCGCCCCTGCCCCCGCGCCAAGAGAGGGAGTTACCGAGCGTGCGTCCGCTGGCTTTCGTGGCACTGATGGCATCCCTGCTCCTCGCTGCGGCACCCGCGAGGGCGCAGCTCCTCGGCCTCGAGCAATATCTCCCCCCGCCCTCGGTCGACTATGCCGCCGACGTCAGCATGACCGCCGACGGCGATACGGTCGACGGCAAGATCATGCGTGCCGCCGGCAAGGAGCGCCGCGAGCTGACCGTCGAGGGCGAGCTCGAGACCATCATCATCCGCCTCGATCGCCGGTTGGTCTGGAGCCTGGCTTCGGACGACAAGCTCTATGTCGAGGCCTCGCTCGACGAAGCACTCGGACGCGTGCCGGGCCCGTCGGGCAAGCCGCGCGAGCCGCAGCTCACGGTGACGACCCTTGGAGATGCAACGGTCGCCGGCCTGCATGCGGCCAAGAAGAAGCTGAGTGGAGTGGACGCCGACGGCTCCCCCCTCGCGGGAACCGTGTGGATAAGCGACGAGGGCATCGTGCTCCGCGCCGAGAGCGACATCGTCGACGAGGACGGCAAGCACCATCTCCTGCGCATGGAGCTCAAGAACCTGCGCATCGGCCCCCAGAACGCCTCGCTCTTCGAAGTCCCGGCGGGCTACAAGCGGGTCACCCGCGCGCGCACGGGATGGCTCGCACCTCCCGCGCGCGCGCGAGCCTCCTCCGTCTAGGGCCCGCGTCGCAGGACGTGACCGCAGGCATGATTCCGAGCACGAAAGCCGCCATCTCGGGCCTCGCGCGGGCGTGGCGGATCCGCAAGAACTCGCTCGCGGTCTGGTCGGACGATGCCTTCCGCGCCGATTTCATCGAGACGCGCATGCTCTTCCGTCGCGTTCTCGTCGTCAATGCGCCGCAGGCGGTGAAGCACGTGCTGCTCGATCGCGCCGACAATTACGTGAAGAGCTTCATCGCGCGCCAGCTCTTGAAGCCGCTCGGCCGGGGCCTCTTGACGAGCGAGGGCGACACGTGGCGCCGCCAGCGGCGCACGATGGCGCCCGCCTTCCACCCGCGCCGCCTCGAGGGTTTCGCCCCGGCGATGGTCGAGTCGACGCTCGACATGCTGCAGACATGGCGGAGCGCCGACGACGGCGCCGCGCGCGACATTGCCGAGGAGATGCCGAGGCTCACGCTCGACATCATCACGCGCACCATGTTCTCGAGCGACATCCGCGCGCGCGTCGACGAGGTGCGCAATGCGGTGCGCGACTATCAACGCGTGGGCGGGAGGCCGGCGTTCTTCGATCTCCTCGGCCTCCCGCGCTGGCTGCCGCGGCCGCAGGCGCGCCGCATCGCAGGTGCTACGGCGGCCCTCGACGGCATCATCTACGCCATCCTCGAAGAGCGCCGCCGCGAGCGCGCTCCGCGCGACGATCTTTTGGGCCTCTTGCTCGCGGCGCGCGACGAGGAGACGGGCGCTGGCATGGACGACCGCGAGCTGCGCGACCAGATCGCGACCATCTTCACCGCCGGCCACGAGACGACGGCCAACGCGCTCGCCTGGACGTGGTATCTCGTGGCGCTTCATCCCGCGGTCGAGGAGAAGCTCCAGGCCGAGCTGCGGGAGGTCCTCGGCGGCCGCGCGCCCGCCTACGGCGACCTGCCGCGTCTCGGCTATACGCGCATGGTCATCGAGGAAGCGCTGCGGCTCTATCCGCCCGCCCATACCATGTCGCGCGAGGCCTTGGCGGACGACGAGATTGCCGGGCACCCGGTACCCAAGGGTTCGACCGTGCTGATCTCGCCCTGGCTCATCCACCGCCATGAGAAGCTGTGGGAGCGCCCGCTCGTCTTCGATCCCGAGCGCATGGCGCCCGCGCGTTTAGCACGCCAGTCCCGCTACGCCTATATTCCCTTCGGCGGCGGCCCGCGCATCTGCATCGGCGCCGGCTTCGCGCTGCAGGAAGCGACTCTGATCGTGGCAGCCATCGCCCAGGAATTCCGCCTGACACTTCTACCCGGGCAGCAGGTGGAGCCGCTCGGTTTGATCACGCTCAGGCCCAAAGGCGGTTTGCCCATGCGCCTCTTCCGCCGCTAGGGGCGAGCGGCTCCCGAAGGGTTGGACCGCGCGCCGCGCTTATGGATCGTACCGGCGATTTCCGCTAGAATCGGCAGCGGGGGAAGATGGCTCGGCCGCCGATCGGCGCATCGCGGGCGGTGCCGTCCATGATGGAGCAGCGCAAACAAGGGCGCATGCCGGAGGGGATGATTCGAGAGCGGTCCGAATCCGCACGGCGCGCGGACGCGAGCGGTGCGGCGATGCATCTCTGCGAGGCAGCGCTCGACGCGGCCGCCTTTGCCCATACGCAAGACAGCTACGAGCGTGCCGAGATGGTCCATCTCGCCATCCGTGCCTCGGCGCGCAAGAGCGGCCTCTCGTTCATCGCGGGCAACGCCGAGTGCTGCCCGTACAAGGTCGCCTATTATTCGGTATACCCCGAGGCGCGCGTGAAGCTCCTGAGCGGCGTTGTCCTCTCGCCAGGCGGAGACGACCCGGTTGCGGCGACGGCGCGCACCCTTGCGGCCCTCGACGAAATCGAGGGCTTCGATATCGCCAGGCTGGGGCTGCCGCACTATCGCCAAACGAACGGCAGCTGGGCGATGACGGCACGGCGCCGAAGCGGCGGGAAGCTCCTCGTCCTCGGCTTTCCCAAGCGTGCGCGCGAGATCCTTCCGCTCGCGGACAGTTACGAGAGCTTTCTTGCCGGCCTCGGCAAACACACCCGGCGCAACTTGCGCAACTACCGCAAAACGGCCGATGCGTCGGGCGTGCGTTTTGCGCTCGTCGAGGCGGCTCCGCCCCCCGCCCTCGGCGCCAAAGTCTACGAGCTATCGGCGAAGAACCTGCCGCGAGCCCTCCCGCGGCATCTGATCTCCGAGAAGGAGAAGCAAATTGCCGATCAGATCCATCAGTTCCACTCGATCCTGTCGACCGGAAGCGGCGAAATCTTCAGTTTTTGCCGCGGCTTCATTTGGGAGACGTGCGCCGTCGTCCCCTACCAGCTCAATGACCGCGACCAATCCGCGCTGAACCCCTCGCTCCTTCACCGCGCCTATCTCGCGGAATGGCTCATCGCCAAGGGCGTTCGCGAGATCGTCTTCCTCGACGGCTGCGCCGGCATCTTGCGCAAAGCGGCCCTCCCCGACATCGGCTCGACCGCGGTGGCGATTCCCGCCACGGCCATCGCCCTCGCCAAGGCCGTCGTCTTCCCGTTCCTCCGGGTGGGGACGGCCCTCGGCCTACTTTCGGACCTGCTGCCGCCGCGCTTGCGTACGCGGCTCGGCCTGCGCGAGCCGTAACGGCCCGCACCCTCACTCCGGCTGGTGGCACACGGCTCCGAGCTTGTAGCCGTCGGGGTCGACGACGAAGGCACCGTAATAGTCGGCGTGATACTCGGGCCTGAGGCCGGGTGCTCCGTTGTCGTTGCCGCCATGGGCAAGGGCCGCGCGGTGGAAGGCGTCGACCTCGGCACGCGTGCGCGCGCCGAAGCAGAAGTGGAGCCCGAGGCCGGGTTTTGCCCGCCCCTCGCTGCCGCGCGCGATGATCCAGAAGACCGGGTGGCCGGGGCCGTAGCCGATCGCGTGCGCCGCGGCCTTGGCACGGGCAAGTCCGAGCGGGGCGAGGGCCGCATCGTAGAACGCGGCCGCGGTCGGGAGGCTCGCAACCGCAATCGAGGCGTGGTCGAGGGCGGCGTAGGGTCGCGCCATGGCGTGCGTCCTCCCGGCGAAATTTATTGAGGAATATAGGAGCGCATCACCGTTACGTCTCGCGTATTCATGCGAGGCTATCGGGTCAGTCTCACCCCGTCCTTCGAGACGCCGCCTGCGGCGGCCCCTCAGGACGAGGTGAAACCCTCAACGCGGCGTCCTCATCCGGAGGAGCGTCGCGCTTGCGGCGCGTCTCGAAGGATGAGGACTGAGCCGGTCGCCGTCAGAACGGCCGCGCGCGCAGACGAATGAAGGCCGCGGCCAGGGCGACGTCCAGGGGCGCATCCAGGCGAAGCCGCGCGATCGGCGCGAGGGAGTCGGGATCCCTCCCGCCTGCGGCCGCCGCGCGTTCTCGGGGCGGGGCGTGCGGCGGCCGCTCCAACAGCTGGCGGGCCGGGGCAGAGGCCGGCGCCGGCATTGCAGCAGGGGCGACCGTGTCCCGAGCGAACGCGGGAAGCGATAGGGCGAGGCAGCCCAGGGCCGTGGCTGCGGCAAATCTCATGACACCTTCCTCCCGGGCGCGGCAACGCGGCCCTATCGAGAGAACGAAGGAAGCGAGACGTCTTTCCCTGCGCGGTCTGTGACCTTTTTCGGGCGCACGCGCTTCTCAGGCGTGCTCGAGCGCCTCGCTCACGCGCCGAGTCCGACCCTGGTGGGGACCTACCGAGTGCTCCGAAAAGGGGGGGATGCGCCGCTGCCGCATCCCCCCAAGGTCAGGGAGGAGTACACCCCTGTCGCCGGGCCGGCGGCTCTCTCAGCTACAGCCGCTGGTGGCGCCACAGGTGTCGCACTTGAGACAGGTGCCATTACGCACCAGCGTGAAGTTGCCGCACTCGCCGCAGGCATCGCCCTCGAAGCCCTTGAGGCGAGCCTCGCGGATCTGCGAGAGGCGGGAGTCAGCCGCCCCGGCGAGTGTGACACTGACGGCGACGGCAGATGCGGCGTCGTCGTGCAGGGCGTGTGCGGTCGCCATCGAGAGGGTGCCGGCGACCGCCACCGCCGCCGCGGCTTGCGCCACGGCGGTGGTGGCGGCGCCGATGCCGCCCGGACGGCTCCCGGAGATCACTTGGAACTTGGGCAGATGGCCGCGCAGATAGCCGTTCGAGGCCATGCGCGCGACGGCACCGAGCGCGTCATCGCCCTGGCGCGGCAGATCGCCTTCGGCCGCCCCGCGCCCGACCGTGTCGGGCATGAGGTCTTGCGGCTCCGCATGGGCCAGGTCGTGGCGCCCGATATAGGAGATGGCGAGCTCGCGGAAGATGTAGTCGAGGATCGAGGTCGACATCTTGATCGCGTCGTTGCCCTCGACGATGCCCGAGGGCTCGAAGCGCGTGAAGGTGAAGCTCTCGACGAACTCCTCGAGCGGCACGCCGTACTGCAGCCCGATCGAGATCGCGATCGCGAAGTTGTTCATCATGCTGCGGAAGGCCGAGCCCTCCTTGTGCAGGTCGATGAAGATCTCGGCGAGCGAGCCGTCTTCGTGCTCGCCCGTGCGCAGGTAGACCTTGTGGCCGCCGATCACGGCCTTCTGGGTATAGCCCTTGCGGCGCTGAGGCGGGCGGCGGCGGTCGGCACGTTTCTCGACAATGCGCTCGACCACGCGCTCGACGATGCGCTCGGAGACGATGGCGGCACGCTGGGCGGCCGCGGCCTCGATGATCTCCTCGACCAGCTCCTCCTCGTCGAGGAGCTGGCTCGCGAGCGGCTGGGAGAGCTTCGAGCCGTCGCGGTAGAGCGCGTTCGCCTTGAGGCCGAGCTGCCAGGAGAGCATGTAGGCCGACTTGCACTCCTCGACCGTGGCGGTGTTCGGCATGTTGATCGTCTTCGAGATCGCGCCCGAGATGAAAGGCTGGGCCGCCGCCATCATGCGGATGTGCGCGTCGGCCTTGAGGAAGCGCCGCCCAAGCCGGCCGCAAGGATTGGCGCAGTCGAAGACGGGGAGATGCTCCGGCAGGAGCAGCGGTGCCCCCTCGAGCGTCATGGCACCGCAGCAGTAGGTGTTCGCGGCCTCGATCTCCTCCTTGGCAAAGCCCAGCCCCGCCAGCATGTCGAAGCCCGGATCGTCGAGCTGGGCGGCACTGAGGCCGAGCCGCTCGACGCAGAAGGCTTCGCCGAGCGACCATTTGTTGAAGGCGAAGCGGATGTCGAAAGCGCTCGCCAAGACCTGCTCGAGGGCGTCGATGGCGGCCGCGGTGAAGCCCTTCTTCGCGAGCGTGTCGTGGTTGACGCCGGGGGCGGACTTGAGCGTGCCGTGGCCGACCGCATAGCGCACGATGGCCTCGATCTCGGCTTGGCCGTAGCCGAGCGTGCGGAGTGCCAAGGGAACGGTGCGGTTGATGATCTTGAAATAGCCCCCGCCCGCGAGCTTCTTGAACTTGACGAGGGCGAAGTCCGGCTCGATCCCGGTGGTGTCGCAGTCCATGACCAAGCCGATCGTGCCGGTCGGTGCGATCACGCTCGCTTGCGCGTTGCGATAGCCGTGCCGCTCGCCCGCCGCGAGGGCTTCGTCCCAGCTCCGCGCCGCCGCCTCGGCCAGGGGGCCGTCCGGGCACTCCGCGGCGACGAGCGGGACCGGCCGCACGGCGAGCGCGTCGTAGCCGTCCTTGAAGCCGTGCGCGGCGCGGCGGTGGTTGCGCATCACGCGCAGCATGGGCTCGCGGTTGGCGGCGAAGCCCGGAAAGGCGCCGAGCTCCTCGGCCATCTCGGCCGAGGTGCGGTAGGCGACGCCTGTCATCAGCGCACTCACCGCGGCGCACATGGCGCGTCCGCCCTCGCTGTCGTAGGAGAGGCCGAGCGACATGAGAAGGGCGCCGATGTTGGCGAAGCCGAGCCCGAGCGTGCGGAACTCGTAAGAGAGCTCGGCGATGCGCCGGCTCGGGAACTGCGCCATGAGCACCGAGATCTCGAGGCAGACGGTCCAGAGCCGCACGGCATGCTCGAACGCCCGGGTGTCGAAGCTGCCGTCCTCGCGGCGGAAGGTCATGAGGTTGAGCGAGGCGAGATTGCAGGCCGTATCGTCGAGGAACATGTATTCCGAGCAGGGATTGGAGGCATTGATGCGCCCGCTCGCGGGACAGGTGTGCCATTCGTTGATGGTGGTGTCGAACTGCACGCCGGGGTCGGCGGAGGCCCAGGCGGCATAGGCGATCTGCTCCCACAGTGCCCGCGCCGGAAGCGTCTTCTTGATCTTGCCGTTCGTGCGCAAGGTGAGGTTCCAATCCGAGTCCTTGAGCACCGCGTCCAAGAAGGCGTTGGGCACGCGCACCGAGTTGTTGGAGTTCTGGCCCGAGACGGTGAGGTAGGCCTCCGAGTCCCAATCGGTGTCGTAGGTGCGGAACTCGATCTCGGTGTAGCCCTGCTGGGCGAACTGGATGACGCGCTGCACCAGATTCTCGGGGATCATCGCCTTGCGCGCGGCGATGACGGCGCGCTTGAGCGCCGGATTCTGCTTGGGATCGAAGCAGGCGTTGCCCTCGCCCTCGCAATTGTGGCAGGCGCGGATGATCTCGTTGAGATAGCGGTTGCAGAGGCGCGAGCCGGCGACGAGGGCCGCCACCTTCTGCTCCTCGATGACCTTCCAGTTGATGTATTCCTCGATGTCCGGGTGGTCGAGGTCGACGGTCACCATCTTGGCCGCACGCCGCGTGGTCCCGCCCGACTTGATGGCCCCCGCAGCACGGTCGCCGATCTTGAGGAAGCTCATCATGCCCGACGAGCGCCCCCCGCCCGAGAGCCGCTCCCCGTCGCCGCGCAGCTTCGAGAAATTGGTGCC
>DATJAC010000108.1:0-10276 GCA_035516655.1 Alphaproteobacteria bacterium | reverse complement strand
TGCCGGCGGCGATGAGATCATCCCGCTCGTCAATCGTCTCGCCCAGAGCTTCCCGCACGTGGTGCTGACCCAGGACTGGCATCCCCGCGATCACCTCTCCTTCGCCTCGGCCCACTCCGGGCGCAAGCCGTTCGAGACGGTGGAGCTCCCTTACGGCACGCAGACGCTTTGGCCCGATCATTGCGTGCAGGGGACGCGCGGTGCGGCGCTGCACGACGTGCTCAGCGCTCCCCATGCCGAGCTCGTGCTGCGCAAGGGCTTCCGGCGCGAGATCGACTCCTATTCGGCATTTTTCGAGAACGACCGCCGCACGCCGACCGGTCTTGCCGGCTATCTCCGCGAGCGCGGCATGGCACGGCTCTTCATCGCCGGATTGGCGCTCGATTATTGCGTGCGCTGGACCGCCGAGGACGCGCGCAGGCTCGGCTTCGAGGCCCTCGTCGTCTCGGACGCCTGCCGCGCCATCGACATGGGCGGCAGCCTCTCGGCCGCACGCGCCGCACTTGCGGACGCGGGTGCCGAGCTGATCGACTGCGCCGCTCTTGGCTGCGGCTGAGCGCCGTCCGCCCCGATCAGCCTTCGAGTCAGTCCTCGAGGAGGAAAGTGAGCTCCATGGTGGAGCGATATTCGGTGATCTTGCCGCGCTCGACCTTCGCCTTCATCTCGACCACCTCGAGGCCGGTAATGCCCCTCAGCGTCTTGGCGGCGCGCTTCAATCCCTGATTGACGGCATCGTCGAAACTGCGCTTCGACGCCGCGGTGATCTTGGTGACTCTGGCAACAGCCATGGCGACCTCCCTTGGGATTGCCCGCTCGATTCGGCCGAACGACCGCGGCTGAGGGCGAGCCGGCGTCAGCTTTGGCACGACAGGGCGAATGATGGGCCGTTTTTGCCGCCGAGTCGAGCCGTGCCGGCGTTGGGCAGGCCCTGCTCGGAGGAACCACATACGGGTTTGCCCGCGATCGGGGGCCCGCTAATCCGGCGTCCGGCGATCGAGAGCGCTGCGGAATGCCTGCGCTATTTGGCTGTATTCTCTTTCTTCGTAAAGCACCAAAGAGATTATCGTCCAAGCGCCGAGAATGGCGTACCACGGGAGCAGGCCGCTCCACACCGTGGTAATCGAGAGACTCAGCGCGAAAAAATACAGGAGGCCCACGGCAAAAGCACTGACCCCGACGAAAAGCTTCCTGAGTATCGACAGCATCGCGGCACCTAGGTCCGAGTCGCGCCCCTGGTTTTCCTTCGTTGCGCTTGCACAATTGCCGCCCTTACGCATTGGGCGAACGCGGCCGCGCCGCCATGCAAGGACTCGATCGCTTCGCGGAGTTGCTTAATTTCCGAGTCCATGACCTCTTGCCATTTGGCGACGTTTCCTCATTTTGCCGCTTTTTCAATTTATAGCCTGCAAAATCGAATTGGGAAACTACCCGGCGCGCAGGGCCCCGCGAGCGCGTCGCACGCTATCCCGCCCGCGTCTCCCGATAGTGTCGCCAGCCGTTTGCGCGCAGCTTGCATGCGTCGCATCGGCCGCAGCCGTAGCCCCAGTCGTGCCGCACCGTGCGCTCGCCCGCATAGCAGCTGTGGGTGAATTCGACGATGAGCTCGACGAGCGCGTTCCCGCCCAGGCTCTCGGCCAGCGCCCAGGTTCCCGCCTTGTCGATCCACATGAGCGGGGTCTCGAGCACGAGCCGGGTCGCCATGCCGAGGTTAAGGGCGGCTTGCAGCGCCTTGATCGTGTCGTCCCGGCAGTCGGGATAGCCCGAATAGTCGGTCTCGCACATGCCGGCGACGATATGCTTGAGACCGCGCTCGAGCGCTATGATCGCGGCGAAGGTCAGGAACACGAGATTGCGGCCGGGCACGAAGGTGCTGGGAAGCCCGTCCGGCCGCGCGCCGAAAGGAAGGTCCGCCGTCAGCGCATTGGCACTCATTTCCCCGAGGACCTCGAGGGAGACGACCCGGTCCGGGCCCAGGCGGTGCTGCCAGGCGGGGGAGAGGGCGGCGAGGCCGGCACGGATCGGCGCGCAGAGCTCGAGCTCGACTGCGTGGCGTTGGCCGTAGCGGAAGCCCACGGTCTCGACCCGAGCGTAGCGATCGAGCGCCCAGGCGAGGCAAGTCGCCGAATCCTGCCCGCCCGAAAGGAGGACGAGGGCTGCCTTGGGATCGAGCTCCGGCACTCAGCGCCGCTCGGGGAAGAGACCGAGAAGCCCCTCGCGCGACGCCGCCGCGACTCCTCGCTCGGTGATGAGCCCGCTCACCAGGCGTGCGGGCGTCACGTCGAAGGCATAGTTGGCGGCCGGGCTGCCGTCGGGCGTGAGCTGCACGCTCACCACGCTCCCCTCGGCCGTCTTCCCCTGGATGCGGATGACCTCCTCGCCCGAGCGCTCCTCGATGGGGATCTCGCGCAAGCCGTCCGTGACGGTCCAGTCGATGGTGGGAGAGGGCAAGGCGACGTAGAAGGGCACGCCGTTGTCCTTGGCCGCGAGCGCCTTCAGATAGGTGCCGATCTTGTTGCAGACGTCGCCTTGGGCGGTGGTGCGGTCCGTGCCCACGAGTGCCAAGTCGACCTCGCCGTGCTGCATGAGATGCCCTCCGGCATTATCGACGATGACGGTATGGGCGACCCCGTGGCGGCCGAGCTCCCAGGCGGTGAGGGCGGCACCCTGATTGCGCGGCCGCGTCTCGTCGACCCAGACGTGGAGAGGAATGCCCCTGTCGTAGGCCATGTAGATGGGCGCAAGGGCGGTACCCCAATCGACGGTCGCAAGCCAGCCGGCGTTGCAGTGGGTGATGACGTTGACCCGGCCGCGTTCGCCCTTCGCCTGCCAGGCCTTGGCGATCAGCGTCTCGCCGTGCGCGCCGATCGCGCGGTTGATCGCCACATCCTCGTCGCAGATCTCGGCGGCGCGCCTGTAGGCAAGCTCGACGCGCGTATCTCGCCGGCTGTTGTAGAGGTGCTGACGCATGTCGTCGAGCGCCCAGCGCAAATTGATCGCGGTCGGCCGCGTGGCCAGCAAGAGATCGTAAGCGCGGTCGAGGGCCGTATCGGAAGGATCGGCTCGCATGGCGAGGGCCACCCCATAGGCCGCCGTAGCGCCGATCAAGGGAGCACCCCGCACCTGCATGGTGCCGATGGCGTGGACCGCCTCCTCGAGGCGCGACAAGCGAGCGGTCTCGAAGCGGTGGGGCAGCTTGGTCTGGTCGATGATGTCGACCGACCAGCCGTCGTCCGCGAGCCAGATCGTGCGATAGGGTACGCCGTCCACCTTCATGGCGGCTGACCATAACCGAGTGCGGCTGCGGGCTCAATCGCGCTGCTGCGCCGCACCCCGCCCTGTCGGGCGCGCGGCGCGACAGCCGTGGCCGTCCGCGCTATAGTGGCCGGCAGGATGGACGACGCCCAATTCGCAACACTGGCCGCGTGGATCGCCGAGGCCGGATTGGCGGGCGAGACCGAAACCGAGATGGTGACCGGCTTTTGCACGCGGGCCATCGCATTGGGTCTGCCGCTCGCGCGCGCCTCCGTCTTCATCGACACGCTGCATCCGATCTATGAAGGGCGTCTCTTCAGCTGGCATGCCGCGGCCGGGGAAACGAAGCTCAGCGAGTACGAATCCTCGAGCGTCGGCGAAGCATCCGAAAAATGGCGGCGCAGCCCCTTCTACCGTCTCGTGCAAACCGGCGAGCCGTCCCTGCGGCGCCGCTTGAGCACCGAGAGCGAGGTCGAATTTCCGGCACTCGCCGACATGAGTGCTTTGGGCATGACGGACTATGTGGCGATCGTCAATCGCTTCACCGCGGACGGCATCATCGGCGAGATGGATTGCGTCTATTCCTCTTGGGTGACGAACGTTCCGCAAGGCTTTCGCGATGCCGACGTGGCCGATCTTCGGAGACTGGTACCCCTGCTCGCGCTCGCGGTGAAATCCGCCTCGCTGGCGCGCATTGCCCGCACCTTGGTCGAGACCTATCTCGGGCGCGATGCCGGCCGGCGGGTCTTGAGCGGCCGCATCGCGCGCGGAGTCGCCGACCGGATCGAGACCGTCTTGTGGTTCAGCGACCTGCGCGGCTACACGCGGATCACCGACACGGCGGCCCCCGGGCAGATCATCCCGCTCCTCAACGACTATGCCGAGGCCATCATCTCGGCCATTCACGCGGAGGGCGGGGAGGTCTTGAAATTGATGGGCGATGGCACGCTCGCCATCTTCACCGCCGGGGATCGCGAGGAGGCCTGTCGCGCCGCCCTTGCCGCCGCGCGCCGCGCCCATCGGAGCGTGGTCGAGCTCAATCGAAGACGCGTCGCCGCGAGCCTGCCGGTTACCGACATTTATCTCGGCCTGCACCTCGGCGAGGTGTTCTACGGCAATGTCGGCAGCAAGGAGCGTCTCGATTTCACCGTCGTCGGCCCGGCCGTCAACGAGGCGAGCCGGATCGCCGGCCTCTGCCGCTCCGTCGAGCGGCCGGTCCTGCTCTCCGCCGCCTTCGCGTCGGCCGCGGGCGAAGCCAGGAGCCGCCTCGTCTCGGTCGGGCGCTATGCGCTACGCGGCGTGGGCCGCGCGCAGGAGCTGTTCACGCTCGACCCCGACCAGGATTTCCCCTAGCGGCACGGCGCGAGCAGCGGCCCGCTGGCCCAGCCCCCTCAATTGAGGGTCGCCGCGATCGCCTTGATCTCCGCCGCCGTGTGCTCGCCGCCGAGAGCGGTCCCCGGAATGAGGTATTTGCCGGCGGCGGTCCCGCCGATCACCACCGGATCGAAGCCGATCTCGCGCACGAGGTCCGACGCGAGGGCAAGGGCCGCGGCATCGTCGCCTGCCATCGGAACGCCCACGCGCTCGCCCGCGCGATTGGCGTCGGCCTGCAGCTTCCCGTAGCCGATCGCATTGAAGGCACGGACGATATGGGCACCCGGCAAGAGCTGTGCCGTGTAGAGGCCGGCGCCCATCTCCCGCGCCTTGGTGGCGATCTCGCCGTCGCGCGCCGGGATCGGGTTGCTCGCATCGAGGATGAGCGCCTTGGCGGCGAGCTGCGCCCCGAAATCATGGCCGATCGCGGGCAAGGCGCTATAGGGGACGGCGAGCAGGATGGCATCGCCGAAAGCCACCGCCTCCGCCACGGTGCCGGCATGGGCGGAGGGCCCGAGGCCCTCGACGAGGGCCTTGAGCTCCTCGGGATGGCGCGAGGAGAACATTACCTGGTGCCCCGCCTTCACCCACATGCTGCCGAGCGTGCTGCCGATATGTCCCGCACCGATGGTCGCGATCTTGAGCGAGGCGGCACTCGGCGTGCTTGCCGCGAAGGCCGCGAAGGGAGCGGCTGCGAGCAGCACGGCACCCCCGCCTGCAAGGCGAAGGAAATCGCGCCGCACGCAATGGACGACATCGTGCTTTGCCATATTGGCCTCCTCGAACGGTTGCAGCCACCCAATGCGCAACGCCGCAAAGGCGACCGAAGGGGCAAGAACCTTAGCAATTACCCGGCTGCGCTGAAAGCGGCGCAAGCGCGCGCGCCCCGCCACCCGCTCACATCCCCGTGAGCGGCGAGATTGCCACGAGGCGCTATTATGATCCAAAGTGGCGCCAGTTTTGAGGCGATCGTGCCGTTAAACCTGTCGATCAAGGATGCGCCTGACCGCATCGTGCGACTTTTGAAAAATCGAGCGGCACGGCACCATCGCTTGTTGCGAGGCAAGCTGCTCGCGATTGTCGAGCACGCGGTGGCTGAGCCGCGTGCATTGAAGCCCGAGACCGTCTTGGCGGAAGTCCAGCGGCTCGGCCTCCGAACGCCCGCCGAGGCAACAGTGATGATTCGGAAAGAGCGAGGCAGCATTGGACAGCGCCGCCGGCCGTAACAACGGGTGCTGCTATCGAGCTCGAGCCAGCCGGCGGATGGCGTAGAGCGAGACGTCGCCATAGCCCTTGGCGAGCGGCACCGTGCCCACGTATTCGCGCGCGTAGGGCGCGTCCTTCCGCAAGGCCAATGCCGCGGCAAAGGGCTCGGTGACATAGACCGAGCCGACCGGCGTGATCGGCTCGATGCGCGCGGCACGCGTGACGTGGGCGCCGAAGAAGGAGGCGTGGCCGACCACCGGATCCATCATCTCGTTGACGGGCCCATAATGGCAGCCGATGCGCAAGGCCGTGGTCGGCGGCAGCCCGGTCGCCGCAAGATCGATCGCCGCGATGCGCTCCTGGATCTTGAGCGCGCAGGCACTCGCCGCCACCACGTCGTCGAACACGATGAAGAGGCCGTCGCCCCAGGTATTGCGCCAGAGCACGTGCTCGTCGAATTCGCGAATGGCCTCGCCCATCGCACCGAGGACCGCACGCACGAAGCTCGGGATCTGCCGCTCCGTGAGCTTGCTGAAGCCGTGTACGTCGCCGAAGAGAAAGGCGCAGAGCCGGCGCCCCTGCTCTTCCGGCGGCGCAGCCGCGGTCGGCCACGCGGGCACGCCCTCGTAATTCCGCCGCCGGCCGTCGGGCGAGATCACCAGGGTCGGGTGCCCGGTCGAGCGCCAGAGCCGCACCTCGGCCGCCGTGCCCGCGAGGCCCTGGGAATGGTCCGGCGGCGCCTCGTCCCAGAGTGCGATCTGCAGCGCCTCGCCGTCGAGAAAGGAGGCGCGCTGCAGCGCCAATCCCATGGCGTATAGCCCGCCGTAGGCTAAGAGAGCACTCGATTGCGCGAAGCCGTCGCTCGTCGCCTGCACCACATGTGCGGCACGCTCGAGGCAGGCCTCGAAGCGCGCGAGCCAGCGCTGTCCCGCGGGCGCCACCGAGAACGCGCGGAATTCTCCGAGGTCGAACGGGATCACGACATGGAGCTCGGCACCGCGTGCCAGGAGCGCCTCGGCGAAAAGCATGTCCGCCCCGCTGGCGAGCGAGCCGTAGCCGTAGCCGACGTGGCGCTCGGCGAGCACTTCGCTGATCGCGGCGGCCGCCGCCGGCTCGTCGCGCTCCTTGAAGTGCTCGCCGATGAGATGACCGACGTAATGGATGACCAGGGCGGGAGCAAGGGGGGCGAGGATGCCCTCGTCGATGCCGAGCTGCTGGCAGGTTCGCCTGAGCTGGCGGCGCGTCGCGGCCCGCCCCGGCGTGTCGACCGGCCGCACGTCGGCGGCACGCTCGACCAATGCGCGCGCCTTCTCCACCTCGCCGAGAATCAACTGCGCCTCGGCCTGCGTGGCCAATCCGTAATAGTCGTCGCTCGTGCATGCCGCGAGCACCTCCAGCGCTGTCCGGCGCGCCTCCTCGGTGCGGCCGGCCCAGAAGAGGAGGGCCGCGGCATTCACGCCCGGATAGGGATCGCGCGTGAGTGCAAAGACATGCGCGTAAGCCTCGGCCGCCTCGACCAGCCGCTCGTTGTGCCGGCTCGACGGATCGGCGAGGGCCAGGTCCTTGAGCAGACGCGCGTGGAGCGAGGGCACGTCGACCGCCAACGCGTGGTCCTCGGTCGCGGCCTCGTCGAGCTTCCAGTCGGCAAAGAGCTTGAGCGCGCGGTCGGTCGCCCCCGCGCGCGCGAGTGCCAGCAAGGCGCGATGCTTGTAACGGAGGGTGTCCTCGGCCTCTTTGGAGGCCTGGAGGGCCAAGTCAAAGGCGACGAGCAGATCGCCGCGCCGCATGGCGGCGTCGATCTCGCCGAGACGGGCCGCCGCAGCCTCGCTCTCTTGCACCGCCATGCTCCCCCCGGCGCCGCGCGTCCTCCCGGCTTGACGGCGGCGGCATTTGCCCCAAGAGTTCGACACCAGTATGCCGCAGGCGAGGATAGCCGACCGGTGCCGGCGGGCGGAAGCCGCTAAATCAAAGAGCGGCGACCGCATGACGGATGGAAGCTCTTGATATGGGAACCGACCGCATGGCGCAGCCGCTCCGAATCTTCATCTCCTCGCCCGGCGACGTCGAGGAAGAGCGCCGGCGGGCCGCCATCGTCGTCAGCCGGCTCGCCCGCGAGTTCGCGCGCTTCTTCGAGATCAAGCCCGTGCTCTGGGAATACGAGCCCATGCTCGCTTCGGGCCACTTCCAGGACATCATCGAGCCGCCCTCGCGCTCCGACATCGAGGTCGTGATCCTGTGGTCGCGCCTGGGCACGCCGCTCCCCATCGAGCGCTATCGCGGGATCGACGGGCGCGCACCCGTTACCGGCACGGAATGGGAATTCGAGGATGCGCTTCGCGCGCACCGCGAGCGGGGTGCCCCGGACCTCCTCGTCTACCGCAAGAAGACCAAGGGGATCGCCGAGTTCGACAGCACCGCCGAGCTCGAGGCGGCGGCCCAGCAGCGCAAGGCGCTGGAGCTGTTCTGGGATCGCTACTTCGGCAGCGCCCAGACCGGCTTCAAGGCGGCCTTCAACCTCTTCACCGACCGCGACGAGTTCGAGCAGATGCTCGAGTCGCACCTCACGGCCCTCATCCGCGAGCGCCTCCCCCGCCTCGCGGGTGCGCGCCAGAGCTCGGACGGGATCGCCTGGTATCAGGGCTCGCCCTACCGCGGCCTCGAGTACTTCGACCTCGAGCATGCGACCATTTTCTTCGGCCGCGCCCGCGCGCAGCGCCAAGTGACCGAGGCGCTCGCACGCCGTGCCGGCCAGGGAACCGCCTTCGTGCTCGTCTTGGGCATGAGCGGATGCGGCAAGTCCTCGCTCGTGCGCGCGGGCGTCCTGCCCGAGCTGATGACGCCTGGCGTGGTGAGCGGGGTCGGCATGTGGCGGCATTGCGTCTTCCGGCCGAGCGAGGGCGAGGGCGACCTCATCGGCGGGCTGATCCGCGCGCTGGCCGGACAGGCGCAGGCCCTGCCCGAGCTCCTCGAGGGCGGTCTCAGCGTCGAGCAGGTGAGCGGGCTCGTGCGCGAGGCACCCGGGCAGGCGGCGGTCACCATCGTGCCGAGCCTCAAGCGCGCGGCCGAGCGCGGGAAAAACGTCAGCGGCGACGGCCGCCTCATCCTCGTCATCGACCAGATGGAAGAGATCTTCTCCCTCCCCTCCGTCGACAAGGACGCGCGCGAGCGCTTCATGGCCCTTGTTGCCGCACTGGCGGGGAGCGGGGCCGTGTGGGTGATCGGCGTGATGCGCAGCGACTTCTACCACCGCGCCGCCGAGCTGCCGGAGCTGGTGCGTCTTGCCGCCGACCAGGGAAGCTATCTCCTGACCGAGCCCAATACGGCGGAGATCGAGGAGATGATCCGGCAGCCGGCGGCCGCGGCCGGGCTCGCCTTCGAGGAGGACACGCAAAGCGGGGAGCGCCTCGACGTGGTCCTGCAGGAGGCGGCAGCCCGGGAGCCCGGCGCCCTGCCGCTGCTCGAATTCGCCCTCGATCAGCTCTACCGCAAGGACGTCGAGGAAAAGCGCGGCAGCGTCCTAACCTTCGCGAGCTACCACGAGCTCGGCGAGCTCAAGGGTGCGGTCGCACGCCACGCGGACGAGGTCTGTGACGGCCTGCCCGCCGAGGCGCTAGCCGCCCTGCCCGGCGTCCTGCGGGCGCTCGTGACCATGGGATCGGCCGAGGGTCGTGCCGTCGCGCGCGCGATGCGGCGCGACGACATCGCCACCACCCCGGCCCGCGCGGCCGCGATCGACCGCCTCGTCGAGGCCCGCCTCCTCGTCGGCAGCGGCGAAGCGGGCGAGGGGCAGCTCCGCCTCGCCCACGACATGCTGATTGCCAGCTGGCCGCGGCTCAGGGACCTGGTGGCCGAGGATCGCGATTTCCTGCGCACGCGCGAGCGGGTCGACCAGGCGGCGGCGGAATGGGAGCGCCGCGGCAAAGTCGACGATTTCCTGCTTCCCGCCGGCCGCTCGCTGGCCGAGGCCGAGGACATTCTCACCCGGCGCAGCGAGGACCTCGAGAGCCGCGACCGAGTCTTCATCGAGACCTCGGTCCGGCGCGAGCGCTCGCAGCGCGAGCGACGGCTGAGGCGCGCGCGCGCGATCGCGGCCGCGATGGCGCTGCTCGCGGTCGTGGCCGCCGGCTTCGGCTGGTATGCCGTCGACCGCCGCGCGGCGGCTGAGCGCAACTACGAGGTCGCCTTGCGCGCGGCCCAGACGCTCGTGCGCGACGTGGCGGGCCGGCTGCGCAATCTCGGCCTGCCCGCGGCGAGCGTGCGCGACATCCTGACGAGTGCGGAATCCCTTTACGGCGACCTCGTCATCGGTGCCGCATCGTCGCCCGATCTGCGCAGCCGGCAGGCGGAAACGCTGATGTCGCTCGCCGACAGCTACGCGGCCTTGGGCGACAGCGGTGCCGAGCGCAAGCGCGCCGAGGCGGCGCGCGCGATCCTGCTGGAGCTG
>DATJAC010000107.1:0-13563 GCA_035516655.1 Alphaproteobacteria bacterium | reverse complement strand
GAACATCACGATGTAGGGGTAGAGGAAATACTCGAGCATGCGGCTCACCGCGACCGCCGTGCCGAAGACGAAGGCGAGGAGCGAGCCGAAGGCGAAGCCGAGCAGGGTCTCGGCGAGCGTCACCCAGAGATTGTCCAGATAGACCCCGCTGGCGCCGCCGCGGTAAAGGGCCATGACCACGCTGGAGGGGGCCGGCAGGATGAAGGCCGGCACCTCGAGGAGGCGCGTTGCCGCCTCCCAGAGCGCGAGCGAGATGAGCAGGAGCCCCGCCCTGAGCGCCATCTTGCCCGGACTGCTCATCCGCCGACCTCGCCCTTGGCGCTGAAATGGGCGCGAATGCGCCGCACGAGGGCGCCGAACTCCACACTCGCACTCACGTCGAGCGAGCGCGGCCGCGCCAGTGCTATCGGGATCGCGTCCATGATCCGCCCCGGCCGCGGCGTCATGACCAGCACGCGGTCGGCGAGGAAGACGGCCTCGGCGATCGAATGGGTGATGAAGAGCACGGTCTTGCGCCGCTCGAGCCAGATGCGCTGGAGCTCGAGGTTCATGCTCTCGCGCGTCATGGCATCGAGGGCGCCGAAGGGCTCGTCCATCAGCAGCATGGCAGGGTCGTGGATGAGGCCGCGGGTGATGGCGACCCGCTGCTGCATCCCGCCCGAGAGCTCCCACGGATAGCGGTGCTCGAAGCCCGCGAGCCCGACGAGGGCGAGGAGGTCAAGGGCGCGCGGTCGCATCGCCTCGCGTCCGAGGCGCTGCACGTCGACCGGCAGCAGCACGTTGTCGAGCACGGTGCGCCACGGAAACAGCACGGGCGACTGGAAGACCACGCCGATGTCGCGCCGCGGCCCGCTGATCGGCGTGCCGCCGAGGGCAGCCCCGCCTGCGGTGGCGCCGATGAGGCCGGCGAGGATCTTGAGGAGGGTCGACTTGCCGCAGCCGGACGGCCCCACCACCGCGACGAACTCTCCCTCGGCCACGGCAAAATCGATGTCGTCCAACGCGAGCACGGGGCCGCGCGAGGTGTCGTAGCGCTTGCTGAGCCGCTTGACGGCGATCATCTCGCCGGCCGTGGCCGCCATCTCCCCTCCCGCCGCGGTCGTGCGCACCCGCTTGCCCGCTACTATCACGGGGCCTCGTCCGCAAGGCAACAGGGAAGCGGCGCGGGGAGCGGGTCGGCTTGGCCGCAGCCTCATCCTGAGAGGCTGACTCAAAATGATCCGTTCACTTTCAATGCTCTATTCGTCACCCCGGCGAAAGCCGGGGTCCATGTCCGAAGCCCGGCTCGAGGCCGACGATGGATTCCCGCTTTCGCGGGAATGACGACGTGTGGCAGGCAATGCATTGAAGATAGCACGTTCATTTCCGGTCAGCCCCTGAAGAGCCGCCGCAGGCGGCGCCTCGAAGGACGGCCTTTTAGGATTTGACGGATCGCCCCGGCGAATGACAGTCTGCCGCGCCTCATCGCTCGACAGTCTCCCGCTCACACAATGCCGCCGCCCATGACAGCGACCCCTCAGCCTGCGAGCCTGCCACGCCCGCTCGGCGGCGAATCGGTGCTGCGCGCCGTCCTCTACATGACGCTCGGCGTAGCGCTCTTCCCCTTCCTCAACGCCGCGGTCAAGTACCTCGGCCGCTCCTACCCCATGCCGGAGATATTTTGGGCGCGCTACGCCGGACACATGATCTTTTGCCTGCTCGTCTTCGCCCCCCGCCGGGGCCTCGCCATCTTCGCGACCAGGCATCCGGTGGCGCAGGCCGCGCGCGCCATTCTCCTCTTCGGCGCCTCGGCCTTCTATTTCCTCGGGCTCTTGACCGTGGCCTTGCCGACCGCGAGTGCGATAGCCTTCGTGGGCCCCATCATCGTGACCGCACTCTCGGTCCCCATGCTGGGCGAGAAGGTCGGCCCGCGCCGCTGGACCGCCGTGGTCGTCGGCTTCGCCGGTGCGCTCCTCATCATCCGTCCGGGCACCGACGTGATGCAGTGGGGAGCCGTGCTGGTGCTCCTCGATGCGCTCTGCTATGCGATCTACCAGATCCTCTCGCGCAAGGTGGGAAGCCGGGACACGGCCGCGGCCTCGGTCACCCTAGCGGGCGTGGGCGGCTTCCTGATCTCGAGCTGCCTCCTGCCGTTCTGGCCGCTCGTCCTCCCGGCCTCGGTCTTCGATTGGCTCGTCTTCGCCGCGATGGGATTCATCGGCCTCCTCGGCCATTACTTCGTCATCAAGGCGGTGCAGTGGGGCTCGGCCTCCCTCTGCGCGCCCATGGGCTACGGCGAGCTCGTGGGCTCCACGCTCCTCGGCTACCTCATCTTCGCCGAGTTTCCCGATCTCTGGACCTGGGTCGGGGCGGCCATCATCATCGCCAGCGGCCTCTACATCGGCTACCGCGAGCACAAGCTGCAGCGCCGCGGGCGCGCGGCGGCCGTCTAGAGCCCGCTGGGAACCGACCACCATCGTCACACCCGCGAAAGCGGATGTCCAGACATCTGCGACAACGCACGGCCTTTGCGGCCCTGGATGCCCGCTTTCGCGGGCATGACGATGAAAAGAGACACGAACGTTTTCGAGCGAATCCTCAGCGCCTCGCGTCCTCGCAGATCATCTCGGCGGCCTTCTCGGCGATCATGATGACGGGCGAGTTGGGATTGCCCGAGGTGATGGTCGGCATGATCGAGGCGTCGACCACGCGCAGGCCCGAAATACCATGCACGCCGAGGCGCTCGTCGACGACGGCGAGCGGATCGCGCCCCATCTTGCAGGTGCCGACCGGATGGAAGATGGTGGTCGCGATGTTGCCCGCCTCGCGCACGAGCTCCTCGTCACTCTCGAATTCGGCACCGGGCCGGAACTCCTCGGGCGCGAAGCGCTGCATGGCCTTGGCGGCACAGATGCGCCTGGTCAACCGCATCGCCGCCGCCGCCACCTGGCGGTCGGCCGCTGTCGAGAGGTAGTTGGGCTTGATCGCGGGAGGGGCACTCGGGTCCGGCGACTTGATGCGCACGAAGCCGCGGCTCTCGGGCCGCAGGTTGCAGACCGAGGCGGTGAAGGCGGGAAAGGGATGGGGCGGGGCGTCGAAGCGGTCGAGGCTCAAGGGCTGAATGTGGTACTGGAGGTTGGGCGTCTCGCGCCCGGCGTCGCTCTTGACGAAGCCGCCGAGCTGGCTCGGCGCCATGGTGAGCGGGCCGCGGCGGAAGAGGAAATATTCGAGCCCCATCCAGGCGCGCCCGAAGAGGCTGTTGGCCTGCTCGTTCAAGGTGCGGGTGTTCTTCACCTTGTAGGCCATGCGGATCTGGAGATGGTCCTGCAGGTTCTCGCCGATGCCCGCGAGCTCGTGAAGGACGGCGATGCCGTGGGCGCGGAGCAGGGCCGCCGGTCCGATGCCCGAGAGCTGGAGGAGCTGGGGCGAGCCGATGGACCCCGTGGCGAGCAGGAGCTCGCGGCCGATCCCTGCGCACGCGGCCCCGCCCGCCTGCATGAACTCGATGCCGACAACACGGCGCCCCTCGAGGCGGATGCGCGTCGCCTGCGCATGGGTGAGCACGGTCAGGTTCGCCCGGCCCCGCGCGGGCTTGAGGAAGGCCTTGGCCGTGCTCACGCGCACGCCGCGGCGCTGGTTGACCTGGAAATAGCCGCAGCCCTCGTTGTCGCCGCGGTTGAAGTCGTCGGTCTTGGGGATGCCGATCTCGGCCGCCGCCTCGCGGAAAGCTTCGAGGATCTCCCAGCTGAGCCGCATCTCCTCGACCCGCCATTCCCCGCCCGAGCCGTGGAAGGCGTCGGGCCCGCGCACCTGGTCCTCGGAGCGCTTGAAATAGGGCAGCACGTCGTCCCACGCCCAGCCGGGATTGCCCATCTGGCGCCACTGGTCGTAGTCGCGCGCCTGGCCGCGCATGTAGATCATGCCGTTGATCGAGGAGCAGCCGCCAAGGACGCGCCCGCGCGGGTAGTTGAGCGCGCGGCCCTGGAGCCCCGCCTCGGGCTCGGTCTTGAAGCACCAGTCGGTGCGCGGATTGTTCTGGGTGTAGAGATAGCCGATCGGGATGTGGATCCAAAAATAATTGTCCTTCCCGCCCGCCTCGAGGAGCAGCACCTTGTTGCGCGGGTCGGCCGAGAGCCGATTGGCGAGCACGCAGCCCGCGGTCCCCGCTCCCACGATCACGTAATCGAAGCTGCCGAAGTCCCTCTGCGCCGACGCGACCATCGAGGCACCTCTCCGTCTCTTTGCCGTTCGCCCTCATCATAACGCCGGCCCTGGCCGATTTCGAGGAAACGCGCTAGGACTCGGGCGGCACCCGGCGCGGGCCGCAGCCCGCCGCGCGCCGGAGCAACTGCAGGGGGAGATCATGGACGACATCGCCTTCGCCTCGGCCAAGCACCTGGCGGCGCTCCTGCGCCGCAAGAAGCTCGGCTGCCTGGAGCTGCTCGAGCATTATCTCGCCCGCGTCGAGCGCCATAATCCGCGGCTCAACGCCATCATCGCGACCGACCTCCCGGCGGCGCGGAAGCGCGCGCGGGCCGCCGACCGCGCCCTGGCCAAGGGCGAAGTGTGGGGCCCGCTCCACGGCGTGCCCATGACCATCAAGGAATCCTTCGACGTCGTCGGCATGCCCACGACCTGGGGCCTGCCCGAGCACAAGGAGAACCGGCCGAAGCGCAACGCGCTCGCGGTCGAGCGCCTGCTCGCGGCGGGCGTCACCCTCTTCGGCAAGACGAATGTGCCCGTCTGGCTCGCCGACTGGCAGAGCTACAACGACATCTACGGCACCTCGAACAACCCCTGGGACGTGACGCTGACGCCAGGCGGCTCCTCGGGCGGCTCGGCCGCGGCCCTCGCCGCGGGGCTCACCGGCATCGAGACCGGGAGCGACATCGGCTCCTCGATCCGAAACCCGGCGCACTATTGCGGCGTCTTCGGCCATAAGCCGACCTACGGCATTTGCCCGCCGCGCGGCCAGGCGCTCGCGGGTCGCGTGTCGGCGAGCGACATCTCGGTGATCGGGCCGCTCGCGCGCAGCGCCGACGACCTTGCCCTCGGCCTCGCCGCGTTAGCAGGGCCCGACGAGATCGACGCTGCCGGCTACCGGCTCAGTCTCCCGCCGCCGCGGAAGGAGAGGCTCGGCCAGTTCAAGGTCGCCCTCATGCTGGACGACCCCAATGCCGAGGTCGACCGCGAGGTCAAGGACCAGCTCCAGCAGCTCGCCGATTTCCTCGCCAAGAAGAAAGTGAAGGTAAGCGACAAGGCCCGCCCCGCGATCGACACGGGCCACGCCAACAAGGTCTACACCATGCTCCTCCGTGCTGCGACCGCGGGGCGCCAGACGGCAGCACAGTTCGCCGAGGCGCTCGCGCGCGTGAGCACGCTCGACCCCGCGGACGAGAGCTACTTCGCCCGCATGACGCGCGCCAACACGATGGCGCATCGCGATTGGCTCGCCTTCAACGAGGAGCGCCACAAGATGCGCTGGCGCTGGCACGAGTTCTTCCAGGACTACGACCTCCTGCTCTCGCCCGTCGCCTCCTCGGCCGCCTTCCCCCACGACCACGCGGGCGAGCGCTGGCAAAGGACGATCGTCGTCAACGGCAAGAAAGTGCCGACGACCGACCAGCTCTTCTGGGCGGGATATTCCTGCGTCGCCTTTTTGCCGGCGACGGTCGCCCCCATCGGCTTCAGCCCCAAGGGCCTGCCGATCGGCGTGCAGATCGTGGGACCGCAATACGGCGACCGGACGTGCATCGCCTTCGCCAAGCTGCTCGAGGCGGAATACCACGGCTTCGTGGCGCCGCCGGGGTACAACTAAATCCGACAAACGGCCTAACCGTTACTGGAAGCTGATTCAGCAACGACTCGCCTGAGCGCAAACTCGCAAGCTAGTGTTTACGTTCCAAGAGATAGATCCAGTGAGCGCGCAATTTCTTAATGCCGGACCGGTCGAGCGTTGCCGTTCGTGTCCCGAGCTCGCCGCGCGGGTTCTTTCTAAAATCGCCTTCAAGCACGCGAGCAAGATAAACCTCGGTGAATCGCATTGGACTCCGTTCCTCAGCGGGTTCGGTCTCGTGATCCGTTTCATACACAAAGACGCACATCCACTGGTTACGGGCACCATGGGTGTCGACGGCGCCGCCCCTCTTGCGCGTGCTCTTGATCTCGACACCATGCTCGCCCGACTTGACGGAGTTGTTCGAGTACTTGCCATTCAAAATGAGGTCGGGGTGTCCGTTGAAGTGCCGGTTCTCGACGAGCGCGCGCGAATGCTTCGCCAGACTGACGCTCAGCATGTCCGAAATTATCCCCGACATTGCCGCCGGTCTCAGGATGTCGTCCATTCGACGCAACCCCTTGCCCAGCAACAACTGGTTCACGTCGTAGAAAAAGTCGTAGACATCCTGCATCGCGATCTCGAAGTCTTTGAGCCGCAATTCGTACGGAAGACTTGCGCTTGAATTGAACGCAGTCGTGTCGACGGTTTGGCGCTTCAGCATCGAGGTCAACCGCAGGCCATCTTGGCTCAATTGTCGTAGGCTTCCCTGTTACACTGAGTTGATCAATGCGCACAGGAAAACCAGACGCCACTCGGGCAAATCCTCGCCTTCCAACGCGGAAACGGTCAGCGCGAACAGCGACGGTTGAGGTGGTTGACAGGACTTCTCCATGTTGCCATAATGTTCTCGTCCTGCCTTGCCCAGCGAGTGCCGATTCGGATAGCGGTATTGGTGCCTGGCGATATATATCTTGGAGGTCGGCTGACGAAGGAACGCAATATCTTGTCGAAAGCCCCCGCGAGATAGCCGTCTAAGGAGAAACGCAATGTCGCAGCTCGATGCGGCGCCGTACGGGGCTAAAGCTGTCACGGAGGAGGGTGACCGCAACGACCCTGACCTGAGGGAGAGGGTCACTGAAGCCCTCCGGCGCAGCGAGGCCGATACATGGCGAATTCTCCAACGCATTGAAGCAGGAGTCACGACAACGCCCTGTGAGGGTGTCGCCGTGGTCACCGCGGATGCCTTTCAATGGCTCGCCCGAGTGCCCGACGACAGTCTGCACGGCATCGTAACAGATCCGCCTTACGGATTGATCGAGTACGAGCAAAAGGATCATACGAAGCTGAGGGAGCGGCGAGGCGGCGTTTGGCGCATTCCTCCTTCTTTTGATGGCGTGGAGCGCGCGCCGCTGCCTCGATTCACGGTGTTGACGGAACAGGACAAAAAACGGCTCGATGGATTTTTCGCCCGCTTAGGAGCACTCGCCGCCCGCAAGCTCGTTCCCGGCGGCCATCTGATGATCGCTTCGACGCCGCTTCTCTCGACGACGACATTTGCCTGCCTCGAGAGGGCCGGCCTGGAGAAGCGCGGCGAGATCATCCGCCTCGTTCAAACGCTCCGCGGCGGAGATCGGCCCAAAGGTGCCGAGCGCGAGTTCGCGGACGTGTCCGTGATGCCGCGCGCGTGCTGGGAACCCTGGGGCTTGTTCAGAAAGCCAATCAGCGAACGAACGATTTCGGCGAACCTCCGGCGCTGGGGTACGGGCGGGCTGCGTCGGATTTCCGGGAACGAGCCGTTTCGCGACGTCGTCGAGTCCGCACCAACCAGGGCCATCGAGCGCGAGATTGCTCCGCACCCCTCGCTCAAACCGCAGCGGTTCATGCGTCAGATCGTCCGCGCCGTCCTGCCGCTCGGGCTGGGGGTGCTTTTTGATCCCTTCGCTGGCGGAGGGTCCACGTTGGCGGCGGCGGCGCGCGTCGGCTACAAGGCGATCGGCACGGAATTGGACGCTGACTATTCGGCGATGGCGCACTGTGCCGTACCCCTCCTCCGCGACCTTTACGCCGACGCGTGAGGCGGACGCGCCTCCCCCCCTCGCCGCCGTTCAATGGATCTCGGGCTCCGGCGTAGCCTCCGTCCCCTCGAGGAAATCGAAGTCGCAGCCTTCGTGGGCCTGGGTGATGTGGGCGGCGAAGAGCTTGTTGTAGCCGCGCGCGAAGTGGCGGTCGGGCGGTGACCACTCCTTGAGCCGGGCGGCGATCTCGGCGTCGCCCAAGGCCACGTCCAGGCGGCGCTGCTGCACGTCGATCGCGATGCGGTCGCCCGTGCGCACGGCGGCGAGCGGGCCGCCGATATGGGATTCGGGCGAGACGTGGAGCACGCAGGCGCCGTAGCTGGTGCCGCTCATGCGCGCGTCGGAGATGCGCAGCATGTCGCGCACACCTTGCTTCAGGAGCTTCTGCGGGATCGGCAGCATGCCCCACTCGGGCATGCCGGGGCCGCCGACGGGCCCGGCGTTCTGCAGCACGAGCACTGAGTCGGCACTCACGTCGAGGTCGTCGCGGTTGATGTTGGCCGCCATCTCGTTGTAGTCGCGGAAGACGAGGGCGGGGCCGCTATGCTTGAGCAAGCGCTTCTCGGCCGCCGCCGGCTTCATCACGCAGCCCTTGGGTGCTAAGTTGCCGTAGAGCACGGCGGTCGCCCCTTCGCCATAGATCGCCCGGTCGAGCGGACGGATCACGTCGTCGTTGTAGACGGGGGCGCCCGCGATGTTGTCGCCGAGGGTTCGCCCGTTGACGGTGAGGCAAGCGGTGTCGAGGTGGGCGCGAATGGTCTCGAGCAGTGCCCTGAGGCCGCCTGCGTAGAAAAAATCCTCCATGAGGAAAGCGCCCGAGGGCCGCAGGTTGGCGATGACCCCCATCCGCCGCGAGGCCGTCTCCACGTCGTCGAGGGTGAGCGGGATGCCGCAGCGCCGGGCGAGCGCGATCAGGTGGATGATGGCGTTGGTCGAGCCGCCGAGCGCCATCTGCACGGTGAGCGCGTTCTCGAAGGAGCCGCGCGAGAGCACGTCGCGCGGCCGGCGCTCGGCCCACACCATCGCGACGATCTCGCGCCCCGAATCGCGCGCCATCCGCGGGTGGCCCGCATCCGCCGCAGGGATCGAGGACGCACCGGGCAAGGTCATGCCGAGCGTCTCGGCGAGCGCGGTCAGGGTCGCGGCCGTGCCCATGGTCATGCAGTGGCCGTAGGAGCGCGCAATACCCCCCTCGATCTCGCGCCAGGTCGCCTCGTCGATCTTCCCCGCCCCGCGCTCGGCCCAGTATTTCCAGGTATCGCTGCCGCTGCCCAGCACATGCCCGGCCCAATTGCCGCGCAGCATCGGCCCCGCGGGCACGAAGATCGCCGGCAGGTTCATGCTGATCGCCCCCATGAGGAGGCCGGGCGTGGTCTTGTCGCACCCACCCATGAGCACGGCTCCGTCGACCGGGTGCGAGCGCAGGAGCTCCTCCGCCTCGAGGGCGAGGAGGTTGCGGTAGAGCATCGTCGTCGGCTTGACCATGGGCTCCGAGAGCGAAAGGGCGGGGAGCTCGAGCGGGAAGCCGCCCGCCTGCCACACGCCCTGCTTCACCTCCTCGACCCGGGTGCGGAAGTGGGCGTGGCAGGGATTGATGTCGCTCCAGGTGTTGAGGATGGCGATCACGGGCTTCCGGGCGAAGTCCTCGCGGGCGTAGCCCATCTGCAAGAGGCGCGAGCGGTGGCCGAAGGCGCGCAAATCGTCGACGCCGAACCAGCGGTGGCTGCGCAGATCCTGGGGCGTGAGCTTCTTTGCCATGGCGGCGATGTTAACTCTCCCGGTTTCGTGCGTCACCCCCACCCCAACCCTCCTCCTTCAAGGGGGAGGGTTGGGATCGGGTTCACTTCGCCATCACCCATTTCATCACGTGGGTACCGGCGAGGCAGGTCTCGCCCGCCTGATTGACGACCTCGATCTTGGAGCGCGTGCGGCCGGCCTCGGGATCGACCGTCTCGACGGTGTAGCGCGCGGTCAAGGTGTCGCCGATGAAGACGGGCTTGACGAAGCGGATCTTGTCGTAGCCGAGGGAGACCGGGACCGCCTTCGCGCCGCGTTCCTGCGAGCGGCGCGCGATCTCAGAGGCGGTCGTCGAGCAGAGGCTCATGACGAGGGCACCGTGGGCGATGCGGCGGCCGAAGGCGGTCGTCTTGGCGAATTCCTCGTTGACGTGGATGGGATCGAAGTCGCCGCTGATGCCGGCGAAGAGCATGAGGTCGCTCTCCGCGATCGTCTTCGCGAAGGTGCTGCTCTCGCCGACCTTGAGATGCGGGTCGATCGCCATGTCAACCTCCCGTGGAAAAGAAGCGGGCCACCTCGTCGGCCTGGCCCTCGAGCATAGCCCGCCCGCCCATCGTGGCACAGCCGCAGGCCTGTGCATGGCGGAGAAGCGGGGTCAAGGGCGGCTTCATGATGACGTCGACGACGAGAAGGGCGGGATCGAGCCGGCCGAACTCGGCCGGCAGCCCGTCGCCCGGCGCCATGCCGACCGGGGTCGCGTTGACGAGAATGTCGCAAGCCTCGAGCGTGGGTGCCGCCGCGCGCACCGCCATGCGCGGGTAAGCGGCACTCACGCGCGCGGCGAGGCTCTCGGCCTTCTTCGCGTCGAGGTCGAAGAGCGTCAAGGCCGCAACCCCCGCCTCGGCGAGGGCGAAGGCGACCGCACTTCCGGCCCCGCCCGCCCCCAATTGCATGACCTTCCGGCCCGCGACCGCGTGGCCTTCCTCCCGCAGTCCGCGCACGAGACCGCGGCCGTCGAACATGTCGCCCGTCCAGCTCCCGTCCTTCTCGCGCCGCATGGCGTTGACCGCACCGACCGCGGCCCCCGTCGGCAGCAGCCGGTCCACATGGGCGAGGATCCGCACCTTGTAAGGCACGGTGATGATGAGGCCGTCGAGGTTGACGAGCGCCTTGAGCCCGCGCAGCGTCGCATCGAAGCGCTCGGGCGACACGTGCAGGGGGACGAGTACCGCATTCCGTCCGGCTTTCCGGAAGCGCGCCGTCATCACCTCGGGCGAGCGCACTTGCGCGATGGGATCGCCGATGATGCCGTAAAGGCGCGTGGCGCCATTGACGAGATCGGCCGGCTCGAGGGCGGCGCTCATTGGGCCGCCGCGGCATTCGGGTCGATGAGGGCGAGGCGCGGCGAGGCCGCCCTACCCGGTTTCTGCGCGAGGTCCTTGGCAAGACCCATCCTCTCGGGGAGGAAGAGCCGAGGGTCCATGGTCTTGAGCGGGGACGCGAGCTTGGGGCGGAAGGCCATCTTCGCCAGGATGTCCCGCTCCAGCTCGACCCCCGGGCCGATCTCGATGAGCTCGAGCCCGCCTTCGGCCAAGCGGAAGACGGCGCGCTCGGTGACGTAGAACGCCCGGCGCCCGCAGGCAGCCGCATAGCTTCCGCTATAACTGATCTGCTCGACCGCGGCCACGAACTTGGGCTTGGCACCGTCGCGCGCGATGCGCATGGTCCCTCCCGGCCAGGCGAGCTCGCTCCGGCCGGCGGTAAAGGTGCCGCCGAAGACGACGCACTTCGCGTTCTGGCTGATGTTGATGAAGCCGCCCGGACCGACGATGCGACCGCCGAAGCGGCTCACGTTGACGTTGCCCTCTCGATCGATCTCGGCAAAGGAGAGGAAGGCGAGATCGAGGCCGCCGCCGTCGTAGAAATCGAACTGGTAGGGCTGATCGATCATGGCGGCGTAATTGCGCGAGGCCCCCGCCTCCCCGCCCGCGGCGGGTGCTCCGCCGATCAGGCCCTGCTCGTTGGTGAGGCAGACCGCGTCGAGGATACCCTCCTCGGCGGCGACGTTGGCGATCCCGGTCGAAATACCCGAGCCGAGATTGCAGATGGCACCGGGGAAAAGCTCCGCGGCGGCGCGGCGCGCGATCACCTTGCGCGCGTCGAAGGGAAGGACGGGAATGTCCGCAAGCGGCACCTTGAGCTCGCCGGCATAGGCCGGGCTGTAGGCGGTCAGGTAGGTCTGGCGCTGGGCCGGCTCGACCACCACGAGGTCGACGAGGATGCCCGGAATCTTGACCTGCTTCGCCGGCAAGGTGCCGCGCTTGGCGAGGCGCTTCACCTGCACGATGACGACCCCGCCGCAGCGCCGGGCGGCTTGCGCCTCGGAGAGCATCTCGCCGAAGACCGCCTCCTCCTCCATGGTGACGTTGCCGTCCTCGTCCGCCGTGGTGCCGCGCAGGAGACAGACGTCGATAGGGAAGGGCTTGTAGAAGAGGTACTCCTTGCCGCGGAACTCGACGAGCTCGACGAGATCCTCCGTGGCCCGCTTGCTCTGCCGTCCCCCGCCATGGCGCGGATCGATGAAGGTATGGAGTCCCGTCTCGGTGAGGAGGCCCGCACGCCCCGCGGCGATCTCGCGCGTGAGCTGCGAGAGTGCCCCTTGCGGCAAGGTGTAGCCCTCGATCTTGTCGGCCAGGGCGAGCTCCGAGATTTTCGGGGAATTCACGAAGGTGCCGCCCACGTCGCGCTTGAGCAGGCCCTCGTGCGCGAAATGGCCGGCACCGAGGGTGGCATCGTCGCCGAGGCCGACCGGATGGATGAGGGTCAGCGAGCGCGGCTCGCCGGTGGCAAGAAAACGCTCCTCGACCGCCGCCATCAGCGCCTCGGGCACGGCGTGGCCCCCGCCCGAGCCGCCCACGAGAACGGTGTCGCCCGAGCGGATGACCTTGACCGCCACTTCAGCCGTAACGCGTCTCACGTTCTCCTCCGTGCCTCGTTCAGAATTGCCCGGGAAAATGGCAGGCCGCGAACTGTCCGGGACGGTGCTCGATAAGGGCTGGTGCCACTTCCGCGCAAATCGCTTTGGCCAGCGGACAGCGCGTGCGGAAGCGGCAGCCCGACGGCGGGTCGACGGCACTCGGCGGCTCGCCCGCGAGCTTCAAATGCCGGCGCCGGCGCTCGAGGGCCGCATCGGGGATCGGCACCGCCGAGATCAGATAGCGCGTGTAGGGGTGGAGCGGGGAAGCGAAGAGCGCCCC
The DNA here is from genome assembly GCA_035516655.1 of Alphaproteobacteria bacterium. GTDB lineage: Bacteria > Pseudomonadota > Alphaproteobacteria > JACZXZ01 > JACZXZ01 > DASPPM01. The sequence goes on along the minus strand of DATJAC010000107.1, from coordinate 736 downwards.
CGCCGGCGCCACCTCCGCCACCTTGCCGAGATAGAGCACCACGATACGGTCCGAGATGTGGCGCACCACCGCAAGGTCGTGGGCGATGAAGAGATAGGCGAGCCCGTAGCGCTCCTGAAGATCGACGAAGAGGTTGATGATCTGCGCCTGGATGTTGACGTCGAGGGCCGAGATCGGCTCGTCGGCCACGATGAAATCCGGACGCACGGCGAGTGCGCGCGCGATCGAGACGCGCTGGCGCTGGCCGCCCGAGAACTCGTGCGGGTAGCGCCCCGCGGCCTTGGAGGGGAGACCCACGACCTCGAGGAGCTCCTCGATGCGCGCGCGCGTCTCGCCGGCATCCTTGGAGATGCGGTGAAAGGCGAGCGGCTCGGCGAGGATCTGCCCGACCGTCATGCGCGGATTGAGGGAAGCGTAAGGGTCCTGGAACACCATCTGCATGCGCCGGCGCAAAGGGCGGATGGCGGAGGCGGCACTCTGCGCGATCTCCTGGCCGGCGATCCGGAGCGAGCCCGCGTCGGGGCGATGGATGCGCACGACGAGGCGCGCGAGGGTGGATTTGCCGCAGCCCGACTCGCCGACGAGCCCGACCGTCTCGCCCTGGGCCACGTCGAGATCGACCCCGTCGACCGCATGCACGACCTGGCCGGCGCCGAAGAGGCCGGTAGCGCGCAGCGGGAAGTGCTTGACGAGGCCGCGCGCCTCGAGCAGGCGCTCGCCGCGCGCCAGGCTGGCA
>DATJAC010000106.1:0-7546 GCA_035516655.1 Alphaproteobacteria bacterium | reverse complement strand
CGGTGCGCGCTGCAATCTGGCCTGGAAAATTCGGTTTATTCTCCAGGGGAGGATATCGCGATGCGCACGCTCGTCATATGCGCCGCTGTTGCCGTGCTGTTGGCCGCTTCATCGGTCTTCGCATCCGCGCGCGCCGAGTCGAGCGTGAAATACTTGTCCGCCACCGTCTCGTCGAATGCGAAATCCGTAATTGCAAAACACTGGGCCAGCAGCAATTCATGTCAGGCGCAGCATATCGTCGTCAACTTCACCGCCCCACCCGCGAATGGCTCCCTCACCGCCCAATACGAGCAAATGGTCATTCCGGCCTACGGTACCCTCGGGGGCCCGCAAGGGGCATGCGCGGGAATGTCGACGGAAGCAGCCGTGATTTATTATCAATCCAAGCCCGGCTTCTCCGGCCAGGACAGTTTTCGCTACCAGCGCATCAATGCGGACAATCCCCAAGATCGGCTGAACGGAGAAATTCTGTACACGGTCACAGTCCGATAATTCCGATCTCTCGCCGATCGCGGCTCGGGCCTCTCGCGCGGCTTTCCAGCGCAACTCTCGATCTGCCTAGCGCCTGACCTAAAAAGGCGGCGAGAAGCGCTCCCTGCCGCCCCTCTCCCCCTCCCGAGCACCTCCCCCTCAAACCGGGTCGCGCAGGAGCGGCCCGGTCGAGCAGTGGATGCCCCCGCCGCCCAAGTAGACTTTGTCGTAGGCGACGAGGCGGAGCGAGATGCCTGCCGTCAAGCGCTCCGCCTGCCGCGCAAGGCGAGATCGAGGGCGAGGAGGGCCACGGTCACCACGATCAGCACCACCGCGACCGCCGCCATGGTGGGATCGATGTTGTCGTTGATGCCGTCCCAGATGCGGCGCGGGAGCGTGAAGATGTGACGGCTCGCGATGAAGAGCACGATCACCAGCTCGTCCCAGGAATGAATGAAGGCGAAGATGGCGCCCGAGACGACGCCGGGGAGGATGTTGGGGAGGATCACGCGGCGGAGCGTCTGGCCGACCGAGGCGCCGAGATTGCGCGCGGCCTGCTCGAGGCGAGGGTCGAAGTTGGCGAGGGCCGTCGAGACCGTGATCACCACGTAGGGGATGGCGGTGACCCCGTGCGCCAGGATGACGCCCGTATAGCTGTCGAGCATCCCGAGCGAGATCCACAGGCGGTAGATGCCGAGCGCATAGACGATGGTGGGCACGATGAGCGGTGCCAGCATGAGGACCCGCAGGATCTCGGTAGCACGGCTATTGATGCGCCAGCAGCCGATCGCCGCGAGGGTGCCGACCGCGACCGCAAGCACGGTCGCCGCCACGGCGATGACGAAGCTCTGCAGAATCGACGAGAGCCAGGCCTCGCTCGTGAAGAGCCGCGCGTAGTATTGGAGCGAGAGATGGTCGCGGGGGAGGGAGAGGAAGCGCTGGTCGGTGAGCGATACCGGCACCACCACGGTCACCGGGAGGACGAGGAAGAGCACGATCGCCCAGCCGAGCGACTTCGAGAGCGGCATGCCGGTCGAGAGCCGCTCCATCTCACCCGACTCCGAAGAGGCGCCGGAAGTCGACGATGCGCGCAAGCAGCGCCATCAGCGCAAGCACCGCCGCCATCAGCACCGTCGCCATCATCGCCCCGATACCCCAGCGCACCACCTCGAGGATCTGGATGCTGATGTATTGCGCGATCATCAGGACGCGGTTGCCGCCGAGGATCGCGGGGGTCACGAAGAAGCCGAGCGAGAAGATGAAGACGAGCACGCCGGCGCCCACGATGCCGGGGAGGCTCAGGGGGAGGAAGACGTGCCGGAAGCTCTGTCCCCGCGTCGCCCCCAGCCCGCGCGCGGCCGCGACCAGCCGCAAGTCGATGCCGCGCATGTTGGCGTAGAGCGGCAGGATGGCATAGGGCAGCATGTAGTGGATCATGCCGATGGTGATGCCGAGCTCGTTCCACATGAGGTGCAGCGGCTCGCGGGTGAGGTCGAGCTCGAGGAGGAGCTGGTTGACCAGCCCCTCGGTGCGCAGAAGAGTCACCCAGGCGAAGGCGCGCGCGAGGACCGAGATCCACAAGGGGAGCAGCACGCCGAGGAACATCCAGCGCCGCGCCCGCGGCGAGAGATGCACGAGGGCGTAGGCGACCGCATAGCCCAAGAGGATGGTGACCGCGGTGGTGAGGGCGCAGATGCGCGCGGTCGTGACCAGCACGTGCTGAATCGCGGGCGAGGTCGCGAGCAGCGCGTAGTTGCCGAGGCCGGGCTTGGGCTCGGTGACGCTCGTCCAGAGCACGCTGAGGAGGGGGTAGAAATAGAAGGCGGCGAGCAGCAGGACCGCCGGGGTGGTGAAGAGCCAGTAGACGCCGCGGGTGCCGAGCCGGCTCCGCAGGGGCAGCGCCGGTGCCGCGCCGGCTGCGCTTACGGACGCCATGGCCGGACGCTCATGCTTCGTCGTCTCCGACCCGGATCGCGGCGTCGGCGTCCCAGCCGAGCCGCACCGCGAGGCCGTCCCTCGGCTCGAAGCGGCAGCGCCAGGCCGGTACTTGGACCTGGAGCGGGCCCAGCACGTCGGTCGTCACCGTCATCTGGAAGCTGGTGCCGTGATAGCTCCAGCGCTCGATGCGGCCGGCTAAGCTGTTGGCGGTCTCGGGGGCAGCATCGGCGGCGATCTGGATCTTCTCGGGCCTGAGGGCTATGAGCACGTCGCTCGCCGCGGCGGGGGCAGTAGCGTCCGCCTGCACGAAGCCCAGCCCGCCCGCGGTATAGCGGAAGCCCCCGCCGTCCGCGGAGGCGACGCGCCCGCGGATGAAGTTGCTGCGGCCGAGAAAGTCCGCGACGAAGCGCGTCGCCGGCCGCTCGTAGAGCTCACCCGGCGAGCCCACCTGCACCACCTTGCCGTGATGAAGGATGGCGACGCGGTCCGACATGGAGAGGGCCTCCTCCTGATCGTGCGTGACGTAGATGAAGGTGAGGCCGACCGTCCGATGGAGACTTTTGAGCTCGTCCTGCAGCTCGCCGCGCAGCTTCTTGTCGAGGGCGCTCAGCGGCTCGTCGAGCAAAAGGAGGCGCGGACGGAAGACGAGGGCGCGCGCGAGCGCCACGCGCTGCTGCTGGCCGCCCGAGAGCTCGCGCGGCAGCCGGCGCTCGAGGCCGCCGAGCTTGACGAGCTGGATGGCCTCGTCGACGCGGCGTTCGCTCTCCGCGCGCGCGATCCCCCGCACCTTGAGCGGGAAGGCCACGTTGTCCGCGACCGAGAGATGCGGGAAGAGGGCATAGCCCTGGAACACCATGCCGAATTCGCGCCGCTCGGGCGGGAGCGGGGTGATCCCGCGCCCGTCGAGCAGGATCTCGCCCGCATCCGGCTCGACGAAGCCGGCGATCATCATGAGGAGGGTGGTCTTGCCCGAGCCCGAGGGGCCGAGCAGGGTCACGAACTCGCCGCGGCCGATGTCGAGGCTGACCCCATCGACGGCGCGCGCGGCACCGTAGCTCTTGCTCAAGCCTCTGAGGGCGAGCTCGTTCTTAAGTTCGGCCATCGCCCCTGGCCCGCTCCCTCCCGGCGGAGCCGTCCCCGCCTCTCGGCATGCCCGTCAGGCGGAAATCGTGTCGACGTATTTGGCGTTGGCGTCGGGGTAGTTCGCCCCCCACCATTCGCCGTCGATCACCAGCTGGGGCTTGGCGTTGTCCGGATCGGTCGGATTGAAGCGCCTGAGCTCGGGCGGGACCATGGCCGCCGCCTTCGGGTTCGACGGGCCGTTGCCGAGCAGGCCGAGGAGACCGATCTGCGGCTCGGGCTTGGCGGTCATCGAGGCGAGCAGCGTCTGGGCGATGGCCCCCGCCGGATTGCCCTTGGGGACCACGAAGATACCGGGCTGGAGCACGGCCTGGTTCCAGGTCCAGCTCATGCGGTCGTTCGACTCGCGCGACAGCACGCTCGCGCGCGTATGCCAAATGGCCCCCATCACCGCCTCGCCCGTGCGGATGACCTGCTCGGACTCCGAGCCCGAACTCCAGTAGATGCAATGCTCCTTGATCTCCTTGAACTTCTCCAAGGCGAGCTTCATGTCGATGGGATAGACCTTGTCGAAGGGCACGCCCGCGGCCATGATCGCGACCTCGAGCATGCTGAGCGCGTCGTGGCGCAGGACGCGCCGTCCCGGATATTTCTTCACGTCCCAGAAATCGGCCCAGGTCGTGGGCGGATGATCGCCCACCTTGGCCTTGTCGTAGGCGAGCACGGTGCTGAAGGAATAGGGGGCGACGCCATAGGGGATGGCAAAGCCCACGGGCGGCACGTTGGCCTTGTCGACGACCTTGTAGTCGATCGGCTCGAGCAGCTTCAGGCTGCCGAGCCAAAAGGCGCTGCTCGACGAGCTGTCGCACAGATCCCAGGTCACGTGCCCGCTCTCGACCATGGCGCGGATCTTGCCGCCGGAGGGGCCGCCGCTGTCGGTCGTCACCTTGGCCTCCGGATGGTCCTTCTCGAAGGGCTGGCCGTAGAAGCGGGTGAAGCCGTCGTTGGCGAGCCCGCCCCAGTTGGCGATCACGATCTCCTTGGCGTCGGCGGCAACCGCCGCGCCGCCGGCGGCGAGCGCCGGTAGGACGCCCAAGGCGGCGAGGCCCTTCAGGAAGCTGCGGCGGTCGATCTCGCCGCGGGCCAGGCGCTGGCACGCCAGCTCGATGCAATCCTGCTGAAATGATTGAGGTTCGCGCATTTTTGTCCCCCCCTTTCCGCTCTCCCGTTTCAAGCTTGCGCGTGATGGCGCGGACTGCGCAATACAAAAATCGCGCCGCCCCGACTGCCCATCATTTGAGCGTTTCCGCAACGGCGCCGCTCAGCCGCGGCTCAGATAGTCGTAGGCGGAAAGCAGGTGGGTCTGAACCACCTGGAAGAAATCCTCGACCTTCACATGCTCATCGGTCGAGCCCATGCCGGAGGGCGGGGGGCCGTAGACGTAGGCCGGCACTCCCTTGTAGCGCCAGAGCCGCGCGTCGGTACCCCCGAGGCTCACGATCGGCACCGGTGTTGCGCCGGTCACGGCCTTGGCGTTGGCGCTGAGGATCTCGACCATCTCGCCGTAGGGATCGCACCAGGAGGGGGCGCTGTAATTGATCTCTTCGACCGTGACCTCGGGAAAGGCGGCGGCGATCCGCCGCACCTCGCGCATCACTTCGTCCTTCTCGACCCCGAGGGGGAGGCGGACGTCGGCCTCGATGCGGCACTCGCCCGGGATCATGTTGACCTTGAGGCCGCCCGCGACCACGCCGATGTTGAGCGTCACCTGCTGGACGATGGCCGAGGCCCCTTTGCCCATCGCGGCGTCGACCGCGGGTACGGCGGCATCGAGAGCGCGCACGACATTGTCGGGTGCCTTCGAGACGATGCGGCCGACGGCCTCGAGCCCGGCGATGAGCCGGCCGGCGATCTTGGTCGCACTCGCGCTGAAGTGCGTGTAGGCGCCGTGGGCGCCGGCCGTGCGGATGGTGAAGAGGAGCCAGAGCGGCCCCTTCTCGCCGAAGCGGATGGTGCCGAGCCCGCTCGGCTCGCCGTTGAGCAGGCAATCGCCGTGCACCTCGGGATGATGCTCGATGAGGTAGCGCGCGCCCCACGGTCCGAAGGTTTCCTCGTCGGAGACGCAGGTGAGCGTGAGCTTGCCCTTGAGCCGGTCGCGGATACGGCTCAAGTAGATGTAGGTGAAGATGGAGGCGCTGGTCCCCGCCTTCATGTCGCAGGCGCCCCGGCCGTAGATTTTGCCCTCGACGAGCTCGGCCCCCCAGGGGTCCTTGGTCCAGCCGGCGGCATCGCCCACGGGGAAAACGTCGATGTGGCCGTTGAGCACGAGATGGCGGCCGGCACCCGCGCAATCGAAGGCGGCCACGATGTTCGGCATCTCGCTCTGCGGTGCGATCGTGCGGTAGGCGAGCGACTCTTCGCCGAGTAGCTTGCCGATGTGGGCCGCCGCCGCCCGCGTGTCGCCCGGCGGGTTGGGGCTCTTGGCGCGGATGAAGCCGCGGTAGAAATCGAGGATGCGGTCGCGATCGCGCTCGATCGCCTGGAGAAGCGCTTCTCTCTCGGTGTTCATGGCGTGACCTCCGCGGCACCCGACGCACCCGCTCGGTTGAGCACATGGCTTGCCGCATGGAAATTCGTGCGCGGGCGTTCCCGATCGGAGGGAAGGAGCGCCTGGCACGGCCGCCGCTTCGCGGCACCGTCCCCGTGCCGAGCCCTACATTCTCATTCCGGTCGCGAGCCTGATCGCGAGGACAGCACCCGCTATGATGAAAAGGATGAGCTTCTGGCTGTAAATGGCCCATGCGAGCAGGCCAAGTCCGATCCAAAGAAGCACGTCCGGCCGCTCCCCCAAAACCGAATGGACGCCGGCGATCAAATCACACCAGGGCGACAAAAGGAAGGGTCGCCGGCCCGCCCTGGCGCGCGCGCGGACTTAAAACCTCTGCGATCCGCAAGATCGTCATTCCGGCTCCCCGGGTCCGGCCGGAGGCGGGCTCCGGGGAGCCGGAATCCATCTGCATTGGAAGGAATGGGTTCCGCATGCGCGGGGGCGACGAGACGGAGATTGGCACGCGATCGGAGGGCGCGCTAAAGCGCCAGGCAGAGTCGGAGCGAATCGAGGACCGCGGTGTGGATGTTGCGGCTCGCGACCGCGTCGCCCACGCGGTGGAGCTCGAAGCGGGCGTCGGGTCGGAAGTGGCGCGGCTGCGCCCGCCCGGCGAGGAGGGCGTCGATGTCGGTGACGCCGTCGTTGGCGGCTTCCGCGCGGAGCTCATGGTAGAGCTCAGCCGCCGGAATCGTGCCGTGCTCGACGATGATCTGGTCGGCGCTCCGCTCCATCGTCTCGCCCGTCAACAGGCTGCGGAAGCCGGCGAGGATGCGGTTGCCGCGCCGCTCGATCTTCTCGATCTCGTGATCGAAGGTCATCGCGAGCGAGATGGATTGGGCCCGCCGCTTCCAGATGACGCGCTCGGCGTAGGTCAATTCCTGCGCCAACTGGGCATCGATCGAGACGAGGGAGACCGCACGGCCCTCCTTATGGGCAAGCTCGGCCATTTGCGGGGCGGGATGCCGGCCCGTACCGTCATAGACGATGATCTCGGCCGCGAGCGGGACGTTGCCGCCGAGGGCGTCCCATACGCTCGTGGCGTGCTCGGCCCCCTCGATCCACGCGATATCGGGAACGCCGCCCGTGGCGACGACGACGACGTCCGGTTCCTCGCCAAGCACGTCCGCCTGCTCGGCGAGCCGGTTCAGCCTGAGCTCGGCCCCGAGGCGCTTGAGCTCGGCCACGCGCCAATCGATGACGCCGATCAAATCCCTGCGCCAGCTTGCGCGCGCGCCGAGCAGCACCTGCCCGCCGGGGCGTGCCGCCGCCTCGAAGAGGACCACCCGGTGGCCGCGCTCGGCCGAGACGCGCGCGGCCTCGAGCCCCGCCGGGCCGCCGCCCACGACCACGACCTTGCGTCCCGTCCGAGCCGCGCGCGGAATGATCTGCGGCAGGCTCGGCTCGCGCCCCGTGGAGGGGTTGTGCAGGCAGGAGGGGCGATATTGCGAT
>DATJAC010000105.1:0-5043 GCA_035516655.1 Alphaproteobacteria bacterium | reverse complement strand
AAGGCGAACGCATAGGTCGCGACGATCACCGCGGCGCCATGCGCCGAGGGGTTGAGGAAAATGCGATCCACGATGGCGGCCATGTTGTCGGCAAGGACGAGCTTGGTGAAATAGCCCCAAAGCGCGAGCTGGAGCCCGCTGAGCGCCAGCGGCAGCGACATTTTGCGCTCATGCACGATCTTCGGCATGAGGTAGGCGCCGCGCATGATCGGACCCGAGACGAGGTGCGGGAAGAAGCTGATGTAGGCGGCATAGTCCCGCAAGCTCGGCGTCGCCCGCAGCTTGCCGTCATAAACGTCGATCACGTAGCTCAGGGATTGGAAGGTGTAGAACGATATTCCCGCGGGAAGCACGATCTGGAGGACAGGAAGCGACTCCCGAATCCCCAACTGATCCAGCACGCTTTGAAGAGACCCCGAGAAGAAATCGAAATATTTGAAGAAACCGAGCACGGCGAGATTGTAGGCGACGCTCGCCCACAGCGTGCATTTGGCGACGTTGATGGGGTAGGGCTCCCTCGCGGAATGCCTCGCGTGGTCGATGACGAGGGCGAAGTAGTAGTCGACGACGGTGGAGAGCAGCAGCAAGCCGAGGAAGCGCCAGTCGAACCAGGCATAGAAGACGTAGCTTGCGAGCGTCAGGGCGAGCGTTTGCGCGTGCAATCGCCGCCGCAAGAAATAGTAGACCGGCAGGAAAAGCGTGAAGAGGATGAGGAATTCTGGCTGGGTGAAATTCACGGTCTTCCCCTCGCAGCACTTCGGCTTGCCGCGGCAATCCGCTAAGCGATCTCCCTCACCACCTCGAACGCCTCGGCGTAGGCGACCCCGATCGTGCTGCCGCGGTAGGCGGCATGCGCCTTGACCGCCTCGAGCGAGCGCGCGTGGGGTGGCGGGCGCAGCTCGTCGCCGTAGAGCTCGAGGGCGGAGAGCTTGCGCGCGAAGACCGCGCTCACGTCGACGAAGCGCTGCGGCGTGAAGGCGGGGCCGATCCCGCGCGGCGCCCAGTTGGTGCTCGAGAGGATCTCGTAGGCATAGATCGCGCGCGCAGTCTGGCCGGGCTGGGGCCTGAGTGCCGTCACCGCGGCCTCGAAGCTGCGGCGATGGTCGAGGTTGAGATTGCCCGCGTGGCTCACATAGACCGTCTCGGGCGAGAGCTCGCGGAGTGCCGCCTCGACCGCCCCCACCAGCTCGAGCAGCGGCACCGTGTCGCTGCGGTTCTCGGGGAAGCCGGCGAAGCGCGGTGCCGCCGCGCCGAGAACTGCCGCGGCCTTCCCGGCCGCCGCGCGCCTGGCGCCGTCGCGCCCGCTGCCGTCGCCCATGAGGACGAGCACCTCGACCCGGCAGCCGGCATCGGCGTGGAGCGCCATGGCGCCGCCGCAGCCGAGGACCTCGTCCAGGCCGTGCGGGGCTACGACGAGGACGGCCCCACCCACCATCGCCTCAATTCACGCCGTAGAAGCGGTTGACCTCGCCGGCCACGAAGGCGATCTGGTCCTCGGTCAGGTGCTGGTGGTGCGGCAGCGCCAGCACCATGTCGCACTGCTTCTCGGCGACCGGAAAATCGCCCCGCTTGTAGCCGAGTTTTTTCGCGGCCTCGTGCAGGTGAAGGGCCGTGCCGTAGTAGACGAGCGTCTCGATGCCCGCTTTGGCGAGGTGCTCCTTGAGCGCGTCGCGCCGCTCGACGAGTGCCAGGAACATGACGTAGGCGTCCGTGGTACCCGGCTTTTCCTCAGGGATCGTCACCTGGCGCGCCTTGATGAGCGCGCGATAGAGGTTGGCATTGCGGCGCCGCCTTCCGATGATGTTGTCGAGCACGGTCAGGCGGAACTTGAGCACCTCGGCGCTCACGGCATCGAGCCGGCTATTGACGCCGTAGCTCACGATGTTGTCGCGCGACGCTATGCCGTGGTTGCGGTAGAGGCGGAGCTTCTTGTCGATCTCGTCGTCGTCGGTGAGGAGCAGGCCGCCGTCGCCGATCGCGTTGAAATTCTTGAGCGCGTGGCAGGAGATCGCACCCGCACGCCCGAAGGTGCCGCCGTGCTTGCCGCCCATGTACGACCCCATCGACTGGGCCGAATCCTCGACCACCACGAGATTGTGGCGCTTGGCGATGTCGAGGATTGCGGGCATGTTGCACATGCGGCCGGTCCAATGCACCGGCATGATGGCCTTCGTGCGCGGCGTGATGCGCCGCTCGATCTCGGCCGGGTCGATGAGCTGGTCGGGACCCACGTCGGCGAAGACCGGCGTGGCGCCGATATGCACGATGGCAGCGCTCGTGGCGACGAAGGAGATCGGCGGATGGATCACCTCGTCGCCCTTGCCGATACCGCAGGCCCAGAGGCCGAGCATGAGCGCGTCCGTACCCGAGTTGAGGCCGATGCAATGCTTGGCGCCGGTGAAGCGCTCGACCGCCTCCTCGAGCTCGCGCACCTCGGGCGTGAGGATGACGTGGCCCTTGGCCAGCACGCGCTCGACGCAGGCGAGCAGCTCCTCGCGCTCCTCGACGAAGCGCTGCCTGAGATCGATGAAGGGGACCTTGGCCTCGCTCATGACGACGCTCCACGATAGAAATTCCGCACGGTTGCGATGACGTGATCCTGCTCGGCGCGGCTCAAGTGCTGGTCGACCGGAAAGCTGATGACGGAGGCCGCGTGGCGGTCGGTCACCGGGAAGTCGCCCGGCCGATGGCCGAGGAAGGCGAGGGCCGGCTGGCGGTAGAGCGGGACGGGATAGTGGACCTTCGCCTCGACGCCGGCCTCGAGGCAGTGGCGCACCAGCTCGTCGCGCCGCTCGGCGAAGACCATATAGAGAAGATAGACGTTCTTGCTGCGCGGATTGCGCGGCGGGATGCGGATGCCGGGGACGTCCTTGAGGCCCGCGTCGTAATAGGCGGCGTTCGCGGCGCGCCGTTCGACGATCCAGTCGATCTGGCGCAGGATCCATTTGCCGACGACCGCCTGGGCGGAGTCGAGGCGCGAGTTGTAGCCGAAGATCTCCATCTCGTCGCGATTCCTGAGGCCGTGGTTGCGCAGCAGCCGGCAGAGGCGGTCCATCTCGCCGTCGTTGGTGACGATGACGCCGGCGTCGCCCCACACGTTGATGATCTTCAAGGGATGCATCGAGAAGCCGCAGGCGATGCCGAAGCTGCCGACCTTGGCGCCGTCGAGCTCGCCCATGAGGCTCTGGCAGCCGTCCTCGACGATCGGCAGGCCGTGACGCTCGGCGATGGCGGCGATGCGGCCCATGTCGGCCACCTCGCCGGTGAGATGGACCGGCATGACGGCCTTGGCGCGCGGCCCGATCGCCTGCTCGAGCAGGCCAGGATCGAGGCAGAAGCTGTCGTCGCAATCGACGAAGACCGGCTTGGCGCCGACCTCGGCGATGGCACCGACCGAGGCCCAGAAGGTGTTGGCAGCGGTGATCACCTCGTCGCCGGCGCCTATCCCGAGGGCCTTGAGGGGGATCTTGAGCGCGTCCGTGCCCGAGCCCACGCCGATCGCGTGCCCGGCGCCGACGGCCGCGGCAAAGGCCGCCTCGAACTCGCCCACGACCTTGCCGAGCGTGAAGTCCCCGCTCCGCACCAGGGCCCGCAATTCCGCGAAGATCTCGTCCGGCTCGGCGAATTGCTGGGCGAGCGGGGAGTAGCGCACGCGCATGGCGATCACAGGTCTCCTATGGGAGCATCGCGAAGCGACTCGTGAACTTCACTTAGGCCATTCGTCACCCCCGTCAAAGCGGGGGTCCATCTTTGAAGCCCGGAACCGGGCCAGCAGTGGAGTCCCGCTTGCGCGGGAATGACGATGGATGGTGGAGGATGCATTGAGAATAACGCCCTCATTTTCGGGTCAACCACGACGGAGACCGGGCGCGGCGGGGACGGCGCAGTACTCAGAACGGACCCTTGAAGAACGGGTCGGGCACGTCGATCGGCAGATTGCCGCGCCGCGCCTCGAGCTCGGCCTCGGCCTTCGCCTCCCGCTCGGCCGGCAGCTTGAGCATCTCGCTGATCGTGCGCATGATGCGAATGCTGTCCGGATAGAGGCCGCGGATGAGCCCGCGCGAGCTCGGCAGCGGATGATCCGGGAGCCCGATGCGCTGCGGGGCCGCCTTGAGATCGGAGAAGCACTTTGCCGTGACCTCGGCCACGACTTCCGAGCCGATCCCGAGCGTCTTGAAGCCGGTATCGACGGTCAGGAGGTGCTTCGTGCGGCGCACGGAAGCGAGCACGGGCGCCAAATTCATCGGCCGCAGGACGCGCAGATCGATGACCTCCACCTCGACCCCGAGCTCGGCCAGCGCCTGTGCTGCGCGCATCGCCTCAAGCACCATATAGCTCGTGGCGACGACGGTGACGTCCTTGCCGGCGCGGATGGTGCGCGGGCCGTCGAGCGGCTCGCGGTAGTAGCCCTCCGGGACCTGGCCTTGCACGTAGTGGCACCAGCGATGCTCGATGAGGATGACCGGATTGTCGTCCTCGACCGCCGCCACGACCATGCCCTTGGTATCGGCGGGATAGGTCGGCATCACCACCTTGAGGCCGGGGAAGTAGGAGAACATCGTCTCGAGGCTCTGGGAATGCTCGGGACCCTGGCCCCAGCCGCGCCCCACCACGAGGCGCAGCACGATCGGCACCTTGTGCCGCCCGCCGCTGATGTAGGTCGTCTTGGCGGCGTTGTTGACGATCTGCTCCATGGCGAGGAGGGCGAATTCGACGCGGTGAAAACTGATCACCGGGCGCTTGCCCGAGAGTGCCGCCCCGATGGCGACCCCACAGAGGCCGGCCTCCGCGACCGGCATCTCGATCATGCGCGCGTCTCCCACGACCTTGCCGATGCCCTTGAGCGTGCCGTAGACCGCGGCCGGATCCGCCACCCCCTCGGCAAAGAAGATGACCGAGGGATCGCGCTTGGCCGCCTCGGTCAACCCCTCGCGAATGGCGTCGGCCATGCTGATGGTGCGGAGTGCCGTCATCGCCGAGACGCTCTCAGGCATAGATGATGCTCGCCGCGGCGGCGGGATCGGGGAGCGGGGAGGCCTTGGC
>DATJAC010000104.1:0-13040 GCA_035516655.1 Alphaproteobacteria bacterium | reverse complement strand
GTGTGCATCATCGGACCCTCGGGCTCCGGCAAGTCGACCCTGCTCCGCTGCATCAACGGGCTGGTGCCGATCAACCGAGGCGAGATCAGCGTCGCCGGCCACGAGGTGCACAATCTCATGAAAGACAAGGAGCTCCTCGCGCTGCGCCGCGAGGTCGCCATGGTCTTCCAGCAGTACAACCTCTTTCCCCACAAGACCGCCCTCCAGAACGTGATGATGGCGCCCATCCACGTGCTCAAGCAGGAGAAGACGGAGGTCGAGGCGCGCGCGCGCGCGCTCCTCAAGAAAGTGCGGCTCGCCGAGAAGGAGGGGGCTTATCCGGGCGAGCTCTCCGGCGGGCAGCAGCAGCGGGTGGCGATCGCGCGCGGGCTCGCCATGCGGCCGGAGATCATGCTCTTCGACGAGGTGACCGCGGCGCTCGATCCCGAGACCGTGAAGGAGGTCCTCGTCACCATCCGCGAGGTCGCCGAGGAAGGCATGACCTGCATCCTCGTCACCCACGAGATGGGCTTCGCACGCGAGGTCGCCGATCACGTCTATTTCACCGACCAAGGCGTCATCGTCGAGCATGCCCCGCCGGCCGAGTTCTTCGCCAACGCCCGCGAGGCGCGCACGCGCGAATTCCTCTCGCAAATCCTTTAGCGCGAGAGGCTTACGGACTCCCGCGCTCCGCTTGCCGAAGAACGCCGGGAGCGGCGCTTATCCATTGTGAAGGCGCCGAGCCCATTCGAGAAAGGGACTTCTCAAGCCCCCCAATCTTTTGCATAGTGTGAGCGGCGGGGAAAACCCGATCCATTCCGGTAATCGCGGCGGAAGCCGGGCATGCGTTGCGCGCGCCGCCGCCCAACGACAAAATCAGCTCCAGGAGGAAATGCGATGAAACAGTCGAACACGCGCCTCGCGGGCGTGCCGATCCTCAAAGCGGCACTCTCGGCGGGTGTCGCCTTCCTCGCCTTGGCCGTCGGCTCGGCGGCGCAGGCGCAGACGAAAGAGCCGATCCGCATCGGCGTGATCGCCGAGGCGCAGGCGGTCGCCGGCTCGTCCATTCCGATGGGCGCACAGCTCGCCGCCGACGAGATCAACGCGGCCGGCGGCGTGGACGGGCGCAAGATCGAGATCATCTCCTATGACAACCACTCCTCGTCGGCCGATTCGGTGCGCGCCTTCCAGCGCGCCGTCAACGAGGACCATGTGAACGCGGTCATCGCCAGCTACATCAGCGAGGTCGTGTTGGCCCTCGAGCCCTGGGCCGCGCGCCTGAAGACGGTGATGATCACGCCGGGGGCCGCGTCCGACGTGATCACCCAGAACATCGGCAAGGATTACGAGCACAACAAATACACCTTCCACGGCTATCTCACCTCGACCAGCCTCGGGCAGTTGGTTTGCGACGCGGCGAAGGACCTTTTGGTCACCGGCCTCAAGATGAAGACGGCCGTCATCATGAGCGAGGATGCCGCTTGGACGACCCCGCTCGACGCGAGCTATGAGAACTGCCTGCCGAAAGTCGGGCTGAAAGTGCTCGACCACATCCGCTTCTCTCCCGACACCACGGATTTCACGCCGATCTTCAACAAGATCGAGGGCGAGAAGCCGAACGTGATCATCACCGGCATCTCCCATGTCGGCACCCAGCCGACGGTGCAGTGGAAGAGCCAAGAGGTGCCGATCCCGATGCTCGGAATCTCCTCGCAGGCGACGAACTCGACCTTCTGGAAGGACACCAACGGCGCCACGGAAGGTGTCCTCTACAACGCCGTCTCCGGTCCCGACGTCGCGGTCACGCCGAAGACCCTGCCTTTTGTCGCCGCGTTCCAGAAGCGCTTCGGCAACTTCCCGTCCTATTGCGGCTATACCGCCTATGACGAGGTCTATTATCTCGCCGACGCCATCCATCGCGCCGGCTCGACCGACTCCGACAAGCTCGTCGCCGCGCTCGAGAAGACCGACTGGGTCGGCACCATCGGCCGCATCCAGTTCACCGGCAAGGACAGCCCCAATCCGCACGCGCTCAAGACGGGCGAGGGTGCGATCACCGGACTGATGCTCCAGTGGCAGGACGGCAAGCAGGTCAATCTGTGGCCGGCTGCGGTCGCCAACGGGAAACTGCGGTTCCCCTCCTTCATCAAGGTCGGCTCGGCCAACTGATGGGCGGAGCAAGGGCCCCCGACCAGGACGTCGGGGGCCCTTTGCTTGCGCGCTCCGAACGCAAGGCAAGC
Source organism: Alphaproteobacteria bacterium (assembly GCA_035516655.1). Lineage (GTDB taxonomy): Bacteria > Pseudomonadota > Alphaproteobacteria > JACZXZ01 > JACZXZ01 > DASPPM01. The sequence goes on along the minus strand of DATJAC010000104.1, from coordinate 10,821 downwards.
GGTGATGCCGAAGGGTAGTGGATCAGTTTCGCTGAATCCTCATCCTTCGAGACGCGTCGCATGCGCGACGCTCCTCAGGATGAGGACCCCGTGTTTGGGGTTTCACCTCATCCTGAGAGGCCGCCGCAAGCGGCGTCTCGAAGGATGGGGTGAGACCAACCCGGTGCCAGCCGGGGCCTGAGCGATGCTCTTTTGGCAAATCCTGATCGACGGCTTCGCCATCAGCGCGCTCTACGCGCTGGGGGCGACCGGCTTCACCTTGATCTTCGGCGTGTCCGGCGTGCTGAACCTCTCCCATGGCGCGCTGATGGTAGCAAGCGTCGTCGCCGCCTGGGTCGCCGGCGGCGAGCTCGGCATGAACAGCTATCTGGGTGCCGCTTTCGGCGTCCTCTTCGGCCTCGCCATGTCGCTTCTCACCTATGCCGCGATCGTGCGCCCGCTGCAGCAGACGAGGAAAATACGCGAGGAGGAGAAGGAGATCTTCATCCTCACGGCGACGTTGCTCTGGGGCATCATGATCAGCGAGCTGATCGCCTATCTCTATACCAACAACGCCAAGACGGTGCTGCCCATCGTCGAGGGTGTGGTGATGATCGCGGGTGTGCGCACGCCGGCGAACGAGATCTTCACGGCCGTCGTCTGCTGGTTGGTGATCGGGGTACTCTGGCTGCTCGTCAATCGCACGCGCGCCGGCAAGGCCGTGCTCGCCGCCTCGATGAACCCGCGCGGCGTCACTCTGCTCGGCATCGAGCTCTCCTGGATCTACATCGCGGTCTGGGCGGTCTACGGCACGCTTGTCGGCATCGCGGGCGTGCTGCTCGGCATGTTTCTCGGCGTGTCGTCCTACAGCGTCGGTCCGCTTACCGCGAGCGCCTTCTCGATCGTGGTTCTCGGCGGGCTCGGCAGCGTCTCGGGCTCGCTGATCGCGGCCTATGTCGTGGGCTATCTCGAGACGATGACGGCCTATCTCATCTCGCCGGCCTACCGCACGATCCCGGCGCTGCTGCTGCTGGTGGCGGTGATGTATGTGCGGCCGCGCGGCCTGCTCGGTCGCAGGTAGAGACGGGCGATGCGGAGCCGCTTCATCCGGTATCCGCCGAGCAGGGGGTGCGAGCCGTGACCCCGACACGGCCGCTCGCCGCGCGCGTCCTCGCGTCCCGCACGGTCTGGATCTGCCTGCTCGTCGTCGTCCTATTGTCGACGCTGCCGCTCTACGTGTCGGGCTACATCCTCGGCTTGCTGACGATCGCCTATTATTTCGGCGTGTTCTCGATGGCGTGGGACCTCCTCTTCGGCTTCGCCGGCGAGGTGAATTTCGGCCCGACCTTCCTGATCGGGCTCGGCGCCTACACGGCCGGCATCCTCGATAATCTGTACCAGCCCCCGATCTGGCTCTGCCTCATCGCCGGCGCCTTCGCCGCGATCGCCGGCGGGGTCGTGCTCGCCCTGCCCGCACTGCGCGTCCGGGGCCCCTATTTCGGCCTGACCACGCTCGTCGCCGTGCTGATCCTGCAGAACTTCATCGTCGTGGCGGCAAGTCTCACCGGTGGGGAGATCGGCCTCACCGTGCCCGACGTGATCTCGATCGACGATCACGTCAACTACTGGGTCGCGCTCGGCTTCATGGCGGCGAGCGGGGCCATCCTCTACGCGCTCTCGCACTCGCCGGTCGGCCTCATCCTGCAGGCGAGCGGGCAGGACGCCGTGCAGGCGGGCGCCCTCGGCTTCAACGTGACGAAGCACAAGCTCGCGGCCTTCATCATCAGCGCCTTCTTCTCGGGCCTGGCAGGAGCACTTCTGGTGTTCTATCTCGGTGCTGCCTCGGTCGGCACGCTCGTCGACGTGACGGTCGGCGTGCAGGTGATCATCGCAGCCGTGCTCGGCGGCCGGCGCACCATTCTCGGTGCCGCGCTGGGGGCGGTGTTCCTGATCGCCGCCGGCGAGGCGCTGCGTCCGCTCGGCGACCTCTCCACCTTCATCGTCTCGGCGGTGGCGCTCGTGGTGGTGCTGTTCTTCCCGAGCGGCCTCCTCGGCTTGCTGACGCGCGCGAGGGAAGGCGCATGACCGCCGCCGCTGCCCATCTCGAGGTGGATGGCCTGACCAAGCGCTTCGGCGGCCTCGTCGCGGTCAAGGACGTCGGCTTCACGGTGAAGGGAGGGGAGATCCTCGGGTTGATCGGACCGAACGGGTCGGGCAAGTCGACCGTGATGAAACTGATCATGGGCGTCGAGCGGCCCGATGCCGGCTCGGTGCGCATCCGGGGCGTGGAGGTCGCGGGTTGGCCGTCCCACCGGATCGCGCGGCTCGGCGCCGGGATGGTCTTCCAGCATTCGCGGCCGCTCCATCGCCAGACGGTGCTCGAGAACATCGTGCTCGGCTTGTTGCCGGACAAGCTCATGCGGCTTTTCCCCGATCCCGAGATCGAAGTGCGCGCGCGCGCCATCGCCGAACGCGTGGGCCTCGGTGCCGTGATCGACCGCCGGCCGGCGACATTGCCCTTCGCCGATCTCAGGAAGATGGAGCTCGCCAAGGCGATCGCGCGCGATCCGCTGGTCCTCCTGGTCGACGAGCCCTTCGCCGGCCTGACATCGAGCGAGACGATCCAGTTCTCCGAGTTGATCACGGCGTTCCGGGACGATGGGCGCGCGGTGCTCCTGGTCGACCACAATGTGAAAAGCGTGGCGGCCCTCGTCGATCGCGTGTTCGCCATGTACGTGGGTGAGCGCATCGCCGAGGGCACGGCCGAGGAGGTGATGCGCGACGAGACGGTGCGGCGCGTCTATCTCGGCGGCAGCATCGAGACGGCGGCGCGTCCGGAATCCTCCTTCCGCGACAAGACGCCGTTTCTCCAGGTCGAGAATGTCAGCGTGCACTACGGCAAGGCGCAGGCCCTGGCAAACGTGTCGCTCCACGTCCACCAGGGCGAATTCGTGTCGGTCGTCGGCCTCAACGGCGCCGGCAAGACGACCCTCTTCAACGCCATCTCCGGCCTGCTCCCCTATTCCGGTGAAATCCGCCGCGAGGGCGGCCTCTTGCGCGGCCTGACGCCGGCGGCCATAGCGAGGGGCGGCATCGCCCAATGCCCGGAGAGCCGCGAATTGTTCGGCGACATGACCGTGCGGGAGAATCTCGACCTCGGCGGCCAGCATGCGACGGCGGCGGAAAGCGGCGAGCGCATGGCGTGGCTGTTCGAGCTCTTTCCCATCCTGAGGGAGCGGCAGCACCAGAGTGCGGGCACGTTATCGGGCGGGGAGCAGCAGATGCTGACGATCGCCCGCGCGCTCATGATGCGGCCCGACCTCCTGATCCTCGACGAGCCCACGCTCGGCCTGGCACCGGTGATCCTGGAGCAATTGTCGAAAGCGCTCGAGCGCCTGCGTCAGACCACCCCGATCACCGTGCTGCTCGGCGAGCAGAACGTCACCTTTGCGCTCCCCCACGCCGACCGCGTCTACGTGCTCGAACATGCCCGAATCGTCTGGGAAGGCGATCCAAGCCGCTTCGCCGCCGAGGCGGGGACGGGATATTTGTAGGGCGTCCTGGCGTCGCCGCCGGCACGGAATTCCTCCGCTCATCGTCACCCTCGGGCTTGACCCGAGGGTCCATGGATTGCCGGGTCAAGCCCGGCAATGACGAAGAGAGGAGCGCTTCCATATGAGCAAAACTCGTTCTACAGTTGGCAGTCTAGAGGCGAGCGCGCCGCGAGAGTGCGCGGAGGGAGGAGTCATGAAAGCCAAGCTGATCGCACTCTGCGCGGCCCTAGCGTTCGCAGCTGCCCTGCCGGCGCTCGCCGCGGATAAAACCGTCGAGCTCAAGATTTCCCACTGGGTTCCGCCGTCGCACCCGCTGCAGGCGGCTCTCGAGGGCTGGGCGAAATCGCTCGAGGAGGAATCGCAGGGAACGATCAAATCCACCATCTTCCCGGCCCAGCAGCTCGGCAAGGCTTTCGACCACTATGACATGGCGCGCGACGGCATCGCCGATCTGACCTACGTCAATCCCGGCTACCAGCCCGGCCGCTTTCCCATCATCGCGGCGGGCGAGCTGCCGTTCCTCATGAGCGACGCCAAGGGCGGTACTGCGGCACTCGACGTGTGGTATCGGAAATACGCCGGAAGCGAGATGAAGGACGTCAAGTTCTGCTTCGCCTTCGTGCACGACCCCGGCACCTTCCACTCGCGCAAGAAGATCGTGGTGCCGGCGGACGTGAAAGGCCTCAAGGTGCGCCCGGCACAGGCGACCATGGCCGAGTACGTGACCCTCCTCGGCGGAACCAACGTGCAGGCGGCCGCCCCCGAGGTCCGCGACATCCTGGAGAAGGGCGTCGCCGACGCGGTGACCTTCCCCTGGGGCTCGATCATCCTCTTCGGCATCGACAAGGTCACCAAGTATCACATGGAGGTGCCGCTTTACGTCACCACGTTCGTCTATGTGATGAACAAGGCGAAATACGACGGCATGTCGCCCGCGCAGAAGAAGGCGATCGACGACCACTGCACCACGGAATGGGCCGAGAAGGTGGCAAGCCCCTGGGCCGACTTCGAGCATGCCGGCATCCAGAAGCTCAAGGACGAGCCGGGCCACGAGGTCTATCCGATCACGCCCGCCCAGCTCGCGGAGTGGCGCAAGGCGGCGGAGCCGCTCGAGGCGAAGTGGGCCGCCAACGTGCGCAAGGCGGGAGTCGATCCCGACACGGCGATGAAGGAGCTCAAGGCCGAGCTCGCGAAGTACAAGGCAGCCTATTGATGGACGCGGTGCGTGCGCGCGCGGGGGCACTCGGCCCAACCCTCGTGCGGCAACGCCTCCCCGCCGGGCGAGCGCGGTGCAGATGAGCCTCCGGACCGGCGAGCCGCCGCCGCAGCGCAACCTGATGGACCGTTTCATCGACGCGATCGAGCTGGTGGCCGCCGCCTTCGTCGGCATCGTCGCCGCCGACGTCTTCGTCTCGGTCGTGCTGCGCTACTTTTTCAGCCTGTCGATTCCCGACTCTTACGATTTCGGCCGCCTGCTCCTCGGCATCCTCATCTTCTGGGGCATCGCGGCGACGAGCTATCGCGGGACGCACATCACGGTCGACCTCGTGTGGGCGAACGTGCCGCCCAAGGGCAAGAGGATCATCGACGTCTTCGCGACCCTCGTCCTCCTCTTCGTGGTGACGGTGCAGACCTATACCCTCTTCGACAAGGTTCGCACCACGCGCGCCGATCACGTGCTGACCTTCGATCTCAACCTGCCGACGTGGCCCTTCTTCGCCGTCGCCTGGGCCGGCGACGTCTCTGCCGTCGTTCTCATCGCCGTGCGCACCTACCGCCTGATCTTCCGGCCGGAGCTGATGGCCCCCGGGCCGTCGCTCAAAGCCCTCGAATAGGTGCCGTCAGGATGGGCACCGATGCCGTGGCGCTCCTGGGCTTTGCCGCCCTCTTCGCGCTGATGCTGCTGCGCGTACCCGTGGGCATGGCCTTGGGCCTGGTCGGGGTCAGCGGCTTCGGATACCTCGTCGGCGGAGAGCCCGCCTTGAAGCTCGTCGGCCAGACCTCGATGCGAACGGTGACGGATTACACCTTCGGCGTGATCCCCATGTTCCTCCTGATGGGTGCCTTCGTGTCGACTTCGGGCATGAGCCGCGAGCTGTTCCGGGCGGCGAACAGCTTCGTCGGTCATTTCAAGGGCGGCCTCGGGATCGCCACCATCGCGGCCTGCGGCTTCTTCGCGGCGATCTCGGGCTCCTCTGTCGCGACGGCGGCGACCTTCTCTGCCGTCGCCTACCCGGAGATGCGGCGCTACAGCTATCCGCAATCCTTCTCGACCGGCGTCATCGCGGCCGGGGGGACGCTGGGTGCGATGTTTCCGCCCTCAACCGTACTCGCGGTCTACGGCATCATCACCGAGCAGGACATCGGCAAGCTCTTCATCGCCGGCATCATCCCCGGCCTCATCGCCGTCACGATGTACATGGTCACGATCCTCATCATCGGCATGGTGCGGCCGGGCTTCCTGCCGGCCGGTCCGCAGAGCTCGTGGCGGGAGCGCTACGCGGCCTTGCGCCAGATCTGGGCGCCGCTCCTGCTCTTCCTCTTCGTCATCGGCGGCCTCTACGGCGGCCTCTTCACGCCCACCGAGGCAGGCGGGATGGGGGCAGGCGGTGCCTTCATCATCGGCGTGCTGCGCCGGCGGCTCTCGGGCGGCGACATCCGCCGCTCCCTGCTCCAGGCCACGCGCACGGCGGCCGCGGTCTTCACCATCCTGATCGGCGCCCTCCTCTTCGGCTATTTCCTCACCATCACCGAGACGCCGCAGAAGGTGACCGCCTTCCTGACCGGGCTCGGCCTGGGCAGCTACGGCGTGCTCGCCCTCATCATGCTCATGTATCTGGTGCTGGGCTGCCTGATGGACGCGATGGCCATGATCATCCTCACCATCCCGATCATCTTCCCGGTCATCAAGACGCTCGGCTTCGATCCGATCTGGTTCGGCGTCATCATCGTCATGACCGTCGAGCTCGGCCTCATCCATCCGCCCGTGGGCATGAACGTCTTCGTGATCAAGAGCGTGGTGCCGGAGGTGAAGTTCGCGACCATCTTCCGGGGCGTGCTGCCCTTCATCCTGACCGACCTCATCCGCCTCGTGATCCTCATCGCCTTTCCCCTACTCGCGACCTGGCTCCCGCGCACCATGGGCTGAGCGGCACCTATCAGGTGGCGAGAAGGCGCTCGAGGGCGGCGAGAACGTCCGCCACAGCCAACCGCGTAAGATCGCCGCCCGCCGCCGCGAGGAGTGCCACCCGGTGCCCGAGCGGATGCCAGACGCGCGGATCGCTCGGCCCGAAAAGCGCCAAGGTCGGGCAGGCCCGGCCGGCGAGATGGGAGATGCCTGAATCGTTGCCGACATAAGCGCGCGCAAGGGAAAGGAGGGCCAGCACCTCGCGCAGCGGCCGCTCCACAAGCGCGGCGGTTGCCAGGGCCGACGGCAAGGCCTCTTGCACCTGGTGCCACGCCAAAGCGTCCGCGGGCCCGACGAGAAAGACGGGCAAGACGCCCCAGTGCCGGGCGGCGGCGGTCGCGAGCCCGGCGAAGCGCTTGGCCGGCCAGCATTTGGCCGCACCGCCGCTGCCCGGATGGAGGGCGAGGATGCCGCGAGGAGGTGGGGCCGCGAGGTTCAGCGCACGCAAGGCTTGCTCGATCTCGCGCGGCTCGAGGCGGAGAAGGGGGTGCTCGGCGAGCGCTTGCGGGGTGCCCGGCCAAGCGACATCCGCACCATCGTCGAGGGCGGCGAGTGCGGTCATGAGCCGCCGTGCGGCATGCGCAGGAGCCGGCGGCCAGCGTGCGAGGAAACTCATGGGTGAAGCCTCGACCCCCCTCCCTACCCTCCTCCTCAAGGGGGGAGGGAAAAATGTTTGCACACCCAATAACTTCCCCCTCCCCCTTGAAGGAGGGTTGGGGTGGGGGTGACGCTCGGATTCTTGAATACGGGGGTCTATTTCTGGAGCCCATGCACCTAGGGCCGCCGGTGCGGCGCCGGCGACCCGGCCCACACCCGCCGCGCGCAACGCCGCCGCGACGCCGGTACGGCCCTTGCCGAGGAGCACGAGCGCGTCATCGATTTCCGCAAGGAGCGCACGCGCACGCGAGGGCAGCGTTTGATCCTGGGCAAAGAGGCCGAGCCAATCGCGCGCGCCGAGGTCGCGGATCTCGAGCGCTGAAGTGTGGCGCAGGAAGCGCCACGACGCGGGCGTGCCGAGCAAGATCACGCGCTCGGTACCTTGCGCCAAGAGCGCCTCCACGAGCGGCAAGGTCAAGAGCGCGTCGCCGAGGGCCCCCGGACGCAAGACGAGGATCGTGCGCATCGCTTCTTTCGATGGTCGCATTCCTCCGCTAGAGTAGCGGCCCCGACGGCACCCTGTCACCGCCACCCCGCCCCTCCGCGAGCCGCCCATGAGCTGGAATCCCGACCTCTATCTCGCCTTCGGCGACCACCGGCTGAGGCCGGCCCTCGACCTCATGGCGCGCATCCCGCTTGCAGCCCCCAAGCGCATCGTCGACCTCGGCTGCGGTCCGGGCAACGTCACCAAGCTCCTCGCCGAGCGCTGGCCCGCGGCACAGGTGATCGGCATCGACAATGCGCCTGCGATGCTCGAGCGGGCGCGCAAGGACTACCCCGACCTCGACTGGCGCCAAGGCGACGCCGAGAGCTGGTGCTCCGCGGAGCCGGTCGACCTCCTCTTCAGCAACGCCGTCCTCCAGTGGCTCGACCACCATGAGCGGCTCTACCCCCGCCTCATGGCGCAAGTGTCGCCGGGCGGAGTCTTCGCCGTGCAGGTGCCGCGCAACGACGACAGCCCCTCCCACGTCGCCATCCGCGAGACGGTCGCGGCAGGACCGTGGCAAGCGCGGCTGGCCCCGCTCGTGCGCAGCGCGCGCGTGGCACCGCCCGCCTTCTACCACCGCCTGCTGGCAGCACATACAGCACACCTCGACATCTGGGACATCGACTATCTGCAGGTGCTGAGCGGACCGGATCCGGTCGTCGAGTGGAACAAGGCGACGGCCTTGCGACCCTTCCTCGCCGCCCTCGAGGAGCCCGAGCGGAGCACCTTCGTGCAGCACTACCGCGAGTGCGTTCGCCGTCTCTATCCGCCCGAGCCGGACGGGCGTACGCTCTTCCCCTTTCGCCGCCTCTTCCTCGTGGCGCGGTTGCCGGCCTAGGACCCGATCACAGCACGGAGACGACCATGTTGGACAAGAAGAGCATCGATGCCGCGGTCGCACGCCTCGAGGAGGCCGAGCGCAGCCGCACATTCATGCGCCAGCTGACGCGCGAGCATCCCGCCATGACCATCGAGGATGCCTATGCCATCCAGCATGCGTGGATGCAGCTCAAATTGGCGCAAGGGCGCACCATCAAGGGGCGCAAGATCGGCCTCACCTCCAAGGTCATGCAACGCACGGTCAATATCGACGAGCCCGACTACGGCGCCCTCCTCGACACCATGTTCTTCCAAGACGGCGCCGATATTCCGACCGACCGCTTCATCCAGCCGAAGATCGAGATGGAGCTCGCCTTCGTCCTCGGCAAGCGTCTTTCCGGGCCGGGCTGCACGATCTTCGACGCACTCAACGCCACGGATTACGTGGTGCCCGCGCTCGAGCTCCTCGACGCGCGCATCGAGCGGGTCGACCGCGAGACCAAGGTGACGCGCAAGATCGTCGACGGCATCGCCGACAACGCGAGCGACGCGGGCATCATCATCGGCGGGCGGCCCTTCAAGCCCCTCGAGGCCGATTTGCGCTGGGTCGCAGGGCTCTGCTCCAGGAACGGCCAGGTCGAGGAGACCGGTGTGGCGGCGGCGGTGCTCAACCATCCCGCGAACGGCATCGCCTGGCTCGCGAACAAGCTTGCCTTGCACGGCATAGCACTCGAGCCCGGCCAGGTCGTCCTGAGCGGCTCGTTCATTCGGCCGATCGATGCGCGCAAGGGCGACACCTTCCACGCCGACTACGGCCCCTTCGGCACGGTCTCCTGCTACTTCGCGTGAACGGCTCGGCCGCACCGACGGCTCGGCCGCACCGACGGCTCGGCCGCAACAGGAGCTTGCATGCCGAGGAGCCTTATCCTATCCCATGGTGCAACCTCGGGCTGCCGGCCAGGGGCGGACCCGCATCTTACGGGCCGGACCTTGCCCCCCGCTATTCCCCTTGCGCATTTCCGTTAATTTCAACATGAATACTGCGGCACGAACGGGCAGATAGACCCGAAGACAGCAACAGGGCCGGGCTTCCAGGGAGCGCTTCGTCCACATGAGCCTTTTGCGCGTTGAGAACGTCTCGCGCCACTTCGGAAGTCTCGTGGCGGTCGCCGGCGTGTCGCTCGCGGTCGAGCCGGGCGAGCTGCGCGCGGTGATCGGGCCGAACGGTGCCGGCAAGACCACCTTCTTCAATCTCGTCAGCGGCTTGTTCCCGCCGACGTCCGGCAGAATATTTCTCGACGAGCGCGACATCACCGCACGCCCCGCCTATGAGCGCGTCAACATGGGGATCGCGCGCACCTTCCAGATCACCGAGATTTTTCCCGAGCTCACCGTGCGCGAGAACCTGCGCATTCCGACCGAGGTCGCGGAAGGGCTGCGGCTCAAGCCGTGGCTCTCGCGCGTCGGCGACGGGCGGGTGCGCGCGCGCGTGGACGAGCTCCTCGAGTCGGGCGGACTCGCCGACAAAGCCGACCGCCTGGTGGGCGAGCTCCCGCATGGCGACCAGCGCGCGACCGAGATCATGATGGCGTTGGCACTCAAGCCGCGCCTGCTCCTGCTCGACGAGCCCACCTCCGGCATGGGCGATCAGGAGACCTACGAGATCACCACGCTCATCCGCGGGCTGCACAAGGACCAGAAGCTCGCGATCGTGCTCATCGAGCACGACATGCGCGTGATCTTCCATCTCGCCGACCGCATCATGGTGCTCGCCGAGGGCAGCGTGCTCGCCGAGGGCACCTCCGACGAGATCGCGGCGAACGAGAAGGTGCAGGAAGCCTATCTGGGGACGGCCGCATGAAGGCGCTGCAGGCCGAGGGCCTCGAGACCTATTACGGCAAGAGCCACATCCTCCACGGCGTCGGGCTCGAGGTCGGCGAGGGGGAGATCGTGACGCTCCTCGGGCGCAACGGTGCCGGCAAGACCACCACGCTCAGGAGCCTCATGGGCCTCACCCCGGCCCGGCAAGGCACGGTGCGCATCTTCGACCAGACGACGACGGACTGGCAGCCCTATCGCATCGCCGGCCTCGGCGTCGGCTATGTCCCCGAAGGCCGGCGCATCTTCGCCAACCTCAC
>DATJAC010000103.1:0-2051 GCA_035516655.1 Alphaproteobacteria bacterium | reverse complement strand
TTCGGGTCGTCCCTTTGCGTGCAGTAGAGGAAGTTCGGCCGGTCGTTGCGCAAGGTCGGCCGCAGCACGGGCGGGTGGCGGCGTGGGTTGAGCACGTTGCCGCCGGGATAATCGAGCGGCAGGCTCAAGCAGAAGGTCAATCCCTCGCGCACTTCGGCCACACCCTGCATCACCTTCTCGGGCGTCAAGAGATTGAGCCGCCCGAGCTCGTCGTCCGGCCCATAGTCGCCCCAGGTCGCTCCCTCGGGGCGCCGCTTCCAACGTGGTGATGCCGGCATGGTGGCTCCTCCCCCTCGACGGGCCGCTTTCCGCGGCGCCGCGGCATAGTATGCTATGCCGAGACGCGGAGCGCGAGAGTGCTGGCGGCAGCCGAGCAAACCCCGAACGGCGGGACGCCGGGGCCCGCCCACCGCCGGCGCAGGTAGTGCCCGGAGCTAACAGGCCGGCTCGAAGCGGGTCGCGGCGGCCGCGGCCGCACCCGCGCTCAAGCGTCTCGCGCCGAAGCCGAGGGCGAGCATGCCAGGAGTGCCGATGGACAGTGCCGCAGCGGCTCTCCGCGCCAGGATCGAGGATTATCTCTACCGCGGGCTCCTGCCGCTTTGGGCGGAGCACGGTTGGGACGACGCACGCGGCGGCTTCCACGAGCAGCTCGAGGCCGACCACTCGCCCTCCCCGCTCGGCTACCGCCGGCTCACCGTCCTCGGCCGGCAGCTCTATGTCTTCAGCCAGGCAGCACGTAGCACCTCGATACCGGCCTTCGCCGCCCTGGCGCACCGCGCCTACGACTATCTCGTCAGGCATTTTTGGGACGACCGCTTCGGCGGCTGGATCTTCAAGGTCGATCTTGCAGGTGCCCCCCTCGACACCACCAAGGACCTCTACGGCCATGCCTTCGCCATGTTCGGCCTCGCCCATTACTACGGTGCCTTCGCGCGGCGCGAAGCGCTCGAGATTGCGCGCGAGAGCAACCGTCTCCTCAAGCGCCATCTGCTCCTGCCGGAGGGTTGGTTTGCGAGTGCGGCGGCGCAGGATTGGAGCATCGCCGGAGCCAAGCTCAATCAGAACCCCCACATGCATCTGCTCGAGGCCTATGTGGCCCTCGCCGCGGCAAGCGAGGAAGCGGCCTTCCGCGAGGACGCCAACGCCATCGTCGACCTTTTCCACCGCCGACTCTTCGATGCGAAGAGCGGCACGCTCGGCGAATTCTTCGACGAGAAGGGCCTGCCGCACCATGAGAGGGGGCGCAGGATCGAGCCCGGGCACCATTTCGAGTGGTACTGGCTCCTCAACGAGGGGGCAGCGCTCTGGCGCGACGCGCGCACGCTCCGCGCCGCGGAGGCCCTCTTCCACTGGGCCGAGCGGCACGGTGTGGACGCCGAAATCGGCGGCGTCTTCGACGCGCTCGACCGCGACGGGCGCCTGATCAAGGACAGCAAGCGCATTTGGCCGCAGGCCGAACGCATCAAGGCCCATGCGCTCCGAGCCCGCGCCAATGCCGCGAGGGAGGAGCGCGCCCGAACCGTCGCGCTCGTCCAATTCCTCTTCGACAACTATCTCCTCGCCGATGGCGGCTGGCGCGAGAGCCTCGAGCGCAGCTTGACGCCGAACGCCACGGCGCTGCCGGGCACTTCGCCCTACCACATCTTCTTGGCGCTCAGCGAGGCGCTCAAAGCGCTCGCGGCATAGGGCCCGTCTTCCGCGCGGCGGCAACGACGCTACTTTGGCCGAGCGGCCATGCGCGCAGGCTTGACCGAGCGATAGGGTCCAAGGCGGCGGACCAGCCGGATCACGTTGTGGCCGCGCACGCGGCGATAGCTCACGCGATCGGAGAGCGCGCGCACGATATGGAGACCGAGGAGACCGGTCGGCCTTTCCTCAAGCGGGCGATCGAGATCGGGTGTCGGCTGCATCAGAAGGTCGAATGCCCTGCCGTCGTCCTCGAAGACGATCGACAGCTGCTTGCCCGCGATGCAGAGGGTAACGTTGACGTGGGGCGCGCGACCATGGCCGAGCTCGCCGTACTTCATCAGGTTCGTGAGGAGCTCTTCGAC
>DATJAC010000102.1:0-8580 GCA_035516655.1 Alphaproteobacteria bacterium | reverse complement strand
GGACGAGATCGCGGCCGAAGTGGCGGAGAGCTTCCCCGCCGTCGCCATGGACAAGGAGCTCGTCGATGCCATGACCACGCGCATGGTTCTGAAGCCTGCGACGATCGACGTGGTGGTGGCGACGAACCTGCATGCCGACATCCTGAGCGATCTCGCGGCGGCGCTCGCCGGCAGCCTCGGCATCGCGCCCACCGCCAATCTCAACCCCGAGCGGCATTTTACCTCGATGTTCGAGCCCATCCACGGAGCCGCCTTCGACATCACCGGCAAGGGGATCGCCAACCCGATCGCCGCCTTCTGGACCGCGGCCCTCATGCTCGAGCATCTCGGCGAACGCGAGGCGGCGGCGCGCCTCTTGGCCGCCATCGAGCGGGTGACGGCCGAGCGGCAATTCCACACGCCGGATCTCGGCGGCAGCGCCACCACGCGCGAGGTGACGGCAGCCGTCTCAGACGCCATCCACGGCGCCAACGCCTGAGGCGTTTAGCAACTACCGGAGAATGCCGCTGAGGGCGGCAAGCGTGGCGTCGGGGTTCTCGACCATCATCATATGGCCAGCGGCGGGGATCACCACCCTGCGCGCGTCGCGCATCACGTCGAGCAACGGCACTGCCGCTTGGGGCGGGGTCATGCGGTCGAGCTCGCCCAAGAGGAGCAAGGTCGGAGCATCGACCCGCGCGGCCGCGACGACGGCACCCGCATAGGCGTCGCAGGCGCGGAGGTCGCTCGCGAGGACACCCGCCTGAGCGCGCTCGAGGAGACGCCGTCCCCCGCCGAGCAGCCACAGACCGGGGGCGCGGTTGCCGCCGAGATGCGCGGGCTTGCCGTAGCCCCAGGCGGTGATGAGCTCGATCGCGGCGGGGTCGTCGCGCGCCGCGGCGGCGAGGAGATCCGGATGCACCGGCATGCGCGCGGCGACCCCGAGAAGGGCGAGGGTGCGAACGCGCTCGGGCGCCCGCGCGGCCGTCTCGAGGGCGATGAGGGCACCCATGCTGTGCCCGACGAGGGCCACCTCGGCCCTCCCCGCCGTCGCAATGAATGCTGCGAGCCAGTCGGCATAGGCTTCGATGCTCGTCGGCGCCGGAGGCTCGGAGCGGCCGTGGCCGGGGAGATCGGGAGCGAGCACGCTCCATCCGTGGTGGGCGAAGTAGCGCGTCTGGAGCGTCCATACCGTGTGGTCCATGCCCGCACCGTGGAGGAAGACGATGGCGGGCTTGCCGGGCTCGACCGCGGCCCCCCCGGTCGCCGCGAAGACCTTGCGGCCGCCCATGCTGAATTCCATGGCTCAGCCCTTCTGCGAGGCCCTGAGCGCCTGGGCGAGATCCTCGACGATGTCGCCGGCATCCTCGAGGCCGACCGAGAGGCGGATGAGCTCCTCGCGGACGCCGGCCGCCTTGAGAGCCGCTTCATCCATCTGCTGGTGCGTCGTGCTCGCGGGATGGATGACGAGCGATTTGGCGTCGCCGACGTTGGCGAGGTGGGAGAGCAGCTGCACGGCCTCGATGAAGCGCCGTCCTGCCGCACGCCCGCCCTTGACGCCGAAGCTCATGATCGCCCCCGGCCCCTTGGGCAGGATGTGCTTGGCGAGATTATGGTCGGGATGATCGGGCAGATCGGGATAGCTCACCCAGGCGACTTCGGGAGCGCTGGCGAGAAAGCTTGCCACCGCGCGCGCGTTGGCGACATGGCGCTCCATGCGCATGGGCAGCGTTTCCACCCCTTGCAGGAGGTAGAAGGCGTTCTGCGGGCTGAGGGCCGCACCGAAATCGCGCAGGCCTTCGGCGCGCGCGCGCATGACGAAGGCGAGCGGTCCGAACTCCTCGGCGAAGTCCAGGCCGTGATAGCCGTCATAGGGCTCGCTCAAGGTGGGAAACTTGCCCGAGGCCTCCCAGTCGAAGCGGCCCGAATCGACCACCACGCCGCCGATCGCGATGCCATGGCCGCCGAGGAACTTGGTCGCCGAGTGAAGGACGAGGTCGCAGCCGAACTCGATGGGCCGGCAGAGATAGGGGCTCGCGAAGGTGTTGTCGATCATGAGCGGCAGGCCGGCCGCGTGCGCGATCGCGGCGATCTCGGGAAGGTTCATCACCTCGAGTCCGGGATTGCCGAGCGTCTCGCCGAAGACGAGCCGCGTCTCGGGTCGGAGGGCCGCCTTGAAGGCGGCGGGATCGCGCGGGTCGACGAAGCTCGCGGTGATGCCGAAGCGCGGCAGGGTGTGGTGGAAGAGGTTGTGGCTGCCGCCGTAGATCGAGGCCGAGGAGACGATGTGCCCGCCCTGACCCATGAGGGTGGCGACCGCGAGATGGAGGGCGGCCTGCCCGCTCGCGGTGCAGATGGCCCCTACCCCGCCCTCGAGGGCCGCGATACGCTCCTCGAGCACCGCCGTCGTCGGGTTCGAGATGCGCGTGTAGATGTGGCCGACGCGCTCGAGATTGAAGAGGGCCGCGGCGTGGTCGACGTCCTCGAAGACGTAGGAGGTCGTCTGATAGATCGGCACCGCGCGGGCACCCGTGGCGGAATCGGGACGCTGGCCGGCGTGGAGCGCAAGGGTGTCGAACTTGAGGTGCTTGGGATCGATCATGGCATCACCTCGAAAGGGAGCGGCACGGCGCGCCCAAGAGCGCGGGACCGGGGGTGTGCCGTGGGCGCGCGGCGCAATAGCAGGCCACATTATAGGAAATGCGCGCGTCCATCATCGCCGGCCGAAAGGCGCCGGCGCCACGCCCGCCGCATTTTCCCGACAAAAAAAGAAAGGGCCGCTCGAGGCGGCCCTCTACAACTCATCGACTACTCTGTGGCAGTCCTTGTTTTTTGACGACGCCCATCCCTATTCAACTCACCGCTTGAGCGAGACTAGATGCGGCTACTTGTCGCAGTCAAGCCGGATTCGCGACACTCCCGCGCGAGGCATACGCGGTGATCCAATGATCATGCTCTGTTCCCGGACGGTTTCTCTCTTTGCACGCCACCCTTGCGCCCGGCGAGCGAACTGCGCGCCTCGCCCGGCATGGAAAATCTCCCCGCGAGGGCGTCGGACCACCCCCTCGCCGGCCTCACCCCGGGCGCGCCAAAAAAAGAGCCGCGACAAGCGCGGCTCGAGTTGAACAGGGAGGCGTCAATGCGGGTCGGACAAGCACCGGGGAGGGTTCGCTCATCCGAACCAACGCTCGGAGCTTAAGCGCGCGGTCGTAAAGAAATAGTTACCAATAGACGAGGGCGCGGCCGACGCCATTGCCTCGATTCTTGGCCGTTCTCCTTGCCTAAAGCCGTCCGCGCGCCTTGAGGTTCGCCATCAGGGCGGCGAGGCCGAAGTCCCAGGGCGGGACGGCGTCCGTGCGATTGACCCGGTTGACGAGGGCGCCGAGGCGCGGGGTCGAGATCGTCACCAGATCGCCGAGCTTGTGGGTGAAGCCGCGGCCGGGTGCTTCGCGGTCCTTGACGGGCGCGAACATGGTGCCGAGGAAGAGCAGCACGCCGTCCGGATATTGATGGTGGGCACCCATGGTCTGGGCCACGAGGTCGGCAGGATCGCGGCTGATCTCGGCCATCGAGCTCGCGCCCTCGAGCACGAAGCCGTCGTCGCCTTCGACCTTGAGCGCCACCTCGATGCGGCGCACGTCGTCGAGCGTGAACCCGGCATCGAAGAGCCGCACGAAGGGACCGATCGCCGAAGAGGCGTTGTTCTCCTTGGAGCGGCCGAGGAGGAGCGCGCTCCGCCCTTCGAAATCGCGCAGGTTGACGTCGTTGCCGAGGGTGGCCCCCACGATCTCGCCGCGCGGGTTGACGACGAGGACGACCTCGGGCTCCGGGTTGTTCCACACCGACCGCGGGTGGATGCCGATCTCGGCCCCGGTGCCGACCGACGCCATGGGCGGGGCCTTGGAGAACACTTCCGCATCGGACCCGATGCCCACCTCGAGATATTGCGACCACAAGCCGCGTTCGAGGAGGAGTGCCTTGAGACGCGAGGCCGCGGGCGAGCCCGGCTTGACCCGCGCCAAATCGCCGCCGATCTCGGCCGTGATCTTCTGCCGCACCTCCTCCGCCGCGGCGGGATTGCCGCGCGCATGCTCCTCGATCACGCGCTCGAGCAGGCTCGCGGCAAAGGTGACGCCGCAGGCCTTGACCGGCTGGAGATCGCAGGGGGCTAAGAAGAAGGGCAGCTGCGGATCGCGCGCGTCGGCCGCGGAATTGCGCAGGATGTCGCGCGTGGCGCCGAGCATAGGTGCGCCAGCGGCGGCGGCACGGAGGGTCCCGACCGGATCGGGAGCGGCCATCAGCTCGGCGAGCGTGGCAAACCGCCCGCCGAGATCGACCACTTTTTCCGCTTCGACGAGGACCGGCGAGGGGCCGCCCGGGACACCTGGAATCCATGCCCGGCCGGCGAGCGTCGCGGCAGCGGCATCGCTCGGCAGCGCCGTCCTTGGATCAAGGGCGAGGCGCAAGGTGCCGCACCGCTCAGAGGGGCGGCAGCGGCCAAGGATGGGCCGCCTCGAAGGCGGCGGCAGCGCGCAGCACCGTCATGTCGTCGTAGAGGCGCCCGACGATCTGGAGCCCGGCCGGCAGGCCGGCACGGGTAAGGCCGCAGGGTACCGTCGCGGCGGGCTGCTTGGTCAAGTTGAAGGGATAGGTGAAGGGCGTCCAATCGACCCAGCCCTCGCCCGTCTGGGTCACCGGCGTGAGCCGCCCGGCCTCGAAGGCGGCGAGCGGCAGGGTCGGCAGCACGAGAAGATCGTAGCGCTCGTGGAAGCGGGCGACGGCCAGGCCGATCGCCTCGCGCGCCTTGGCGGCGGCGAAATAGTCGGCGATGGTGATCTTCGCCCCCGCCTCGCCGGTTGCGACCAGGCCGGGGTCCATGAGGCGCTTCTCTGCGGGCGAGAACTGGCTCAGCAAGCTGGCGGCGCCGGCGAACCAGTAGGTCTGGAAGATCGCCCCGTAGTCGCCGAGCTCGGGCGCCGCCTCCTCGACCCGGGCGCCGAGCGTGCGCAAGCTTTTGGCCGCCGCAGCGACGAGGGTTGCGACCTCGGGCTCGACCCGGTGGCCGCCGAGGGTGGGGGCAAAGGCGATGCGCAGGCCCTTGATGCCGCCGCCGAGCCCCTTGCGATAATCGGCGCCATCGGCGGGAAGGGCGTAAAAATCGCGAATGTCGGGACGCGCGATGACGGTGAGGAGGAGGGCCGCGTCGGCGACGGTGCGCGTCATGGGGCCGACGTGGGCCACGGTCTGGAACGGGCTCGGCGGATAGGCCGGCACGCGCCCCCAGCTCTGCTTGAAGCCGAAGATGCCGCAGAAGCCGGCCGGGATGCGGATCGAGCCCCCGCCGTCGGTGCCGAGATGGAGCGCTCCCAGGCCGGTCGCCGCCGCGGCCGCGGCCCCCCCGCTCGACCCGCCCGTGGTCAGCTTGGGATTCCACGGATTGCGCGTGATGCCGGTGAGCGGGCTGTCGGTGACGCCCTTCCAACCGAACTCCGGTGTGGTGGTCTTGCCGAGGAAGACCGCCCCCGCCTCGCGCAGCCGCGCCACGGCAGGTGCATCCTCGAGCCAGGGCTGCTCGCGCGCGATCACCTTCGAGCCGCGCAAGGTGGGCCAGCCCTTGGTCAGAAGGATGTCCTTGATGCTGGTCGGGACCCCGTCGACGCCGCCGAGGGCCTCGCCCTTGGCGTAGCGCCGCTCGGCGCGCCGGGCGGCCGCGAGCGCGCCCTTCTCGTCCACCAGAACGAACGCGTTGAGCCTGGGATTGTGCCGGGCGATGCGCGCGAGGGCCGCCTTCGTCGCCTCGACGGGCGAGAGCTTCTTCTTGCGGAAGAGCGCCGTCATCTGCACGGCGGAGAGCATGGCGATGTCCATGGCGGGTACCCGAGGCTGGACGAAGGAAGCTTATGAGATTTTCAGTCGCGCAAGACGTGGCTCGGGTGTAGCAGTCCGATCGCAGCGTTTCAAGCGCGGGCGAGGTGCCAGTGTCTCGATTCGGAAGTTCGCCCTGACACAACCGTCATTGCGAGCGCAACGAAGCAATCCAGGACGCTTGGCGTGGAAACCAACCTGGATTGCTCCGGCGCCCTTCGGGCACCTCGCAATGACGGCCGTTTTTCTGATCACGTGAATTTCGGAACCGAGGCGCTACGACCCCGCAGGTTTCTTGAAGAACGCCGCGGCGGCGTCGAGGTGCGAGGATTTCTTCGCAATCTCGCCCTTGACCCGGGCGATCTCGGCCTCGAGCTCGGCGATGTAGGCCTCGAGCTCGTCGAGCGACAGCGGGTCGAGGTTCTTGGGCTTGGGCTTGGTCTTGCGAGGCTCGAGATCCTCGATGTCCATGGCGGCACCTCGGCGGGCGAAGGGCCTTGTCACCCGGGGCCCAACATACTAGAGGAGTGCTGCCCCTCCTAGCGGGCACATCATTCCTTTCGTTCATGCCGGATTGGATCAGGTGCGATGCCCGAGACGCTGCCCAAGACCATGACCGCGATCGAGATCAAGGCGTTCGGCGCCCCCGAGGTGCTCGTCGCCGCGAGCCGCCCGCTGCCCCAGCCGGGCTCGGACGAGCTCCTCGTCAAGGTGGCGGCGGCCGGCGTCAATCGCCCCGACGTGCTGCAGCGCCAGGGCCACTACAATCCCCCGCCCGGGGCCTCCGACCTCCCCGGCCTCGAGATCGCCGGCACGATTGCAGGCCTCGGTGCCGGGGTCACGGGATGGCGTCTGGGCGACAAGGTCCTCGCCCTCCTCGCGGGCGGTGGCTATGCCGAATACGCAGTCGCCCCGCTGCCGCAATGCCTGCCGGTGCCCAAGGGCCTCGGCATGGTCGAGGCGGCGGCGATACCTGAGACCTTCTTCACGGTCTGGACCAACGTCTTCGAGCGCGGCGGCCTCAAAGCGGGCGAAAGCTTCCTCGTCCATGGCGGGGCGAGCGGGATCGGCACGAGCGCCATCCAGCTCGCCAGGGCGAGGGGCGCCCGCGTCTTCGCGAGTGCCAGCGGGGCCGAGAAATGCAAGGCCTGCGAGGCGCTCGGGGCCGAGAAATGCGTCGACTATAAAAGCGAGGATTTCGTCGAGCTCTTGACCAAGGCGACCGGGGGCAAGGGGGTCGACGTCATCCTCGACATGGTGGGGGGCGATTATACCGCGCGCAACCTGAAGCTCCTCGCCCCCGACGGGCGCCTCGTGCAGATCGCCTTCCTGCGCGGGGCCAAGGTCGAGATCGATCTCGCCCCCCTCATGCTCAAGCGCTTGACCCTCACGGGCTCGACCTTGCGCGCGCGCTCGATCGCGGAGAAGGGCCGCATCGCCGCGGCACTCCGCCGCGAGGTCTGGCCGTTGTTCGAGGCGGGCAAGCTCAAGCCCATGATCTACAAGACCTTTCCCCTCAAGGAGGCGGCCGCGGCCCACCGCCTGATGGAGTCGAACGCGCACATCGGCAAGATCGTGCTGACGGCGTGAGAAGCGGGAGTCGCCGCTCGGAGCCGTTTGCTCCTGGACGGGAGTCCCTATATAAGCCAAGGACCCATTCGCCCGCGGCGCGGCCGCCCGAGGCCGCCCGGAGGCGCCCCGCAGCACCGGCGCGCCCCGCCCCGAGGCTAGCAAAAACGCGAGGAGGATCGATGGCGCAACCGCTCATGCCGAAGGCCACCGCCGTGTGGCTCGTCGAGAACACCACCTTGACCTTCACGCAGATCGCGGAATTCTGCGGGCTCCACGAGCTCGAGGTGCAGGCGATCGCCGACGGCGAGGTGGCGGGCGGCATGCAGGGCCTCGATCCGGTCGCCAACGGTCAGCTCGCCAAGGAGGAGATCGCCAAGGGCCAAGCCGACCCCAACTACCGCCTCGAGCTCGCCAAACCCACGATCCCGCTCCCCGAGGCGCGCACCAAGGGGGCGCGCTACACGCCGGTCGCCAAGCGCAGCGACCGCCCCGACGCGATCGCCTGGCTCTTGAAGAACCACCCCGAGCTCGCCGACGCCCAGATCACCAAGCTCGTCGGCACCACCAAACACACCATCCAGGCGGTGCGCGACCGCAGCCATTGGAACACCCCCAATATCCGGCCCCAGAGCCCGGTCCTGCTCGGCCTTTGCACCAACGACGAGCTCGAGAAGGCGGTGCACCGCGCGCGCGAGCGCCTGCGCAAGGCAGCAGCCGAAAGCAAGGCGCCGGCGGCCGCGGCACCCGCCGCAGCGCCCGCCGAGAGCGAGATGCCGGCGGCCGAGAACGAGGCGCCTTCGGCCGAGGGCGACGGACCGGCACCCGCCGGCGACCCGCCGGCGGCCGATGACGCAGGCTCGCGGGTCGAGGACGAGGCCCCCGCGGTCGCGGCGGAGGAAAAGACGCACTCCTGAGCGTCTAACTCAAGATGATCCGTTCACTTTCAATGTTCTATTCGTCACCCCGGCGAAAGCCGGGGTCCATATCCGAAGCCCGGCTCGAGGCCGACGATGGATTCCCGCTTTCGCGGGAATGACGACGTGTGGCAGGTAATGCATTGAAGATAGAGCGTTCATTTCTGGCCTGCCTCTGAGGAGGCCGCCAGCGGCGGGCCAGGGGCGCCCCGCGCGGTCACGACGCCCGAACGTCATCCATCGCGTGCGG
>DATJAC010000101.1:0-10330 GCA_035516655.1 Alphaproteobacteria bacterium | reverse complement strand
GCACAGCCCGCGACAGCTATGCTCTTCACGCGGGCGAGCGGCTCGAGGCCTTTCTTCGCGGCATAATCCTCCGTGCAGACGAGCGTCGCCGCAGCACCGTCGGTCAAGGGCGAGGAGGTGCCGGCGGTGACCGAGCCGTGCTCGTCGAAGGCCGGCTTGAGTCCGGCCAGGGCATCGCTCGAGGCATCGGGACGGATGCAGCCGTCCTTGGCGACCACCTTGCCGTCCTGCTTGATGGGCACGATCTCGCCGGCGAGCCTGCCGGCAGCATCCGCGGCGGCTGCCTTCTTGTGACTGAGCAACGCGAACGCATCCTGATCGGCGCGGGTAATCTGATATTTTCGGGCGACGTTCTCGGCGGTGATGCCCATCGAGACGTAAGCCTGCGGATATTTCGCGACCAAGCCGGGATGAGGCATGGGGTTGAACCCCATCATGGGCACACGCGTCATCGATTCGACGCCGGCGCAGATGAAAGCCTCGCCGGCGCCGAGCTGAATGGCACCCGCCGCCATATGGATCGCCTGCATGGAGGAGCCGCAGAAGCGATTGACCGTGCTGCCCGCAACCGAGATCGGCAGCTTCGCGAGGAAGCCGATGAGGCGGGCGACGTTCAGTCCCTGCTCGCCTTCGGGCAGCGCGCAACCGACGATGATATCCTCGAGGTCGGCGGTGGCGAGATGCGTGCGCTCGACGAGACCGGCCACGACTTGCGCCGCCATCTCGTCCGGCCGCACGCGCCTGAGCTCGCCCTTGTTGGCGAAGTGGAAGGGGGAGCGGGCGTAGCCGGCGATCACCACGTTCGTCATTGGGGCGGTCTCCTTCTAAGCAGTCTCTCGCGCACCTTGTCGGGCCGGCGGCCCTCACCCGCCCTTGCTGCCGGCGGGCTGCGTCTCCTCGCCCTTGAGGAGGGCGAGCTTCAGGATCTTGCCGACTGCCGACTTGGGCAGCTCGTGGCGGAACTCGACGAGTTTCGGCATCTCGATGGGAGAGAGCTTGTCGGCGAGGAAGGCGAGCAGGCCCGCCGCGTCGAGCTCGGCACCGTCGTGCCTCACGACAAAGGCCTTGACGGTATGACCGCGATAGGGATCGGGCACGCCGACGACTGCCGCCTCGGCGACCGCGGGATGCTGGTAGATCGCCTCCTCGACCAGACGCGGATAAATTTTGTAGCCGCCGGCGATGATGACCTCCTTGAGGCGGTCGACGATGAAGAAGTAGCCGTCCTCGTCCATGTAGCCGACATCGCCGGTATGGAGCCAGCCGTCGGTCAAAGTGGTCGCCGTCTCGTCCGGTTGATGCCAATAGCCGGCCATCACCTGCGGCCCGTGAACCCAGAGCTCGCCGCGCTCGCCCGTGGGCAGCGGCCGGGGCGGAGCGTCGAGCGACATGATGCGCACGTCGGTACCCGGAACGGGCAAGCCGATCGAGCCCGGCTTGTTCAGGCCGCCGATGGGATTGCAGCAGACGACGGGCGAGGCTTCGCTCAGGCCGTAGCCTTCGACGAGCTTGCATCCGGTATGGGCCTCGAATTGGCGCTTGATCTCGAGCGGCAGCGTAGCGGCACCCGAGATGCACATCTTGATCGAGGAGAGATTGTATCTGGCGAGCGCGGGAGCGTTGTTGATCGCGGTGTAAATGGTGGGAACGCCCGGGAAGAGCGTCGGCCGCTTGCGGTCGATGGTCTCGAGCACTTGCTTGAGCTCGAAGCGGGGCAGCAGGATCATGAGCCCGCCGTTATAGAGCGTGTAGTTCATCACCGAGGTCATGGCGAAGACGTGGAAGAACGGCAACACGGCGAGGGTGCGTTCCCGGCCGCGCTCGACCTCGGGGAACCACACCTCGATCTGGCGCAGGTTCGCCCACAGGTTGCCGTGCGTGAGCTCCGCCCCTTTGGGGGCTCCGGTGGTCCCCCCCGTATATTGCAGCACGGCCGGGTCGCGCCGCGGGTCGATCGGCACCGTGCGCACGCGCCCCTCGTTCGCGATGAGCTGGTCGAAGACGATGTGCCGCTCGTCGTGCGGGACCCGCGCCCGCTCCTGGGACTTGAGGATCGTGAAGAGCATGTTCTGCGGAAAGGGCAGCAGTCCCGCCATGCGCCCGACCACGAGCCGCTTGAGACCGGACTGGCCCATCGCCAGGGCGGCCTTGTCGTAAAGCAGCTTGAGATCGAGGGTCACCATGATCGCCGTCTCGGAATCGTCGATCTGGTGCACGATCTCGCGCACGACATAGAGCGGGTTGTAGTTCACGACCGTGCCCCCCGCCTTGAGCACGGCGAAATAGCAAATCACGTAATAGGGGCAATTGGGCAGCATGAGACCGACGTTGACGCCGCGCCCGACGCCGAGGGCCTGGAAGCCCGCGGCCGCCCGGTCGATGAGGCGGCCGAGCTCGCGATAGCTTGTGCGATGGCCGAGGAAATCGAGAGCGGGAAGGGCCGCGAACTCGGCGGCCGCCGTCTCCGCCATCCGCCAGAAAGGCTCCTCCGGCACGCTCACCTCGAGGGTGACGTCGTGGGGATAGGACTTCGCCCAGGGCATGTCCGCAGGATGTCGAGGCTCAACAGCCACGTCGCCCCCTCGCGATCATAGGTTGGGTTGAAGCCTAAGCGCCTCTAACGTCAGCGTCAAATAACCGACGCCAACATCAACCGGTGCTGGCCCGGCGCCCTGGGCACCGCAGCGGAGAGCTAGAAGGCGTACTTCACGCCGAGCGTCACGATATTGACGGAGGAGCCGCTGTAGGTGCCGCTGACCGTACCCTGGGTATTGCTCGCCAGATTGATGGGCGAGTTGCCGATGACAAAGATGTGGGTATAAGCGGCGTCGATCGAGAGCCCGCCCCACAGCTGCATGCCATAGCCGATGGAAAGCCAAATCCGGCTGTCGTCGGGAATGTTCAAGGTGCGAAAGGCGTTGGGTACGGGGGTCGGATCGTAGGCGACGCCGAAGCGCAGCTTGGCCTTGTCGCTTGCCGCGTAGGTCGCACCCAGCGATTCGCGGAAGGTATCGTGCCAATTCTCGGGCGTGACCTGGGTCGGCTGCAACGGATTGGCGAAGGTGACGGTGAAGTTCTTGAAGCTGCTCCACTGCGTCCAGCTGACGTCGCCCAAGATCGTCCATTTGGGGGTGACCTGCTGGGCGACCGATAAACTGGCCGTTGCCGGAAGGGCTACCTTGGCGAGGGCCGAGGTCGTGACGAAGTTGCCCCCGAAGGCGGGGACCGTCGCCTGGAGCGTTTGGTAAGCCGCGGGCACGGTGAACGTCGCCGAGCCGCTCAGGTGCAGCGTATAGCCCGAGCGATAGGCCAGGCCGATGCGCGTGTTCTCCAAGGGCTGAAGGATGACGCCGGCGTTCCACCCGACCGTCGTGTCGCTGCCGGTCAAGTTGGCTTGCCCGTCGTCGGCCTGGGGCGAGAGCCCGAAGGGCCCGCAGGTGGCGGCTCCGGCGGCGTTGGTGCAGATCGAGCCGAAATCGACGGCGTTCTTGAAGAGTCCGCTGCCGTGCAGAACGTCGACCCCGGCACCCAGGGAGAGCCAATTCGTGGCTTTGTAGGCCACCGTCGGATTCACGTCGATCGTCTTGAGCTGGGTGCGCTCGGCGTAATAGCGGCCGATCCAGCTGTCGCTGCCGTAATCGGTCACCAGTCCGAAGGGGGCCGTGATGCCAAGGCCGGCCCACAGGCCCTTCGTAATCGAGTCGAGCGGGAGCGCGAAATAGATATGCGGTGCGGCCACCGCCTCGCCCCAGTCGCGGTTTCCCTGGCCGGTCAGCGGCATCGGCAGGCCGCCGATGGGCGAGGGATCGGTCTTCGCGTTCGTCGGGTGAAAGGTCCCGTCCGGCATGATGACGTTGATGCCCGCCTGTGCCTGGATGCCGTTGAGGTAGGTCAGGCCGGCGGGGTTGGCGAAGATGGTCGAGGCGTCCTCGGCCACCGCGGCAGCACCCGCGAACGCATCCCCCTCGCCGCTCGGGCTTTGGTCGACGAGCTGGAAGCCGGCCGCCTGTGCCCGCTCCACCGCGAAGAGTGCCGCGCACAACGCCAGCGCCGCGACCGCAAACTTGAAGAAGCCCCACTTCATCCTTCCCCCCTCGCTCACGGCTATTGGCTGCCGAGCCGACTACTCCGCCCCGTCCCTTTCTGCATTCCCATCAGCACTCATGCGGCCAGTCCGTGTCGCACCTCGACGTCGTCAGCGCAGCCACGTCGCTCCGATGCAACGCCGACAGTATACAATGATTTCAACGATAAAGCCACGCTTTGCGCCCGCCGGCTCCGGCACTGCCGAGAGCACGGTCCCACCCGACTCACGAAGTCCAGCGCGGCTTGCGCTTGGCGAAGAAGGCGGCGATGCCTTCCTTGCTCTCATCTCCCTCCCACGCATCCGCCAGCGCCGCGATCGCGTGGTCGATGCTCTCGGACGGCCCGTGACGCGCAATGTGATGGATGAGAGCCTTCGTGCGGGCGACCGCCTGCGGCCCGCACTGGAGGAAATAGCCGGCCTCGCGCTCGACCGCGGCATCGAGCTCCGCGGCATCGACGGCGCGCGAGACGAGGCCGAGCCGCTCCGCCTCCTCGGCCGCGAAGAGCTTGCCGTTAAAGAGAATCTCGCGCGCCTTGGCCGGGCCCAGCCGCGCCACCACGTAAGGGCCGATGTTGGCGGGAAGCAGGCCAAGACGCACCTCGGTGAGCCCGAAACGCGCGCCGCGCGCGGCGATCGCCACGTCGCAGACGGCGACGAGCCCGACTCCGCCGCCGTAGGCCGGGCCGTTGATGCGCCCGACGAGCGGCTTGGCGAGGCGATCGAGGGCGGCAAGGAGGGTTGCGATCTTGCCCGATGCGGCGATGCGCCCCGCGCGGTCGAGCTTGCTCACTTCCTCCATCCAGCGCAGATCGCCACCCGCGCAGAAGCTCTCCCCCGCCCCGGTCAGCACAACGACGCGCACGCCGGGGTCCGACTCGAGCTCCCCGAGTGCTCGCGGCAGCTCGTCGAGCATGGCACCTGAGAGCGCGTTATGGGCCTCGGGACGGTTGAGGGTAAGCCGGGCGATGCCGGGCCTTGGCATGTCGATGAGAAGGGTCTCGAAGGCCATGGTCCGCCGTCCTCGCTCGAGCCGCCTCTCCACCCAGGGCGCACTGGCCTCGCGATCATGGGACAGGCCTCGAGCGAAGTCCATGCGCTCGGGCGCGCGCCGCCCAAGCACCGGTGCTGCATTTTGCAGCCCCCGCGAGGCGTGGTACATCTTCTGCGATGAGCGTCTTGCGATGAGCGACGAAGAGCCCATTCTCCGCCCGGGCGCGATCGCCCTCATAACCGGGGCGTCGAGCGGTATCGGTGCAGCCTTGGCGCTCACCCTCGCCGCCCGCGGCGTTCGCGTCATCGCGACAGCGCGCAAGAGCCAAAGGCTTGCCAAGCTCGCGGCTCGCCACGGCAAGGCCATCTTTCCCCTGGCCCTCGACGTGACCGACGCCAAGGCCTCGGCCGGGATCATGAAAGCCCTGCCGGCCAAGTGGCGCGCGGTCGACATCCTCGTCAACAATGCGGGCTCGGATGTGGGCGGGCGCCGGCGCTTCGACGAGGGCGGCATCGCGGACTGGGCAAGCACGATCGAGACCAACGTCGCGGGCCTCATGCGCATGACGCACGCCGTCCTCCCCGGCATGCTGGCGCGCGGCCGCGGGCATATCGTCAATCTGGGCTCGGTCGCCGGCCTGCGGCCCATGGCTGCAAGCGTGGCTTACAATACGAGCAAGGCGGCGGTGCAT
This sequence comes from Alphaproteobacteria bacterium, assembly GCA_035516655.1. Taxonomy (GTDB): domain Bacteria; phylum Pseudomonadota; class Alphaproteobacteria; order JACZXZ01; family JACZXZ01; genus DASPPM01. Next base: position 4,561 of record DATJAC010000101.1, on the reverse strand, counting down.
ATGTTCAGCGACTCGCTCCGCAGCGATCTCAAGGGCAGCCCCTTGCGCGTGAGCGAGATCATGCCGGGGACGGTGCGGACCGGCTTTGCCGAGGCCCGTTGGCGGGGCGATAAGGCGACGGCGGAGCGCTTCTACGCGTCGTTCGAGGCCCTCCTCACCGTCGAGGACGTGGTGCGCGCGGTCGTCTTCGCGCTCGAGCAGCCGCCCCATGTCGTGGTCGCCCAGCTCCTGCTCCTGCCGATCTCCCAGAGCTGAGGCAGGGTCCCGCGCGCGTCGCCACCCGAGATTTCGACGCTCGGACACAGGTTCGCAGTAGCGCTCGCGTAAAGCTTTCATTACCTTAGGGATGGGTGGGCTTGGCCCGACCATCGCAGCGCGGAAGTCGAGCGCGGACGGTCTGGACGCGAGACCGCCCTCGAGGAGGAAGAGCATGGGGAAATTGCACGCGCTCGTGGCCGGCTTCCTGGTCCTGATGGCGCCGCAGGCTTGGGCGCAAGCGACCGCCGGCCCGCCGACCGGCTCGGTGACGGCGCGCGCCTATGCGCCGCTCCCACCCGGCGCTGCCATCTCCGTCGTCGCCTCCGAGGACACCGACCAGTACCAGCGCCTCAAGGCCGCGATCGAGGCCTCGCTGCGCGCGCGCGGTTACGCCGTCTCGGACAACGCTCCCTTCCTCCTCAAGTTCTATGCGACCGAAGTGCTCGGCAACCGGGTCAGCGACAAGACGAACGGTGCGCTCGCACTCGAAAGCTCGGTGCCGAACAACGATCAAACCCAGAGCATGGGCGTGCTCGCCCCGCTCAATCAGAACCTCTTCGGCGGCGAGACCGCCTCGGGTACGACCGCCGGCGCTGCTTCGTCGCGGCGTCAGGTGCACCTCTCGATGATGCTGTCCGATCAGCGCGCCGCAAAGCGCGTCTGGCAGGGCAGTGCCAGCGGAGAGATGCGTCGGCCCGACTCGTTTGCCGCGACCCAGTCCCTGGTCCCCTTCCTCGTCGACAAGGTCGGCCGGACCGTCACCGACGAGCGCTTCGACGTGCCTTGAGCGCGGGCGCTCGTCGGACCGCGCGCAAGGTACGTTAAATTCGCCGCCTCAAAGCTTGGTGATGCGGTCAGGCTCGCGCCGGAAGGTGCTGCGGCAGGCCGCGAGCGCTTGCGCCTCCGCCTCGCTCGAGCTCGCGAGCGGGTCGCCCATGGCGGCACGCTTGCCGTGATGCCAAAGCGACCACATGAAATCCGTGTGGCCGTCGCGCTGGGTCCAGCGCTCGATGATGACCTCGATCATGGGCCTGCCTGCCGCTCTCCCGTCGCTCGCTCGGGAATCCTGGGCCTGCGCGCGGGGCGGGTCAATATTGGACATGCGGCGGAAAACGCGACACCGTTGGCCCATGTGGGTGCGTGCGGCGCGCACCCATGACTCTCCGGGATCGAAATCGCGGGCAAGCCATGGAGGAGGAGAGCGGCTATCTCGCCGCCGAAGGTTTCGAGCGCGACCTCGAGCACGAGCTCGGGGGCGTGACCAAGCGCTATGGCCGGCTCATCTTGGCCCCCGGGCCGCCGCGGCCCGCCGCCTGGGCCCAGAACGTATGGCAGGCACCCCACGCGATCGAGGTCGGCTCGATCACGGACGCGGCCCGGAAGCTCCGCGCCATCCAGCGCAATTGGGCGCTCTATGACTTCAAGCTTCATCGCCGCGCCAAGCTGATCCAGGAACAGCTTCCCCACGTCTCGGCCAAGCCCGTGCCGTTTCCGTGCGAGCTGCCCAAAGCCCCGCTCGGCTCGTGGACGCTTCTCGCCGAGAATAGGCTCCTCGCGAGTCCCCATTGCTCGAGCCCCTTCCGCCACGGCGAGGTGGAATTCATCGAGGACCGCACGGGCCCGCCCAACCGCGCCTATCTCAAGCTGTGGGAAGCCTTCACGCTCCTCGGCGTGCGTCCCGCCGCCGGGGAGCGCTGCCTCGATCTCGGCGCCAGCCCGGGCGGCTGGAGCTGGGCGCTGCAGGCACTCGGCTGCCATGTCTTGAGCGTCGACAAGGCGCCGCTCGACCCCAGGGTCGCGGCCCTGCCCGGCATCGAATATCGCGCGGCGAGCGCCTTTTCATTGGCCCCCGCCGAAGTGGGGCCCGTCGACTGGCTCCTTTCCGACGTCGTGTGCTATCCGCGCCGCCTGTGGCGCCTCGTGCAGGGCTGGCTCGCCTCGGGCTTGGCACGGCACTACTTATGCACGCTCAAGTTTCAGGGCGAAACGGACCACGCGACCGCCGCCGCCTTCGCCGCCGTGCCCGGAAGCCGTCTCTTGCATCTCCACCACAACAAGCACGAGCTCACCTGGGCGAAGCTCGGGTGAGTGCCGCGCCGGTGTCTTTCAGGCCTGCGCCGCCTTGAGCCCGCGTGCGAGGTCCGCGATGAGGTCGTCCGCGTCCTCGAGACCGACCGAGAGGCGGACGAGGCCGTCGGTGATGCCCACGCGCGCGCGCTCCTCGGGGGCCACCGCACGGTGCGTCGTCGTCGAGGGATGGGTGATGAGCGATTTGGCGTCGCCCAGGTTGTTCGAGACGTCGACCAGCTCGAGCGCATCGAGGAAGCGGAAGGCGCCCTCTTTGCCGCCCTTGATCTCGAAGCTCACCATCGTCCCCGCCCCGCTCATCTGCCGGCGCGCGAGCCGGTATTGCGGGTGGCTCTTGTGGCCGGGGTAGAGCACGCGCGTCACTGCCTTGTGCCCGGCCAGGAAGTCCGCGACCTTGCGCGCGTTCGCCTGATGGCGCTCGACCCGGGGACCCAGGGTCTCGAGGCCCTTGAGCATGACCCAGGCGTTGAACGGGCTCAAGGCCGGCCCGGTGTGGCGCATGAAGGGCATGAGCTGCTCGCGATAGAACTTCTCGCGCGAGAGGATGGCGCCGCCGAGGGCGCGGCCCTGCCCGTCGATGTGCTTGGTCGCGGAATAGACGACGATGTCGGCACCGAGTTCGAGCGGACGCTGCAGCACGGGCGTCGAGAACACGTTGTCGACGATGACCGCGGCCCCTGCTGTGTGGGCGAGCTTGGCGACCGCCGCGATGTCGATGAGCTCGAGGGTGGGATTGGCCGGGGTCTCGAAAAAGACCGCGGCGGCACCCGGCTTGAGGGCCGCCTTCCATTGCGCGAGATCCGGGCCGTCGACGAGCTCGGTCGCGATCCCCCAGCGCGGCAGGAGCTGCGTGATGATGAAGTGACAGGAGCCGAAGAGTGCGCGCGCCGCCACCACGCGCTGCCCGGCGCGGAGCTGGCACATGAGCGAGGCGAAGACCGCCGCCATGCCGGTCGCCGTGGCGAAGCACGCCTCCGAGCCCTCGAGAAGCGCCATGCGTTTCTCGAACATGGCGACGGTCGGGTTGCCGTAGCGCGAATAGATGAAGCCGTCGGCCTCGCCCTTGAAGCGCGCCTCCGCCTCCTCGGCACTCGCGTAAACGAAGCCCGAAGTGAGGAAGATCGCCTCGCTGGTCTCGCCGTATGCCGAGCGGGTCGTCCCGCCGCGCACCAGCCGCGTCTGCGGACGCCACGCGTCCGCCGCGTTCGCTTTGCCTTTTGCCATAGCACTCGTCCCGCGCTCAGTCCTGCTGCCAGGGCAGGCCGGCGGCCTTCCAGCCGCCCGCCTGGCCGCGATGGCCGGCCGCATCCTTCGGTCCCTCGAACCCGTCGGCCACGTTGTAGCAGCGCTCGTAGCCGAGTCCGGTCAGGAGAATGGCGGCGGATTTGGAGCGCGCACCCGAGCGGCAGAGGAAGAGGAGCGGTGCATCCTTCGCGATGCCTTGCGCCCCCAACTCTTCGGCGAAGCGCTCGTTCTTCGCGAGATCGGGATAAGCCTGCCACTCGATGAAGAGCGGGCGTTTCCCGAGCGAGCTCAGGTCCGGATGGCCGACGTAGCGGCACTCGGGATTGGTGCGCACGTCGACCAGGACGGCATTGGGCTCCGTCTTGAGCAGTTCCCAGGCGCGGCGCACGTCGAGATCGCCGGCATAGGCGTTCGCGGGCGCGCTCATCGCACGTCCCCCGCTGCGGAGTTCAACGGCAATATAAGTGGCGCAGGCATGGGATGCCCTCCTTCACTTGGGTTACACGGGCCCACGGAGGTCATCCCCGTGGCGCTTTAGCAGAGAAAGGCGCGGCTGCAAGCTGCCCGTCAAATCCCGCGGGTCCATTCTCGGGGTGGACCAGGCCCAACAAAAAACCGCCGCAGCGCTGCCGCCGGGCGGTTGTCCCGTCGCTTTAGCGGCATTTTTTCCGCGCCCGCAAGCTGAACTCAAATCGGCGCAACTCGCGAAAATTTAGCGGGATCGGTTCCGCATGTCAACCCACGAGCGACACGGGATCCCGGTCGAGTTCGGGGCTCAACGACCGAATTTGCTCCGTGCAACGTCCCAAAATATAGTGCTTGGACGAGCTCAGCACGCGGACGGACGGATGAAGCTCTATTCGGGACCCTTGAGCCTGTTCTCGCGCAAGGTGGAGATCGCCCTCCGCGAGAAGGCGCTGCCGTTCGAGCGCATCATGGTGCCCTTCAGCCAGGCGGAAGGCTATGCACC
>DATJAC010000100.1:0-12195 GCA_035516655.1 Alphaproteobacteria bacterium | reverse complement strand
CCGAGAAGCGCCGCGGCTTCTACGGCAGCTTCCAGCAGGCGAGCGTGGTCGGCGGCATCGTGCTCGGCTCCGGCATCGCGGCCCTCATCAGCACGGTCCTCACAGGTGCGCAGATGGACGAGTGGGGCTGGCGCATCCCCTTCCTCTTGGGCGGCATCCTGGGTCCCGTCGGCTTCTATCTGCGGCGGAACATCGGCGAGACGCCGCACTACGAGCGCGTGGCGCGGGAGCCCAAGCCCGCCGCCGTCGCAGGCGGCCTCTCGCCCTTCTGGCTCGCCGCGCGCGCCTTCGGCTTCACCATCAACTGGACCGTGATTTTCTACATCTTCCTCGCCTACATGCCGACCTTCGCCCAGAAATTCCTTCACATCGACCGCACCGGCTCGCTCTGGTCGAATACCATCGGCGTGATCGTGCTCATGGTGGCGATCCCCATCATGGGGCATCTCTCCGACCGCTACGGCCGCAAGCCCTTCCTGCTGCTCTGCTGTGCGGCCTTCATCGTGCTCCCCTATCCGCTCTTCGCCATCATGCTCGCGGGCGTGTCGCTCCCGGCCTTCATCCTGATCCAGGTCCTCGTCGGCCTGCTGATCTCGCTCTTCTCCGGTGCCGGGCCGGCGGCGATCGCCGAGATCTTCCCGACCCGCGTGCGCTCGACCTGGATGACGAGCGGCTATGCGCTTTCGGTCGCGATCTTCGGCGGCTTTGCGCCCTACATCGCGACCTGGCTCATCGAGCAGACCGGCAATCCGATTTCGCCCGTCTATTACGTGATCGCGGCGGCGGTGGTGAGTGCGATCGTGATCGCAGGCCTCAAGGAGACCGCGCACGCCCCGCTCGACTAAGGAGGACGCCATGAACGTGCAAACCCCGGCACTCGAGCCCTGGCAATGGCCCGAGGAGCATTGGCGCAAGCTCGTGGGCCGCGTGCGCGCGGGCAAGACGTACCGGCCCAAGGCGTGGAAGGATGGCGCGCGCTGCGCCGTAGCACTCTCCTTCGATTCCGACCACGAGACCAACGAGCTCCGCGACGGCGGCAAATCGATCGGGCGGCTCTGTTGGGGTCAATACGGCAACCGGGTCGGCGTGCCGCGCATCCTCAAGATCCTCGCCAAGCACGGCGTCAAGGCGACCTTCTATGTCCCCGCCGTCGCCGCCCTCATCCATCCCGAGGAGCAGCGCCGGGTCGTGGCCGAAGGACACGAGATCGGCATCCACGGCTGGATCCACGAGCTCAACTCGGTCCTGCCCTATGACGCGGAGCGCGACCTCATGCTGCGCTCGGCGGAGACGCTCGAGAAGGTGAGCGGGGTGCGCCCGGTCGGCCTGCGCACGCCCTCCTGGGACTTCAGCCCCAACACGCTCCGCATCGAGAAGGAGATGGGGCTCATGTACGATTCCTCGCTGATGGCGGACGAGGACTGCTACGAGCTCCTGATGGACGGCGAGCCGACCGGAGTCGTCGAGCTCCCCGTCGAGTGGGTGCGCGACGACGCGGTCTATTTCATGATGCACCGCTTCCAGCAGCTCCGCCCCTATACCCCGCCCCAGGACGTCTTCGAGATCTTCCGCCGCGAGTTCGATGCGGCCTACGAGGAGGGCGGGGTCTTCCAGCTCACCATGCACCCGCACATCATCGGCTACCGCTCGCGCAGCTGGATCATCGAGGAGGTGATCCGTCATGCGCGGTCGCACACCGACGTGTGGTTCGCGACCCACGCCGAGGTCGCCGCCTGGGCCAAGGCGCACGCGGCTTGAGGCAACGCCCGCCCCCTCACCCTTCCCATCGCTTCGCGATGGGCCCCTTCCCTCTCCCCCTGAAGGGGGCGAGGGACCAGGACGCGCTCAACTCACTCCCTCTCCCCCTTCAGGGGGAGAGGGTGGGGTGAGGGGGCGAAGCCTCGTTCAATTCGCAAGCGCAGGGCGCCGGCTCGCCCAGCTCGTCGCGCGCTCATAGGCGTGCCCGGCGCGGAAGACGAGGCTCTCCTCGAAGGGCCGGCCGACGATCTGCATGCCGAGCGGCAGGCCCGCCGCGGTGAAGCCGCAGCGCAGCGCCAGGGCGGGCGCTCCGGTCACATTATAGGGAAAGGTGAGGGAGGGTCTCTCGAAGGAGGCCCACTTGCCCATCTCCTCGATGAGCGGCGCCTCGCTCGGCATCACGGCCGAGATCAGGAGATCGAACTCCCGCATCGTCGCGGCGAACTGCCGGCAGAGCTCGCGGCGCGCGCGCTGCGCCTCGATGTAATCGGCGGCGCTGACGAAGGCGGCGAGCCGCAGGCGGTCGCGCATATAGTCGCCGTAGTCCTGGGGCCGGGTCCTGAGCCAGGGCGCGTGGAGGGTGAAGGCTTCGCACATCATGATGAGCATGCCGCAGGCGTGCCAGTCGGCGAGCGGGGCGAGCTCGGCGTCACGGACCTCGGCGCCGAGGGAGCGGAAGACCGGCAGGGCCGCCTCGAGGGCAGACTTGACCGCGTCGTTCGCCGGATTGCCGCTCTCGTGGAATTGGCGCACGAAGCCGATGCGCACCCCCTTGAGCGAGCCCGCAAGGGCCGCACGATAGTCGGGGAGTGGCACATCGGCGCTGCCTGGATCCTGCGCATCGTGCCCGGCCATCGCTTGCAGGAGAATGGCGCAGTCCTCGACCGTCCAGGCGAGCGGTCCCGCGTGGTCGAGCGAATAGGCGAGCGGCAGGATGCCGCGGCGCGAGACGAGGCCGTAGGTCGGCTTGATCCCAGTCACACCGCAGTAGTGGGACGGCCCGCGGATCGAGCCGCCGGTATCCGAGCCGGTTCCGGCGAGCGCCAGGCCGGCTGCGACCGCGGCCCCCGTACCGCTCGAGGAGCCGCCGGTGAAGCGCTGCGGGTCCCAGGGATTGCGCGCGGGCGGGAAGGGCAGGTCGAAGGAGGGCCCGCCCCAGGCGAACTCGTGGGTGGCGAGCTTGCCGAGCATCACCGTGCCCGCCTCGGCGAGCTTGGCGACCGCGACCGCGTCGGCTTGCGGCACGTGATCGATCAGCACCTTGGAGTGGGCCGTCGTCGCCAGGCCCTTGGTCTCGAAGATGTCCTTGTGCGCGATCGGAATGCCGTGAAGCGGCCCTTTGGAACCCCCTGCCGCGATCGCGGCCTCGGCGGCCTTGGCCTCGGCGAGGGCGCGCTCGGGGGTCACCTTGATGAAGGCGTGGAGCGTGCCGTTCAGGCGCTCGATGCGCGCGAGACAGGCCCGGGTGAGCTCGACGGGCGAGAGCTTGCGCGCGGCGATGAGGGCCGCCGCCTCGGCGATCGTCGGGATCTCGGCCATGCTCGCCTCAGCGCTCGGGCTTGAAGACGACGGCAGGCTCGGCGGCAATCGGGCGCTTGGCCCCGCGCAGGCGCGCCACCATGGCCTCGACGTGGCCGTAGGCCTCGTAGAGCTCGCGCGTCTCGGCCTCGCTGAGCTTGAGGCCGGTCGTGGCGGCCATGGCCGCGAAACTTTCCCGGCTTATGTTCGGCTTCGGCATGCGGATTTTCCCCCTCTGCTCAGCGCGCCCGCGGGCACCATCTTGCGTCGCGGCCCGTGCCAAGTACAGCGCCGTCACACGTCGTGGCGCGGCGGCATCTCGAGGAAGTTCCGCAGCACGTACCAGAGCTGCTCGCGGTTATGGCCGAGCGAGATGGCGTGCGCAGCACCCGGAAGGATGGCGAACTGGCGGTCGGCGTTGGGCAGCCGTCCGTAGAAGGCGAGGAGATCGTCGAGGGCCGCAATCCCGTCGTACTCGCCGCGCAGGATGACGACCGGCGCCTTCAGCTTGAGCGGATCGACCACGGGCAAATTGGCGGTCATGTCGAGGTAGGTGCCGGTCGGGATGGTATCGCCGAACTTGAGCTCGGCGTCCGCCAGCGCCTCGCCGACCGCGGGATCGGATGTCCCCGGCTTGTCGCGCGTGAAGATGCTGAGGATCATGTCGCGGCCGCGCGGGCGGCGGTTGTGGGTGCGGTAGAATTCCACCTGCTCGGCCCGCTTCTCGAGCGTGGGCGAGCCCTTGCCGGTCCAGGTCATGGCCTCGAGCGCCAGGCGGGCGACGCTTTCGGGGGCAACGCTCGCGAAGGCGCCGGCGCGCAAGGCGCCCGAGGAGACGCCGTAGAAGTGACAGCGCTTCTGCCCCGTCTCGCGCGCGACGATCTTGACCGCGGCCTTCAGGTCCTCGACCCCGCTTGCGATGTTCGAGTTGCTCTCGGTGCGCGAGGAGCGGCCGTAGTTCTCGTGGTCCATGGTCCAGACGTCGAAGCCGTAGCCGGCGAAGACGTTCATCATCGAATACTCGCCGTGCCCCGGCACGGTGAGATCGAAGCTCGGGCGCGCCGAGATCGACGAGCCGTGCACCATGAAGAGCACGGGGCGAGCGCGCTCGTCCGCCTTGGGGGCGCCCAGGCGCTTGCGGAACATGTAGAGCTTGACCTTGCCCTTCTCGGCCCAGTACTCGGCACTCCAGAGCGCGGGCTCGGCATTGGTGACCGCGGCGGCCGCGGGTGCGGGCGAGGCGGCGGCGGCCGGCTTGCGCGATGCGGCGGCGACGCTCCCGAGGACGCCGAGACCCGCACCCTGCAGAAGTGCCCGCCGCGAGGCGGACAACGGCGTCCTTGCCATCCTTGCCTCTCTCCCGGAGGTCGCGGCACTTCACGCCACCGGGCCCTTAGCGCGCATGGATCGAAGCACTTTGCCGGAATGGCCGCAACTGGCGTTTTCGCGGCAGGTCGGCGGGTAGGGGCACGGCGGCGATGGGGCTATTCGCGGCCCCGCTTCCGGCGGTATATCTCTACGGCTCCCGCGAGCTTCGGCGCGCATCTCGCGCCGTGACACCTCTCCCTCCGTTGTCGAGGACGCATGAGCAAGCTGCCGCTCTCGCGCTTCAAGGTCGTCGATCTCACGCGCGTGCGCGCCGGTCCCACGGCGGTGCGCCAGCTCGCCGACTGGGGGGCCCAGGTGATCAAGGTCGAGGCGACGGAAGGCGACGGCGGCCTGGGCGGGGAGCGCCACGGCCCCGACTTCCAGAACATCCACCGCAACAAGCGCAGCATCACCCTCAACCTCAAGGAGCCCGACGGGGTCGCCATCCTCAAGAGGCTCGCGGCTGCCGCGGACGTGCTGGTCGAGAATTTTCGCCCGGACGTGAAATTCCGCCTCGGCATCGACTATGAGAGCCTGAAGCCCCTCAACAAGCGCCTCGTCTATGGCAGCATCTCGGGCTTCGGCCAGGACGGACCCTACCGCGACCGCCCCGGCTTCGATCAGGTGGCGCAGGGCATGGGCGGGCTCATGTCGATCACCGGGCTCCCCGGCCAGGGGCCCGTGCGGGTCGGCATCCCCGTGGCCGACCTCTCTGCCGGCATCTTCTGCGCCATGGGCATCCTCGTGGCCCTCCTCGAGCGCGAGGAGTCGGGCGAGGGGCAGTGGGTGCAATCCTCCCTTCTCGGTGCCCAGATCGCCATGCTCGATTTCCAGGCCGCCCGCTGGCTCGTCGCCAAGGAGGTGCCGCCCCAGGCCGGCAACAACCATCCGACCAGCATCCCGACGGGTGTCTTCCGCACCAGGGACGGCCACGTCAACATCGCCGCCGCGGGCGAGGAGATCTATCGCCGCTTCTGTGCGGCGATCGGGGCAGCCCATCTCGCGGGCGATCCGGACTATGCGACCGCCAAGGCGCGCTCCAAGAATCGCGACAAGCTCAACGCGGCCCTCGAGGAGATCACCAAGGGCTACGGCTCGGCGGAGCTGGTCGAGGTGCTCAACCGCGCCGGCGTGCCGAGCGGGCCGATCTACCGCATCGACGAGGTCTTCGCCGATCCGCAGGTGAAGCACCTGGGGCTCGCCCAGGCCGTCGATCACCCCATCCTCGGCCGCATCGAGCTCGTGGGCCAAGCGGTGACCCTCAGCCGCACGCCGTCGGCACTGCGCCTGCCGACCCCCGAGCGCGGCGAGCACACCGACGCAGTACTCGGCGAACTGGGCTATGACGCCGCGGCGATTGCCGACTTCCGCCGGCGCGGCGTCGTCTGAAAGGAGACTGCATGATGGCCTCACCCACCGAGCGCATGATCGTCGAGACCGATGGAGCCATCGGCTGGATGGTGTTCAACAACCCCGCCCGCCGCAACGCCATCTCGCGCGACATGTGGGAGGCGATCCCGCTCATCGTCGAGGCGTTCGAGCGCGATCCCGCGGTGCGCGTCATCGTGCTCAAGGGGGCGGGCGAGAAGGCCTTCATCTCGGGTGCCGACATCTCCCAATTCGAGGCGCTGCGCTCCTCGCCCGAGGCGGTCAAGGAGTACGACGCCATCGGCGACCGCGCCCAGTCGCGGCTCCAGAATGCGGCCAAGCCGACGATCGCCATGATCCACGGCTACTGCATCGGCGGCGGGGTGGGGGTGGCGCTCGCCTGCGACCTGCGCATCGCGGCCGAGGGCGCGCGCTTCGGCGTGCCGGCGGCGAAGCTCGGCCTCGGCTACCGCTGGAGCGGGGTGAAGAAGCTCGTCGATCTGGTGGGTCCCGCCTTTGCCAAGGAGATCTTCTATACCGCCCGCCAGTTCAGCGCCGCCGAAGCGCTCGCCATGGGCCTCGTCAACCGCGTGCTGCCCGAGGCCGAGCTCGAGAGCTACGTGCGCGCCTACTGCGCCGCCATCGCCGAGAACGCCCCGCTCACGCTTCAGGCCATCAAGGGGGTCGTTGCCGAGCTCGGCAAGCCCGCGGGCAACTTCGACGCCAAGCGCTGCGACGAGCTCGTGGCGCGCTGCTTCGCGAGCGAGGACTACGTCGAGGGCCGCCGCGCCTTCATGGAGAAGCGCAAGCCGGCGTTCCAGGGGAAGTAGCCTTGCCGACGCCTCACGGTGCCGCGGGCGGCAGTCGAACGATGAAGGCGGGCACGCGCTGAAGCGCGTCCGCCCGTGCCGCCGGATCGCCCCCGACATGGACCGAGCCGTCGGCGTTCTGCGAGAAGGCCACGTTCTTCAGGACGTGCACGGGCTCGTCCACGTCGAAGTCATGGTAGGCGCCGGGATAGCTCACGAGCTCGAGTGCCGGGCCCGCATGGGCCGCGAGCTCGCGGCAGGGACCCACGGCGTCCCAGTCGTCGTTGGCACCCGAGAGGATGAGGAGCGGGGCCGCGAAATTCCAAGCGCCGTTCTTCACGGCGCGCTCGCAGGCGGGATAGAAGGCGACCAGCCCGCGGAGCAGGCCCGCCGGAAGATCGGCCGCAATAATGCCGGCCGCGAGCACGGTGCCGCCGCCGTCCGACCAGCCCATGAGCACGACCCCGCCCGCGGGCGTAGCCTTCTCTGCCGCGAGCCAGGCGGCGGCGGTGAGCGCGTCTTGCCGCCGCAGCTCCCGATAGCCGGCGATCCGGTCGCGCACGCGGCACTGGGGGCCGAGCCCGTGCGAGGCGAAGCTGTCGGGGAAGAGCATGATGTGGCCGGCCTCGGTCAGGGCCGCGGTCCACTGCCGGTCCCGCTTGGGATAGGCGCCGCCGCAGCCATGGAGTGCCACGATCGCCGGGGCTGCCGGCGGACCGGCCGGGCGGAAGAGCTCGGCCTTCAGCACCACCCCGTCCGGCTCCGGGATCTCGACCGGCTCGGCCGAGGCCGGAGGGGCTGCGGCAAGGGCGAGCGCCAGCACGGCGAGACAAGGAAAGAGATGCGCAGAAGCGCTCACGCGCCTTTCCCGACCACGTAGGGTGCCGCCTTCTCGCGCAGCTCGGACGGGATGGGGGTCGAGCGGCGGGTGGCGAGGTCGAAGTGTGCGCCGGACTGGCTGCCGCTCGCAACCAGCCGTCCGCTCGGGACGTCCCACACGCGGTGCAGCATCTGGAGCGAGGAGGTGCCGAGGCGTGCTAAGGCCGACTCGACCTTGAGGCGGGCACCCGCGCGCGGGCGCGGCTCGCGGAGCTCGAGGCGGATCTCGAAGGTGGCGAAGCCGCGCCTGTTCGCGCGCAGATACTCGGGCGTGATCCCGGCGGCACCGAGGAGCTGGGCGGAGGCGGCCGAGCTGCGGTGGACATAGCCGCCGAGCGACAGCTCGCCCTCTTCGTCGAGCTCGGCCGCGCGCACCACGTCGAGCGAGCCCGTCATGAAGCCATCGCCTCGTCCCTCGGTGATGCCCGCTTCGGACGCGGTTGGGTGCGTCGCCGGGAAGAGCGTTTCTTCGATGGTCGTCGCCACCGCCCCGCTCATGGAGTTGAAGAGCCTGTGGTCGAGACGCAAGCGCTCGGCGCTGCGCTCGGCGAGTGTCGAGAGGATGTGAAGCCCGTCGCCGGCGCGCAGCTCTTGCTCGAAGCGAGCGAGGTAGGTCCGCGCGCGCCAATCCCCTCCCAAGCCCGCGAGCATGGCGCGCGAGGCCTCGCTGAAGCGCTCGAAATAATAGGCCACGGTGAAATGGCCGAAGCTGTCGCACTCCCAGGCCTTGACCGTGCCGCGATAGCTCTCGACCGCCTCAGCCATGGCGGTTTCTCAAAGCCGACGCTCGATGCCGAGATTGGCGTCGATGCGCCGCTCGAGCAGCTGGCTCCAGAAGGAGAGCGGCCAGCAGAGCGCGAAATAGAGGGCCGCCACCACGGGATAGACGATCATCGGCTTGAAGGTCACGTTGGTCATGAGCTGGCCCGCGCGCGTGAGCTCGACGAAGCCGATGATGGCCGCGATCGAGGTGCCTTTGACGAGCTGCACCAGGAAGCCGACGGTCGGCGGGATCGAGATGCGGATCGCCTGCGGCAGGATGGCATAGCGGAGCTGCTGGGGGAAGCTGAGGGCGAGGCTCCTGGCGGCCTCCCATTGCGCGCGCGGGATCGCCTGGATCGAGCCGCGCCAGATCTCGCCGAGAAAGGCGCCGGCATAGAGCGTGAAGGCGAGGGAGACGGCGGGCCAGGCATCGACCTGCAGGTTGAACAGCACGGCGAGCCCATAGTAGGTGACGAAGAGCTGCATCAGCACGGGTGTGCCCTGGAAGAGCTGGATGTAGCCGATGGCGAGCCAGCGCAAGGGGGCGAAGGGGACGATGCGCGCGATGGCGATGACCGCACCCACGAGCCCGCCGCCCGTAAAGGCGACGAGGGAGAGGAGCAAGGTCCAGCGCAGGCTCTTGATGAGGAAAAGGAGCTCAGGCGTGGCGAAGTCGCGGCTCATCGCGGTTCCTTCAATTCCAGGCGCGGCGCTGGAACGCCGCCCAGTAGATCACGCCCAAGGCAAAGCGGAAGCCGAGCGCCATGGCGAGATAGAGGCCGGTCGCGAAGAAGTAGAACTCGAACGCGCGGAAGGTGGTCGACTGCAGCGAATTGGTGACCGCGGTGAGCTCCACGGCCGAGATCGCCGACACCACGCTCGAGCCCAGCATGAGGAGGATGAACTGGCTCGCGAGGGCCGGGAACACCGTCTTCAGTGCCGGGAAGAGGATCACGTAGCGGAAGATCGCCAGGCGCGGCAGCCCGAGCGCCTTCGCCGCCTCGATCTGGCCCCGCGGCAACGCCTCGATGCCGGCGCGCAGGATCTCCGTGGCATAGGCGCCGAGGTTGACCGTCATGGCGGCAAGGGCCGCCTCGTTCGCCTCGAGCCGGATGCCAAGCGCAGGAAGCGAGAAATAGATGATGAATATCTGCACGAGAAAGGGCGTGTTGCGGATGAGCTCGACATAGCCAGCGACGAGCCAGACGACGGGTGCCGGGCCGGTCATCCGCGCGTAGGCCGTGACGACGGCGAGGGCCAAGCCGAGCACCATCGCCATCGCCGAGAGCCGGATGGTGAGCCACGCCCCCTCGAGCAGCTCCGGCAGATGGTCGAGGACGACGTTGAAGTGGAAGACGTAGTTCATGGCTCTCCAACGACCGCTCGCGCCGGCCATCACCCCCCACCCCAGCCCTCCCCCTCGAGGGGGAGGGTAGGGAGGGGGGTGAACCGTCTTAGAACACGGGCAGCGGCGGCAGGTCGAGCCCGGTGTATTTCTTGTAGGTCGCCGCGAGGAAACCGTTCTGGGTGTTGAGGAAGAGCCAGGTGTTGATCCACTGGCGCAGCTCGAACTCGTCATGCCGCACGATCGGGCCGTAGAAGGCCGTCGTCACCAGGAGCTTGTTCTCGATGTGCTTGTCGGGGTTCGCGTCGGCCACCGCCTTTTCGGCAAACCCGGTCATGGCGGCCGCGTCGACCTGGCCCGAGAGCAGCGCCTGGGTGGTCGAGGCGAGGTCGTCGAACCACACGATGTTGGTGCCCGCGGGCGCCATCTTGGGCACGGTCGCCTCCTCGAGCGTGGCGCGGGTGATGCCGACGCGCTTGCCGACCAGATCGGCGGGCGTTTTGATGGCGACGGCCTGGGGTGCGAAGATGGTGATGCTGAGCGCCCCGTTGGGGTTGCAGAACATCACCGCCTTGGCGCGGTCTGCTGTGACGGAGATCGACGCAATGGTGACGTCGGCACGCCCCGCGAGCAGCGCCGGGATGCGGCCGGTCGAGGGCACCTGGACGAACTCGATCTCGGCCCCCAGGTCCTTGGCGAGCTGGCGGGCGACGGCGACGTCCGAGCCGTCGGGCTGGCCGTCCTTGCCGAGCACGCCGAAGGGCGGATTGGCCACGTCGATCGCCACGCGGAGCTTTTTCTCGCGCAGGATCTTGTCGAGCGTGCTCTCGGCGCTCGCCGAATGCGGCGTGAGCATCGCGGCCACGGCGGCCAGCACGGCGAGCGCGACCAACCTCAGGCGCAGCTTCTTCATCGTCATGGCATTGCCTCCTGTCGTTTCTCGTTTCCTGGAAGATTATCTTATTGATATAGCGCGATGATAGCGCTTTCATCGGCGCCCGTCCAGGGCATTGAGGGGGGCTACCGGACTTTGCCGAGCGGCCGAGCCGCGCCCGTCGACTGGCGGATGATGACATCGGCCTCGAGCTCGATCTTTTTGGCCCCAGCCCGGCCGTTGATCCGGTCGAGCAGGAAATCGGCGGTCCGCGTCCCGATCAGGTCGGCCGGGATGTGGACCGTGCTGAGCGGCGGGTCGAGCTGGGCGACGATCTCGAGATCGGAGAAGCCGGCGACCGAGACATCCTCGGGCACGCGGACGCCGAGGGCTTTGCACTCGAGGAGTGTCCCGATGGCGAGGGTATCGGTCGTGCAGCAGATGGCGGTGAGATCGGGCTTGGCCGTCAGCAGTGCGCGGGTGGCACTGCGGCCGGCGACGATGGTCTGCGCCACCTCCATGACATGGAGCTGAGGTGGGGTGATGCCGCAGTCCGCGAGGCAATCGAGGATGCCCTTGAGCCGGGCCGCGATCCGGTCATTGAGGCTGGGCGGTGCCGTGACGATGCCGAAGTTGCGGTGCCCGAGATCGACGATATGGCGCGTCAGGCTGAAGGCGCCCTTGCGATTGTCGAAGCCGATGCAGGGATGCGGATTGCGCCCGTCGAACTGGTAGGTATTGACGTAGGGCAGCTTGCGCGCGCTGAGGAGCTCATAGACCTCGGGGACATGGCGGTGGCCGACGAGGGCGATGCCCTCGACCCCGCGCTCGATGAGGGCGCGGACCTGCAATGCCTCCTTCTTCTCGTCGTAGAGGCTGGCGGCGACGAGGAGCTGGTAGCCGAATTCCTCGAGCCGCCGCTGCATCGCCTCGACCCCGACCGCGAAGATTCCGATCCCGAGCGTAGGCACGACGTTGCCGATGGCGAGGGAATGGCGCGAGGCGAGCGCGCGCGCGGCCCCGTCCCGGACGTAGCCGAGCTCGCTCATCGCGCGCGTGACGCGTGCACGGACCTCCGGGCTCACCTTCGCGGGATGGTTGAGCACGCGCGAGACCGACGCGGCGGAGACGCCGGCACGTCGAGCCACATCGCCCAAGGTCGCCATGGCAAGAACCATAATGGCGAGAGGCGGGAATGGCCAGCAGCAGGTAGGGGGTCAGCATGCCTCGATCCTCATCCTTCGAGACGCGCCGCATGCGCGACGCTCCTCGGCGACTGGCCGGAAATGAACGCGCTGTCTTCAATGCATTACCTGCCACACGTCGTCATTCCCGCGAAAGCGGGAGTCCATCGTCGGCCTCGAGCCGGGCTTCGGACATGGACCCCGGCTTTCGCCGGGGTGACGAATAGAGCATTGAAAGTGAACGGATCATTTTGAGTCAGACTCTCAGGACGAGGCGAAACCGACGCATTACCCTGCGGCACGCCCCGCCTCCCGCGGCATTCAGAAGAC